>JAEEUA010000093.1 GCA_016286775.1 Bacteroidales bacterium
GTGGTGGAGAAGTGAACAGGAAAATAAATCAAATACAAATGAAGAACATTCGCAAGGTAGTTGTAGCAGTCGATTCGTTCAAGGGTTGCATAACTTCGGTCGAAGCCAATCGGGCAGCGGCCGAAGGCATTCGTCACGCATGTCCTGATGCCGAAATCGTGCAGGTCCCCGTCAGCGATGGAGGCGAGGGCTTTCTCGAAGCTTTCCATGCCGCCATCGGGGGCGAACAGATTGCTGTGACGGTGAGAGACCCACTGATGCGACCAATTACGGCACAATATCTGCTCAAGGACGAACTGGCTGTAATCGAGATGGCTCAGGCCAGTGGCTTGACCTTGTTGACAAAGGAAGAACGTGACCCAATGATGGCAACAAGTTATGGCACCGGCCAACTGGTGGTCGATGCCGTTCGAAAAGGAGCCCGTCACATCATCGTCGGTCTGGGCGGTAGTGCGACAAGTGATGCTGGAATGGGAATGCTCCGTGCCATCGTCGATGCCTTTGCAGTGAACGACCGATGGGAGGACTTCGAGGAACTGAAGGACGTGCATTTCACGATAGCCACCGATGTGAAGAATCCGCTCTGTGGCCACAATGGCGCAGCCAGCGTCTTTGCGCCACAGAAGGGAGCAACGCCCGAGATGGTAATCAAGCTGGATGAACGGGCAAGGAAGTTTGCCGAAACCTCGGCACGTCATTTCGGCTTCGACCATTCGCAGGACGAAGGTGCGGGCGCTGCCGGAGGACTGGGTTATGCGTTTCTGCAATACCTCAACGCTTCCTGCAAGTCTGGAATTCAACTTTTGCTTGAAACGATTCACTTCGAAGAACTTGTCTGCGATGCCGATCTGGTCATCACGGGCGAGGGTTCGGCCGATCGACAGACGCTGATGGGCAAACTGCCCGTAGGTATCCTCGAACAATCTGGAAACACTCCCGCCTGCCTCATTGCAGGACGAATCAGCGACCGCGAGCAGTTGCTTCAGGCCGGATTCGCCCGCGTGGAATGTATTAATCCACCAGGAATCACCCTCGAGGAAGCGATGCAGAAAGCCATCGCCAAAAAGAATATCTGCCAAACAGTCAGGAATCTCGTCGCTGAGCTCCGATAGATTCTATTTTGCCGCGAACCAGCAACCTACTGCCATGATGATAGAGGCGATGATGAAGATGAGCGTGATGGGTTCGCCGAGCAAAAGGATGGAGAGAAGTGCACCTATGAAAGGGGCAAGCGCATAGTAGGTGCTGGTCCTGGCGGCTCCGATGGTGCGTTGGGCGTAGGTGTAGCAGTAGATGCTCAATCCATAAGCCACGTAACCAAGCAGGAGGATGATGAGTAGATGTTTCCAGTTGGGCAAAGATTCTCCCACGGCAAAGGCGATGGCGAGCGCGCCAAATCCCGAACCGAAGCCCTTGATGGTGACAATTTCCATTGGGTCACGATCGGCAATCTGACGCGTGCAGTTGTTCTCCAGGCCCCAGCAGATTGTGGCACCCAGCACAAGGAGCGATCCTCGCGAGAAGGTCAGCGCTTCGCCAATGCTGCTGTCGTCGAGCGAAAGTAGGATGCTTGCAATGGTGACGAAAGCGATGGCTGTCCACAGGCGACGGCCGACAGCCTCCCCAAAGAACAGTAGGGCGATGAGGGCGGTAGCAACTATCTCGAAGTTGTTGAGCAGCGAGGTGTTGGCTGCCGAGCAAGTCCGCAGTCCGTACATCATCAGGATTGGAGCGGCTATGTCGAGCACCACCATAGCAATGGTAAAGGGAATGTCGCGTCGATGCAGACGCTCTTCGGTTGAGGAGCGTCTGCTTTCGTGTCGGACTATCATCATCGTGCCGACTCCAATGCCCGTGCCGAGGTAAAGGAAAGCAGCTACCATAGTGGGCGGTACCACTTGCAGCAGTACTTTCGACACCGGTGTACTGATGGCATAAAGGGCGGCAGCGAGGACGGCCAAAAGGATTGCCGCGTTCTGATTTCCGGTTTTCATCTTGCTGTTTTTGATAATGAATAAATGGCATACCCATCCCCCTATGCAGGTGGATGGTATGCAAAATGTCTCTCAATCAAAAATCAGCAAGTGGGAGGTGCGCGAAGTCCTTTGGCGCGGGCTACATAGTCGGAATGCCCGCCGATGACGTATGGCTGTCGCCAGACGTGGTCATCGCTATTGGTGGAGAGTAGTGCTAATTCATAAAGACCGATGGCGTAAAGCAGCATCTGCACGCCATCATCGGAATTCTGCGAAGGTACTATTGTGTATTTCCCTTCGTCATCCGTCTGGTTTTTCAGTGCAGCAGCGGCTTCGGCTTCGTACATCAGACAGTCTTCCGTGCCGCCGTCGTGGTGATGTGCTGGATTGTCGGTATGGTTGTTCCCGTCGTCCAGCACATTGACGATAGCCACGAACATCTTGTTGTGATGATGATGCGGCACCACAGCATGAGCCAATATCAGTATATTGGCCAGCATGATCATCAGTATGGATAACCGTCTCTTCATCATATCGGCTGCAAAGGAAAGAAAAATAGTTGAAAAATGCAAGAAAAAAGTTGTAAATCTTGTTACTTGCCTTATAAACAATCTTCCAAACGGTTTTTTAGAAGGAGAGTGTGCCATTTTCCCTCGTCATTCGCATATTCCCGATAGTAAAAGGAACGTCTCCAATTGTAGCATACTTATTTCGCAAACCAAATCTGTATGCTACGATGGCTCGGGTCCAATTCTGAATCGTAAATTGGACCCATGCGATCGTTGCATACCAAATCTGTGCACAAAATTGGTATGCCACGTTTCTATGGGTCCAATTCTCGATTGTAAATTGGACTCGTGCAATTGGTGCATACCGAATCCATGCCGGAATGGTTATGCTTCAAACGCGTCATGACCAATCTGCGCACAAAATCAGTATGCCAGGTTGGTATGGGTCCAATTCTCGATCGTAAATTGGACTCGTGCGATTGGCGCATACAGAATCCGTTTCCCGGATATGTATGGTCGAGTTGGGGCGGGTCCAATTCTGAATCGTAAATTGGACCCGTATGATTGCTGCATACCAAATCTGCGCACAAAACTGGTATGCTACGACAGTATGGGTCCAATTTTCGATTGAGAATTGGACCCATACTATAAAAGATCGTAAAATCTTATCTCAGAGTGACCGGGATGAGTTCGCTATTGAACACTTCCTGATAGGCACTGTGCACATCGAACTCAACTTTGTCACAAGTGAAGTCGGGCACGTTATAGCTGTAGAGATTGCCGTGATAGTAGTGCCAGGGATTGCGCTGCGGAAGGAGGAAGGGCTTCGTGGCGTGGCCCTCGTCGTCGATGCTGGTGATGTAGAGCAGGCTGTAGAGCCCGTCCTCGCGACGCGAGGAGAAGACGATCCAGCGCGAATTGCTGCTCCAGTTGTGGAACGATTCGGAACGGTCGGAATTGGCTTCGGTGAGCGGATGACGTTCGCCGTTTGTCAGGTTGAGGAGCCAGAGGTCGGCCTCCTGGTGGTTGATGGGGAAGTTGCCGAAGTCGGCCTGGTCGTAGAGCAGCCATCGACCGTCGTAACTGGGTCGGGGTAGGGTGATGGAATGGCCTTCAGCTGCTGCATCGATGAGGGTATCGATTCTTGTCCCGAAGGTGCCATCCTCCGCATCGAAGGGGATGGAACAGAGGCTGTAGCGCACCGAATCGGCATAGCGAGGCACGATGTAGGCGTAGGACGAACAGAAATAGAGTGTCTTGCCATCGACCGAGAAGGCGGGATAGGTCTCATAGACGCCGCTTGTGTGCTCGATGAGGGGCGAACGCAGTATTTCCTTCGTGCGAACGTCCATGACGATGACGTCCGAACCATCGTCAAAAACTTCGACAAGCCGGTCCTTGGCTGTCCAGAACAGCTGGTAGATGCGGTTGAGCGAATAGGCGCAGTAGTTGCCCGAGGGATGCCAGTAGGGATAGACGCACTTCGAGAGGATGGAGTCGTGGCTGCTCTTGATCCATTCGCGCACCACTTCGGTTTTGCCGTTGGCGTCGGTCACTTCGCGCTGGATGAGGGTGGCACCATGCTTGCCGCGTAGCTGGAATGTGAACTCCTTGGGATTGGTGCGGTTGTTGGTGTGGCAACTCATGCACTGGCCCGGCAGGGACTGGCTCTCGATGATGGCCTCTTCGTCCCACGTATGCAGGTCACGCTGGTAGTTGCCGATATGGCTATAGACCTCATAGCCCGGAGCAATCAGGCGATAGGTGAGGCCGTAGTCGTCGAGCGGGTAGGGAGAGATGTTGACCGAAAAGTCGCGGTACTGCATCCAGCGACCATCGTTCTTGGTAAAGACGGTGAAGGTGAGGGTTCCTCCGACGTTCTGCCGTGTCAGCTTGTCCCAGGCATCGATGTCAAAGTCGGCATATTGGCCCGAGGTAGAGAGCTCGCCACCCTTGCTTCCCTTCACATCGACATAGATGGTTTCGATATCCGCCTCCTGCTTTGTCGGGCCGTCGGCCATCAGATTGAAGTTAAGGGGGGCGATGCCGGCAGGAATGGTTACACCGGCGTAGTCGGGATAGATGTTAGGCAGTTGGTCAACCTGCACAGCATCGGATGGGCGGGATGTGCAGGATGCAAGCAGGAGCAAACAGACTGCTGCAAAAAGCGAGACAAGCAGGCGGGTGGCATTCCGCGGGGCGTTCGTTCGTGCCGTGCTGTTGTCGCAGGGAGCCAAGCTTGGCTCCCAACGAGAACAGAGCTGAACAAGGGGGCTATGGGGGAAGGGTTGTTTCATCATCGGGGTCTGTTATTTGTTCTGCGAGGTGGCGCTGGTGACAACGTCGGCGGCGATCGGATGGGCCTGCATGTATGCTACATATTCGCGATAGCCCTTGGGGAAGGGGTCGGAGCCTGGGGCGGGCTGCTGAGGCAGATTGGCGACAAAGCTTTGTGCATCACCGGCAAGTAGGAGGCTGGCCATGAAGTAGTCGTAGGCCAGCTTGTTCTGCCGATTGCGAAGCACGAGCTGGCCAAGCATCTTGGTCATTTCGGGATAATAGTAGAGGAAGTCATTCTCCAGACGGGTCTGGCGCTTGCGGCCCCATTCGGGATGCTGTGCAATCTTGGCTTCGTCGTGGAGGCAGGCCTTGGCCTGCTGGGCCCATGAGCGGTAGAAGAGGGTGTGGCTGAGCAGGTCGAGGTACTTCGAAGCAATGTCGTAGCGACCGTTGATGATGTTGCACTCGGCAATGCGCCTGGTGAAGCGTCCGCTCTTGCGGTTGTTAAGGATACTCTCCTGCAGGTCGAAGGCATAGCGCATCGATTCGTTGACGAAGCCGAGCTGCCAGAAGGCCTCCATGGTGGGGACGCAGGTCAGGTTGTCGCGTTTCCAGGGCATCAGCAGGCTGTGCATGCCGCGTTGCGAAAACGTGAACATGCGGTTGGCCAGCTGGTCTTCCATTGCCAGGGCAAGGTTGACAGCCGTGGAACTCTGTTCGCTGTTCATGGCCTGGAGGGCTTCGGTGCGATGCTGTTCGGCCTGTCGGATGACGCCTTGCCAGTCGCCCTTGCGTATCAGGTAGTTCTGTTCGAGCAGCGCAACGATGTTCGGATCGTAGTCCTGTTCGTGGTTGAGGAAGGCAATGAGGACTGTGCAGACAAGGATGGGTACGGTGCTCCACCATTCCAGCCCGGACTTCACGCCGCGCGGCTTCAGCTTCTGGTAGCTGATGTACTGGCTAAAGGCATAGAAGGCCACGATGACGGGAATAAGCGCATAACATTGCGACGGGTCCTTCATCAGCATGATGGTGAGGCGATGGTAATTGATGCCGGCAAGCACGGTGGCCCATGGATATTGTGCCATCCAAAGTGTGCGGCAGACGTAAACCCACAGACAAGCGAGAACAAGATGTAGGAGGGTGCGCAGGACGGCCTGCTTCCAACCTTTTTGAACAAACTGTTCGGCACATGCGAGCAGCACCTGCACCGCAAAGGCTGTTCCTGCGAGCCAATAGAGCGGGAGCGAGACCACAAGTTGCGCCCACCATCCTCCTCGGCGAGCCAGCAGAAAGACGGCGAGGCTTAGGAAGATGGATACGGGAAAAGAGAGTAGCAGATCCTGGTCTCCCATTCCCTGAAGCAGGATAAGGGCGGGTATGAACGAAAGGAAATAGGGTGCCCACGTGCATCCCTTGCTTGAGAACGCAAGGCAGGTGAGCCCCTGCAGGGCCATCATCAGCAGGGCAATGACAAGGGCTCCGACGGCAGGATAGTAATAGAACTGCACAAGCAGTTCGCTGAGCCAGTCGGCAAAGCCTCCGGCTACAGCGATGCGTTCAAGGAAATAATCACCCGTGAAAAGAAACAGCTGGTTCTGCTCGTGGAAGGACAAGTATTCGGGATGCAGGAGCCACCAGAACAGAAAGACCAATATTCCTACCAGGAGTGACAGCGCATATTTTATGACTTTATTGCATTTCATGGCTGCAAAGATAGCGCTTTTGGCGTTATCTTCCAAATTTTCATGGGCAAAAAGCTATGGATATTTAGAATTCGTAGCCAATACGGACATCAAAACACTGGAGTGGGATGTTCGTGCCTGTGTCATTGTAGTCCAAATAGAGTAGGATGGCCCCTTTGGAAAGTGGATAGGCTGCACCTATGCCAAAATAGTAGCCGAAAAAGAATTGCTTGTTGTCGATATAATAATATGTTTCAAACAGATTGGCATAGTTTGTGGAAATATTCATCGCCTCGAATTCCTGACCGAATGCGCGGTTGAAGTCTATGCCTGCACGAACGAGCGGTTGTATTTTGAGATCCTTGCCGAAACGATAGGAGGAACCGACCTCAAAATGGAGATCATTTCCAGTTAGCTTGGTATCATAAGTGTTGGATGTGTACATGTTATATGGCAGTGTAACATCATCTTTTTTTATGCCGATTCTTGACCAACTGATGAATCCCTCAACATAAAGACCACTTGCGATACGTGTGAGATTGTAATTGACTCCAATAGACAGTTTAGGCTGAAGGCCTGTCATCGTGAATTCCGTGGAGTTGGTCATTCTTCCTTCTTCGGTCGTGTGTCTTTGATAACTCATGCCACCCATGACCATGAAATGGTAGTTTCTATTCTTCTTGCCACTGCCTATCTGATAGCTGCTTCCCGACGAAGTGAATATTTCGGTGGGTATGCCGCTTTGGAGGTCTTCGTTATATAATCTGACGATTTGTGTCATCGTGGTGCGATTGATCTCCTCTTTCCAAAGTCTTTTGGTTGCCCTGTCGCTGTCGCGAAGCATGTTATAGACAGGAACAAGGCGATTGCGACGCTGTGCTCTGTCGGCGTTGCCCGTCCCGTCTTCTCCATAGAACGTCAATGTTTCCCCATCGTTCTTCTGAAGGATGAACAGGTCGGCATCCATATTGTTGGCAATACGATACAGATTCATGGCGCCGCGCACCAGACATGATGCAAAGAATGTGGAATCACGGCCTTCGATTTTGGTAGTCAGCGTCTTGTAGAAAGCGTTAGCACTGGGGATGCTGTAGCATTCTATTTCCCCGGGTTTGTAGGTGACAAATTCCTGCGTTCCCTCCTTCTTGAAGTCGCATTGGCGGATATTGCGCTGTTCAGCACGATAATCGATGGTGCCGCGCAGGGTATCGTGCTGCAAGGTGATGATATAGCCTTCCTGTGGGTTCACTTGCGCCCATGACGAAAGAAAACTTATAGAGAGCAATAGTGCTGAGAGTGGTTTCTTGATGGTTTTCATAGAGAGTTTGATTTTGTTTATGTAATACATTTGTCATGTGCAAAGATAGCGATTTTGGCATGGAGTTCCAAATAATGTGGCAAAAATGTGAATCCTTGGAGGTTTATTTTGGCCATGTGCAGGAAAAATGTTATCTTTGCAGGCGATTTCTCGGTATTTTCACGTATAATAATTAGTTATTAAATATATGAAGAAGTTGTTTATAGTTGTCGCTGCGCTGACGGGGCTGTCGGTGCTGACGGCATGTCATGGAGGAAGGAACGGAAGGCTTGCCGAAGATGAGTTTGTCATTGAAGGCACACTGCCTGCCGAGCGATACGAGGGAGCGTGGCTCTATATGGTGCCGATGCGTGGACCGGAGCCTAAGCCGGTAGATTCGGTGGCGGTGGCGCGCGACGGGTCCTTCCGATTCAGGGGCAATGTGGAGCAGGTGGCCGTGCTGCGATTGGATTGGCATGTGCGCTACGGTATCCAGGAACTGCTCGTGGTGACTGAGCCGGGTGTGACGCGCGTGCGGCTCGACAGTATCAGTTCGTGTGTGGAGGGTACACCGCAGAACATGTTGTTGCAACAATGGAAGGAACAACAGCAGAACTTTTTTGCAACTCGAGCAAGGATTATCAAGATGAAACAGGAGGGCGTTTCGGAAGACATCTGGAAAGCGATTCAGGACACCTGTGCCATCAATCAGGGAGAGTTTGTTTACAATTTGCTCAAGTCGAACGGGGCAAACACGGCAACCCGATTCATTGGCACAATGCTCAACGGACGCATCGACAGCACACGCCGTGCTGAGCTGAAGGAACTGCTGGTCGATACGACTGACTATACCAGACCCCAGCCTGGATTCAGGAGATAAGAATCCAGAAAGCCTGGAGGCTCTAGGAAAAATATACCCCGCATAGATGGATTTCTATGCGGGGTATTGAATTATCAGGGAACTTTACTTTGCCTTGAACTGCCAGAACGAAGCTTCGCCCCAGTTGCCGAGACTGCCGAAGTCGCCGCCATCGGGATAAACGAGCGTCATGGCACTGTTGGTCATGTAGCAAACCTCGTAGGTGCTTGGCATATTGCCGCCCGAGTTGATCTCGTAGGGCCAGAGGATGGCACCGTTGGAAGATTCGATCTTGAGGTCAGCCAGCTTCCAGGGATTGCCTTCGACGACTTGGAACTCGTATGTGCCGTTGCGGATGGCCTGGCCTGCTGCATTGTAGGAGGTGATTTCGCCGTCCTTCCAGATCATGTAAGCATCCATGCTCTCGTCGCCAGTGACAGTATCACCGCCACGATGGCCGGTCTGGTCGCCAAATTCAGCTTCGGAGGTTACACCCCACCATTTGCCATTGCCAGTAAAGACATCGGCACCATTGCCGCCGCAGTAGCCCATGTTGCCCCAAACGACACCGCCATTGGGACAGTCGGTGTTCCAGGTCCACGCCTTGCCGTTGCCATCGACACCTTCGGCCATGCCTTCGAGGTCGGAGTTGCTGGCGAAGTGCCAGAATGTGGCTTCGCCCCAGTTGCCAAGGCTGCCAAAGTCGCCGCCGTCGGGATAGACGAGACACATCTTGTCAACGGTAAGGTAGCAAACCTCGAAGTTGGTGACATACTTGCCGCCGGCGTTGATCTCGAAGGGCCAGAGCACGCTGTTCTCGCCCGTGACAAGGTTGGCGCACTTCCACGCGCCGTTAGCAATGGCGCTGGCATCGTAGTTCTGGAGCTCGTAGGTGGTCTTGTTGAGGAGCAGACCATCCTTGTCGTATTTCTGGATTTCGCCATCCTCGGTGAATACCATGTAGGCATCGAGGCTTTCCTCACCGGTCAATTGGCCGGAAACGGAATGTCCAAGTTGGCTGGCAAAGCCGCTGGTACCTGCCTCGGCATCGTCTTCGGGACCGGTGACGCCCCACCACTGGCCATTGCCGCTGAGGGCTACATCGGCACCAGAGCCACCGCAGTAGCCCATGTTACCCCAGATGACACCATTGATGGAGGGATCCCACTTCCAGACCTTCTTGCCGGAGTTGGAGGCCATGAGCTTCTCGGACATGGAGAGTTCCTGCTTTACGAAGACGGTGGCAGAATATTCGGCCTGTGCCTTGGAAAGGTCGGAGTTGACTACCTGAACGTAGAACTTCTGGTTGGGGTCGGAGCCACGACCTGGCTGAATGGCGAATGAGCCGCTTGAACCGATGGCGAGCTGGTTTTCAGAGCCGTCGGCCTTGTAGTTGAAAACGCGGACGATGGTGGAGGGATTGGTCGTATATGTAAAGAAGTTGCCATCGGCAGCTACATTACCTGCTGCATCGGTCTGCGTGAAGTTGAAGAAGCCTTGCTGCGAAAGCTGAGAATCGACAACGGCGGTGGGGGTGAAGGAACCACCCTCCTCAACGGGGTCGCAAGCTACCATCAGACTGGCTGCAGCAATGATATATAATGCTTTTTTCATTGTAGTAATCGTTGTTTAGTATTAATATACAGGAGTACCGGTCATGTTGGCATCAGCCTGAGCAGGTCCCCAGCCTGGATTCTGCTTGAGGACGGCTTCGTCGCCGATGTTGGCAATCTGCGTGGGAGGAATGGGGAGGAAGCCGTTGGTCTCGGCATAGCGCTTGGCCCAGCCAGAAGAGGCATGGTGCATGGTGGTCCAGCGGCCGGTGTAGTTCACGCGGCTGCCTTCCTGCTTCTGCAGGGCAACAGCAGCTTCGCAACTTTCGCCACCGTCGATGCCCGACCAGCGACGCAAATCGTTGAAGCGGAGACCTTCGCCGGCAAACTCGAAGCGGCGCTCGTTCTTCATCTGGGCAAGCGAGTAGCTGCCTACAGGATCGAGTTTCGCACGTTCGCGTACCTTGTTCCAGTTGGTGGTGGTTCCGGTGAGCTCCGACTCCATGAGCAGAATGTCGGCAAAGCGCATCAGGACGAGGTCGGTGTAGTGGTCGCCCTGCATACAGTTGCCGTTGTTCTGGGTAGCACCCTCGGCTTCGCGAATTACGCTCCAGAAGGTGTATGGGCCAGCGGTCTGGTCGTTGTCGGCAGTAGCCTTGGTGGTAATCTCAACAAGCTTCTTGTTGTAGAAGCCGGCATCTTCGGTGCAGGAGGTGGTGAAGACGAACTTCTCGAGTTCGGTCTGTGCATCGAGGATCGAAGCCTTCTTGCGTGGATCGGTGTCAGGCCATTCGTCCCAAAGAGTGGCGTTGACGGTACCCTGGCCCCAACCTACAGCGTAGGGGAAGGTGTGGCTGTTGCCGTTGGCATTGCCTGCGCCATCGTCGTCGCAGCGGAGCGAGCAGTAGAGGCTCAGCTGGTTGATGAAGCCCATTGAAATGGTGCCGTTCCAGGAAGCGCAGTTGCTGAATTGGATCTGGAAGACCTCCTCAGGGTTGCCATTGCCTGCCCAGTACTTGTTGTTGGCTGCAAGATCCTGCACGAAGTTATAGTCGGGAGCTGTGAGTTCGTTGCTGTAGGTCCAGAGCAGACGATAATCCTCGACGAGAGAATAGGTGCCGGAACTGATGGTTTCCTGCAGAGCCTTCACGACATCGTTCTTGCTGATAGTGGTGAAAGCATAGCCTTCGGGAGCAGTGATGTCGGGGATAGATGCAGAAACATCAGCCACCTTGTTGTAGAAGCCCTCGTAGAACATGTAGGCACGGGCCAGATAGCCGGCAGCAGTTCCCTTGGTAGCATGGCCGTCGCCCTGGGTGGTAGCCCCGAACTTCATGAGGTTGTAGGCGGTCAGGAAGTCGGCAATGATGTGAGGATAAATCTCATCCTTGGCAGAAACCTGTGGACAGGGATCGGGAGCAGCAGAAGCCCAGTAGGCGGGGATGTCGCCGAAGAATTGCGACCCCCAGAGGTAGAACAGACCACGCATGAAATAGGCTTCGCCCATGAGTTGGTTGCGAGCACCTTCCTCGATGGAAGCGAGAACGCTTTCGTCGATGTAGATGATGGAGTTGGCGCGAGCAATGCCGACGTAGGTGTTGTGCCAGGCATTGTCGTAAAGACCGTCTTTGTTGGTCATAATGTGACCTACGGCATGTGCCTCAACGTCACCTGTGCCACCTGCACCATTGCAGTCGTCGGACATGAGGTTATAGACCAGATAAGGATTCTCGAGCGGAGAAGTGCAGAACTGGTTCATAACGCCATAGAGTGCGGCAATCTGCTTGTTCAGGTCGTTGGGGCTGTGGGGGAAGTTGCCGGTGTTGGCACCAGTATAGTTTACCGAGTCGAGCGCGTCATCGCAGGCACTGAATGCGAGGCATGCGGCTGCGGCCAGCATAAAGAGTTTTTTCATATCTTAAATCTAATTATTAATTCAAATTACTAATAATATCGTATCATTCAGTCTAACCAATAATTAGAACTTGATGTTGACACCCACGAGATAGGTGCGGGCTGATGGGTAGAGACCAACGTCGATACCCGAGATCCAGTTACCGTTGCCGTTACCACCGTTCGAACCGATTTCAGGATCGACACCGGTGTAGCCGGTGAAGGTGTAGAGGTTCTGGGCCTGTGCATAGACACGGAGCTGGCTGAATGGGCAGGCTTTCCAGACTTTCTTGACGTCGTAGCCGATGGTTACATTCTGAATCTTGAAGTAGTCGGCGTCCTGCATATAGAGAGGCGAAATCCACTGGTTGGCCTCGCCGCCTACGGTATAGCGTGGAC
>JAEEUA010000094.1 GCA_016286775.1 Bacteroidales bacterium
CTATTCCAACCGAATCGAGATCAAGGGTGCCGTCTATCGTCCCGGCTCCTACCAGCTGGGAGCCATCAACACCGTGAAGCAGCTCATCATCGCTGCCGACGGACTTACTGGCGACGCCTTTACCAATCGTGCCGTGCTGCAGCGCGAAAACGAGGACCTGACACGCTCTGTCCTTTCGGTTGACGTCAAGGATATCATGAACGGAACCATCAGCGACATCGTCCTCCAGAAGAACGACATCCTCTACATCCCCAGCCACTACGACCTGAATGATATGGGAACCGTAACCATCCATGGTGAGGTGGCACGTCCTGGCGACTACCTCTACGCGAAGAACATGACCATCGAGGACCTTATCATCCAGGCTGGCGGTCTATTGGAATCGGCTTCCACCCAGCGCGTCGATGTGTCGCGCCGCCTCAAGGACCCCAAGAGTGAAGCCGAATCGGCACGCGTCAGCGAAACCTTCCGCTTTGCCATCAAGGACGGATTTATCATCGATGGCGACCCAACCTTCACGCTCAGTCCCTACGACGAAGTCTATATCCGCCAGTCTCCCGTCTATCGCAAGCAGACCAACGTTATGGTGACCGGCGAAGTTCTCTTCCCCGGTGAATATGCACTGACCCACAAGTCACAGCGTCTCTCCGAAATCATCGAACAGGCCGGTGGCATCACGAGTTTCGGCTTCGTCAAGGGTGCACGTTTGACCCGTATGATGAATGATGAAGAGAAGGAGCGCCAAAAGAGCGTCATCAAGATGTCGCAGAATTCCAAGGACTCCATCTCCGAAGCCATGCTCGACATCAGCAACACTTATTCGGTGGGCATCGACCTCGAAAAGGCCATCAAGAATCCGGGTTCACAAGCCGATGTGGTGCTTCGTGAAGGTGATATCATCGAAGTACCCGAATATACCAATACGGTCAAGATCAGCGGCGCCGTCATGCACCCCAATACGGTAAGCTATGTTGATAAAAAGCCCGTAAAGTACTACATCGAGCAGGCCGGTGGATTCGGCAACCGCGCCAAGAAACGTCGTGCCTACGTGGTCTGCATGAACGGTCAGGTGAAGCGTGCTCGACGAAACAGCAAGCATGCTGTCGAACCGGGTTGTGAGCTCATCATTCCGATGAAGGAGCAGAGCAACTGGAACGTACAGCAGACCATGTCTGTCGCCACGGCCTCAGCATCATTGGCAACCATGGTTGCTTCGATTGCCAACATCCTTAAAAAATAATTGAAACGATGGCTACCAAAAGGAAATTCAATCTCAAGGACATCGTCCGGCAACTTTGGCAAAACCGCAAGACACTCTACTGGTGGTGTGGCATCGCTATAGTCCTCGGCGTGATCTTTGCGCTCACTACCCCCAAGGAATACACCGTCTCGACCGCTATCGTGCCTGAGCAGTCCTCTTCCACCGGTCTGGCAAGCATCGCTTCGATGATGGGTGTGAGCTTGGGTAACATCGAAAGTGGCAATTTGGACGCCATGGACCCTTCCATGTTTCCTGATATTGCCGAGTCCATCCCCTTTATCCAGTCTATGATGGCTTCCAAGGTGCATACAGCTGATGATACCACAACTGTATCTCTCGATCAGTATCTAAAGACAGAATATGTACCTTGGACAATAAAACTGGCAGAGGCCATGCATAAACTGAAGGATAAGATCACTGGACGCAAACCTCGCACCTTCAGCTCACAATCCGACGATGAAGGGTTAGCCCCGCGCTACATCCTGCTGACTGAAAAAGAATACGGTAGAATCAAAGGACTGGCCCGTAACATCAAGTGCGGACAGAACATGAAGACCGGCATCATTACTATCTCGACCACCTGTCAGGATCCGATGGTTGCCACCATGATGGCCGACAATGCCATCGACTGTCTGCAAGCAAGCCTTTACGAATACAAGTCAACCAAAGCAAGGGCGGAACTTGCCGACCTTAATGCTCTCGAAGCCGAACGCCGCCAGGAATACGAAAAGCGACAGAAGGAATATGCCAGCTTTGTCAATCAGAACCGCTCGGCTAACAATTATGCCATCACAGCCGAAAAGGATCGCTTGGATGCCGAGATGACCCTCGCCTATCAGGCTCTTCAGCAAGTGACCCAGCAACGATACCTCGCCGAGCAAAGCCTGATAGAGAAGAAGCCTTCCTACGCCATGCTCGTCCCACCCACCTTCCCGCTTGAACCCAATGGTTCACGCAAAATGATTGTCATTATCTGGCTGTTCCTTGGCTTTGTTTTAGGATCCCTATGGATTCTCTATGGTCGCAAATACTGGCGTTGGACAAAAGATTTTGCGAATGAGCTTAGACGCAAGGAAGAATAATCATGGCCAACTGGCCCGCAACACAATAGCGCTGTACCTGCGTACGGCGCTTATGTTGGTTATTAACCTTTACACTTCCCGTGTCATCCTGCGAGTGCTCGGCGTCGATGATTTTGCCATCTATTCTATCATCGGCAATTTCGTGGCCATGTTCACCATTGCCACCAGCACATTGACCGTAGCTACACAACGATTTATCACGGTCGAGATCGGCCGTGGTTCGGAAGAAGACATCCGCAAGACCTTCAGCACGGCACTGAGCCTTCACCTTGTGATTGCCGGGCTTCTGATCATCATCTGCGAAATCGCCGGCATGTGGTACATCAACAACAAGATGATCCTTCCCGAGACTCGTGTCGAAGCCGCTCAGATGGTCTTTCACTGCTCCCTCATTGCATTCATCTTCCAGTTCATCAGTATCCCCTACACCTCACTCATTATTGCCTATGAGCACATGGGCGCATGGGCATGGATCAGCATTGCCGAAGTGCTGCTCAAACTGATTGGAGTATTGATTCTGCCCACGCTTCCCAATGGTTTTGACTACCTTGTCTGGTATTCCATCTTCATCGTTATTGGTGCCATTGTGGTTCGCATCACATATGGAATCTATTGTCATCTGAAGTTCCCACACTGTTCCTACCAGTGGAGTTTGGACCGGAAACAGACGCGCGAGATGTCCTCGTTCATGGGATGGAATATCTTCGGCATCGGTGCAGATATTGTCAGCAAGCAATTCATCACCCTCCTGCTCAATGCCTTCTTTGTGCTCGCAGTCAATGCTGCGCGAGGGATAGCCATACAAGTCGAGAATGCCGTGGCCAACTTTACCCGCCAGATATCGATGGCCTTCAATCCGCAGATCACCAAATCATTTAGCAACAACGATTATAACCGGTTGATCTATCTGGTTCGCTTGGGTGCCAAGCTCGGATTCTTTCTCTACCTGATTGTCGCCATCCCTCTTATTGCCGAAACACCAGCAATCTTGTCGGCATGGCTTGGAGAATATCCGAACTACACAGTTACCTTTGTTCGTCTATCCCTCATCAACAACCTCATCATCTCATTAAGCTATACGCTTGACACGATGATCTTTGCATCTGGCAGGATTCGAGGAATGCAAATCTGGACAGCGCTGCTTCTGATAGCTTGTTTCCCGATTTCCTATATCAGTTTCCAGCACGGGCTGCCCCCTTATTACTGCTATCTCGCTACCATCACGATGACATCCATTCTACTGATCGTCAAGATTAGAATTGCATCTAACCTCCTTTCAGAATGTCCTCTTGGTTTCGCCAGAATGATACTGACACACTGCCTCCCGGCAGCTATATTGGCAGTTGCGATTCCCGCTGCCTTTCACTTCTCCAGTATTGGTCAGACTTCTGCTTTGACTACTGCTCTGTTCCATTGCATAGTCTTTGTCGTATGGAGCATTGCCATCATCACTATCGTAGGACTTGATGGAAATGAGCGTCAAACTGCCAAACAATACATAACCAACTTCTTATGTCGATAATCAGCACCATCGAACCTTATATCATCATCTTTGGCACCGCCATGGTCATGATGCTGTTGAGCATGTTTTCCGACAATCGCTCGACGACACAGAAGGTTATGTTCATCATCGGATGGATAGCCCTCATTATCTTTGTAGGGTTTCGAGGAGACACCGTAGGAAGCGATACCGACAACTACCTCCAATCCTTTCACCATCCTGAATCAGGATATGGCGAGAATGGGAATACCGATCCGGGATTCCTACTCTACCTTTACCTCACTCATTATCTGTTCTTCGACAACGGAACCCCTTTTCTGCTCCTTTCGTGCCTCATCGGATTGGGCGGTATAGGCTATTGCATTTGGCATAATTCCAATCAACCTGTGATGTCGCTGATGGCTTTTGTCTCCTTCAGCACTTCATCCATGTTCTTTTTCCACTCGCTTTCTGCCGTTCGCCAGTCCATAGCCGAAGGGCTTTTCCTGCTGGCACTCTGCTTCTATCTTGGCACAACCCGTGAAGAACGTAAGCTGCTCACCTTACGTGCTGACGGCAAGACGATAACCGACGAGGAAGAAGACGAAATCATGGAATCACGCAACCGAGGACTGGCCTTCCTTTTCTTCATCATCGCCGCCTCCTTCCATGGGTCGGCATTGGCGATGCTGCCCATTGTCTTCGCTGCACCGCTCCTCAAGAAAGCCAACCACTGGATATGGTCCATCCTCTTGGTAGGAAGTTATCTAATTTCGGCTTTTAGCCCAATTTCTGTTTCCGACCTCGTCTTTATGGTGTTCTCAATCTTCGGGCGCGGCTCCGATAGTTATTTGAGCCGATATGGTTCCTACAGCAACTTCGAACAGGGCGAAGTAACCAATACGGGGTTTCTTAATCCGGATCTCTGGCCATTCACCCTGCTTGCCATTATCATTGTGTGGCGTTGCGACAAGGTAAGGCTCCAATCCCAATGGACCATCCTGTTCCTCCTCTCGGTCGTGTTCAACAACCTCTTCAGCGACAATGTCATCTGGGGACGACTCTTCATCTACCTATCTCTGCTTTGTATTGTAGTGGTTCCGAATGCCATCGAGCAATCCAAAAGCTGGATATTCCGCGGTGGCTTCACGCTCTTTGCCATCTACTTCATAGCACGAGCCATCAAGATACTGTTTGCACAATGGCTTGTTCCAGAAGGTAATATTGTGGCACCTTACGAATTCACAGACTTCACGATATGAAACAACTCACAGTAATCACTGTTACGTTCAACGCCGAGCAGACCATCGCCAAGACACTGCAGTCGGTGATGAGCCAGACTGTCTTCGACACGCAGATCGATTATATCGTGGTGGATGGTGGATCCAAAGACAGGACGATGGAACTCGTACTCCCCCATGCCTCCCGCCTTGCCAAAATCTTTCACGAATCTGACCATGGCATCTTTGATGCAATGAACAAGGGTGCCGCCATTGCGAAGACTCCCTGGGTGATGTTTCTCAATGCTGGCGACGAGTTTCTCGATCACGAGACTGTGGCCTCCCTACATCTCGAATCAGAGGTACCCGACCACATCATCTTCGGTGACTGCGTACGTGTCTATGCCGACGGACGGACCAAGCTTCAGAAGGCACAGCCATTCTTCAATGCGAAGGGATGTGTGCCTGGCATCGGCATCTGCCACCAAAGCATGTATATCCCCACGGCGTGGATGAATTCACATCCTTACCTCTGGCAGCAGTATCCCCACTGTGCGGATTTCGAACAGGTTTATGCGTTCTGGCAAGAAGGTCGTCGGCTCCAGTACCTCGACCGCCCGCTCTGCCTTTATGCATATGGCGAGGGTTTCTCTTCAAATGTCAGGAATATCCGTCAAGTCTTCGAAGAGAATGCCAGCATTACCCACATGAAACATTCTTGGCCCTACTATAAACAAAAACTGCGCTTATGGCTATCGTCACTAAAATAATCTATCACCTAAATTGTCTGCGTCTGTTGCCTCTCTATGGCATCATGAAGGCACATCCTCGCCATCGCTTCTTCGACGAGGAACGGCAGAATTGGTATCGTGCAGTGCTGGGCAAGAGCGACTGCCCTCAGACATTCAGCGACAACATGCTCCTGCTCACCCTCCCCGAATATCGCTCAGTGCTCTACTGGCGCATGGGCGGACTTCGCTATTTCATCTCATGGTTGGCTCCAGGTGAGCGTGTCCTCCATCTGGTCCAGCCGAAAGATAGTGTAGGTCCGGGGCTCGTCATACACCACGGCCATTCCACCCGAGTCGCCTGCAAGAAGATAGGTAGAAACTGTCAGATCTGGCAGAACGTGACCACCGGCATCAATCGCCCGATAGTCGGCGACCGCCCTGTCGTTGGCGACAATGTCCGCATCTGTTCCGGAGCCATCGTGCTCGGAGGCATCAGCATTGGCAACAATGTCACCATTGCTGCCGGTGCCGTGGTAGTCAAGAGCGTACCCGACAATGCCGTTGTGGCTGGCAATCCAGCCAAGATTGTCAAGTTGAACGGAAAGAAGTTATGTCCTCCAGCTAATCTATAACAACATGATACGTAACGCCATCATCCTATTCGTCTGTTTTCTCATGCCCTCGGTTTCCCTTGCCCAAAAGGTAAGGATACTCGGGTTTGGAAGCAGTTTTATGGAGGATGCGTTTTATCGAGTGCCGGAACTATTGGGGGCCGATACATCCAGAGTTGAGCTGGCCTTCCTCTACAAATCCGGAGGCTCGCTAACCGATCACATCGACCTGATGCGCTCACAGCAGCCTGCCTATACCTATTATAAATATAATAATGACCTGGGCGAATGGGAAATGCACGACAACACCAACTCACAGTATGCACTCCTTGAGCATGATTGGGACATCATCGTGCTGCAGCAGTCGGCCTCCGAATCCGGCCTTTACAGCTCTGTAAAGAATACCTTGGCTCCTCTCATTGATTCCATTCGGCATTATCAGCCCGAAGCTCGGCTGGCCTGGCATATGACATGGGCATTTGCACGCTACTCCACGCACCCGGCTTTTGCCGAACATTATGAACGCTCACAACAGCTGATGTACTATCGCATTATTTCTGTGGGCTCGCGAGTCTATCGCGATGAGTTTGGCGATGAATTCCAATACTTGATACCCTCAGGTCCTGTCATCCAGGCCCTGCGCGATACGTATCTCGAGAGCGATAATGACTTCTGCCGCGACGGTTTTCACATCGATTTCAATCTTGGACGCTATGCCGTAGCATGCGCAACCTACGAATCGTTGCTGGCCGATACACTTCATCTCGACATTCGCCAGGTTCCGACCATGCCGACCAAGGACTCGATTTATACAGATTCCGACTATGCTCTGATTCGCGATGTTGCCTACGACATCTGTCACGACACTGACAGCCTCGTTTGGAGCTATATCAAGGATGATCGGGTGTACAGTCGCAGATATTACAATCTGCAGGGTGTTCCTCTGGCAGACTCTCCCAAACGTAGGATAGTGGTCCGACAGGAACGCTTCGAATCCGGACGAGTCAGCAGCAACCTTATTTATAAGAAAGAATAATGATCAGCGTACTTTATATTTCCCATGAGACCTATGAGGTGGCTGGCTCAACACGCTCTTTGGCCAATCATCTGCATGCACTTCGCCATGATGTGCAGCCCCTCATCGTGCTGCCGGCCAATGGTCCTGCCGCTGAACATCTCCGACATCTTGGATATGAAGTCCGCATCGTTCCTTTCAAGCTGAATCTGGCTCCCAACCGCCTTGCATGGCTTAAACGTCCGATCAGAAAAATCTACGACCGCTGGAAAAATGAGCAGGCCTGCCATGTCCTCGCACCCATCATACGCGATGCCGGCATCCAGCTGCTTCATTCCAATACGAGTGCCACCATCTTTGGCAGTCAGCTCGCCCGTTATCTTGAAGAGCATGAACATCGCCACATCCCACATGTCTGGCACCTGCGGGAATTTCTCGATCTGGATTTCGGCTTCACTCCACTCTATGGATGGTCACATCTGCGTAAACTTATCAATGATGCAGATGCTACCATTTCGATTACACAGGCTGTCCACGACCACTTCATCACCGATATGAGCGACACTCGCCATTATGTGGTTAACGATGCCATATTCAGTCTATCTGACGTATGCCAATCGTCCAAGCAGCCGTATTTCGTCTTCTGTGGCAAAGTCATTCCTGAGAAAGGGGCAGAACTTGCCCTCGACATTTTTCAGAAATTCAATCTCGAGCATGCAGGATATCATCTGGTCTATGTGGGACGGGTGGAAGCCTCCTACCAGCAGCATCTCGAGGAAAAAGCCAAAAGCTATGGCATCAGCGATGCCATCTCTTTCGAACATTTCCAAGCCGAAGTCCAGCCTTTTATCTCAAAGGCTACGGCGTTGCTGATGTGCAGCAGTAATGAAGCCCAAGGCCGCGTTACCGTTGAGGCAATGTTTTACGGCACACCTGTAATAGCAAAGGCAGCAGGCGGCACCCTTGAAATCGTTGACGACAACATCAATGGATTGCTCTTCCACTCCATCGATGAAGGTGCACGGCAGTGTCGCCGAATCGTCGAAGATTCTGACCTTGCGCACAGTATTATCGAAAAAGCGCGGCAAACGGCAGCATCTCGCTTCAGCGAGGAAGTTTATCGAGAGAAAATAGTACAAATCTATAACTCTCTTCTGTTCAATAGTCCTTCTACATAGTCCATGGAAGTCAGTATAGTCATCGTCAACATGAACAAGCCGGATGTGTTGCGTACATGCCTCGACAGCATCATCCGTCATACCCATAGTGTCTCTTACGAGACATTTGTGGTGGCATATCTCTATTCCAAACAGAACCTTCTTGAGATGCAGACGGATTATCCTTGGGTCCGATGGATTGAAAGCAATAGCATACGAGGCTTTTCTGAAAACAACAACCTCGCCCTTCGCCAGGCTACAGGCGACTATTGTTTCATCGTCAATGACGATACCTGTTGGAACGAACCGCTCATTGACAGTCTGGTTCAATCGATGAAACAGCTCGAAGCCCAGGCTCTCTCAGGATCCCAACAGCAACCCGCTATTGTTTCTCCTATTATACTCAAACCCAATGGACGAGATATCCAATATTGCGGACGCAGTCCCATCAATGCTCTTCAAAGCATTGCGCTCTTCCTCAATATTTGGCACGACAATGCTCCTGGCCCCTACACCCATCAGCAAGGACTCTTCCAGACCTATAATATCTGCGGAGCTTCATTCCTCATCCGTCGCAACATTTTCGAACGTATGGGATGGTTTGACGAAAGATTCTTCTTCTGTCCTGAAGATATCGCCCTATCCACGCTACTGAATAAATCCAGTTATTCCTGCTGGGTAGATACACAAGTTCACATCACTCATCTTGAGGGGATGTCAGGGCGTTCAGCCTCCGTTTCACATGTCCAGACAGCCACCATTCCCGCCTACGTTTTAGGCACATGCGTTTTTTATGCCCACGGGAGTCTCTTGCGCATGCTGCTCATGAGATTGGGATTCCTATTGGCCTTGATTCCAAATATGTGCCGACATTTCCTAAGAGGACTCATCAAGAATCCCAAACCCAATGCCGACACTATTCTGGCACTCGGAGAACGCAACGCTATAGCTGCAGTGCTCCGTTCCGAAACTCCCAAGCAGGCATTTATACGCTATTATACACGAATCACCAGATAGATTTAACTTCATCTTTACATGCGCATTCTTCTTTGCAATAAGTTCTACTATCGTCGAGGAGGCGACTGCATCTACACGCTCGAGCTCGAACGGCTTCTGCGTCAGCACGGTCATGATGTAGCCATCTATGCCATGCAGTATCCCGACAACCTCCCGACCCCTTGGCAAGACTATTTCCCCAGCGAAGCATCTTTCAGCATAGGGCCTAAGATGGTCAAGGCATTATTGCGTCCATTGGGCACCAGCGAAGTTAAAGAGGGATTCGAACGGCTCATTCAGGATTTCAAACCCGATGTAATACACTTGGGCAACATCCATTCCCAACTCTCTCCCATAATCGCCGAAACAGCTCACGCCAAGGGGATTCGCATCGTCTGGACCCTGCATGACTACAAGCTGCTCTGTCCTCGCTATGACTGCATGCAGCCCAATGGACTTGTATGCGAAGAGTGCTTCAGCCACCAGCAAGCCACAATGACGTCACGTGTCAACGCGCCAAACCCGAATGCCTGCCTCAAGCACCATTGCATCAAGGGAAACCTTGTAGCCAGCCTAATCGGATGGGCCGAAATGAAGAAGTGGAATCGCGACCGTCTGACACGAATCACAGACACATGGATATGCCCCAGCCGATTCATGCTCCAAAAGATGGTGCAAGGAGGGTTTCCCAACGAGAAACTGATACATCTCTGCAACTTCATCGATGTCGAAAAATGTTTGATGGATGGATATAGTCAGCGGGAAGACTATTATTGTTACGTAGGTCGCCTTAGCCACGAAAAAGGTATTGAAACTCTCATCGATGCAGCATCAAACCTTCCCTATCGTCTCATCATTATTGGCGATGGTCCTTTGAAAAAACAGCTAAATGAAAAAATCCAACAACTTAGTTGTCAGGATCGCATTCAGCTCGCAGGCCAAAAGAACTGGGAACAAATCAAGCCCTTAGTCGGACATGCCCGAATGCTGGTAATACCTTCGGAATGGTATGAAAATAATCCGCTCTCCATCCTTGAGGCGAAATGCCTGGGCACACCTATTCTTGGAGCAAGGATTGGTGGCATCCCAGAACTTATCAATCCAATCTCTGGTGCAGAATTCCTGGACGATGTCGATGGAGACCTTTTCATTCCACGTGATGTCGCCGATTTGACGCGAAAGATCAATTCGCTTTGGACTCGTCCTTTCGATTATGACCAGATAGCTAAAAAATCTCAGCAACAATTCTCTGCCGAAACGTATTACGGAAACCTGATGAATCTTTATTCTCCTTCATGAATAAAAACAATTCTATACTCTTTCCTATAGTCCGGTTTAAATCGCAATGCATCCTTCTGCTGTGCCTCGCCCTTTACCAGGGTTTACTATCGAATTTAGCCTTGGGACAGGATGTATCGACTGTGTTTAACCCAACCCGTTGTAGTAACGATTTGTCTTACACACTGACTACCGAGACAGCCGTGGGGTCGGGCGACTATACCGCCTATTATCTCACTGCCAACCGGCACGGCATACTTAGCACTGATGCCAATACAGCCTACCTGCGGGCAGCGATAAAGTACAACTACCGACGTGGACGATGGTCGGTCGATGCCTGTCTCGATGCGGAGGTACAGGCGAATGCCTACAACAAATACTTTATCCAGCAGGCTTACGCCGACCTCACCTGGTCGTGGATAACGCTTGGTGTCGGAAGTCGCGAGTTTTCCCCCGTACTGCGCGACATTCGTCTGAGCAGCGGCAGCACCATCTGGAGCGGAAACAGCCGCCCTATCCCCAGCGTTTATCTCTTTACGCCTGAATTCGTCACCATTCCTGGAACCAAAGGATGGCTGCAATTCTATATGGAAGGCAGTTTCGGAAAGTTGCTCGACGACGATTACAAGCGCGACCGTTACGCCCTCTATCGTGTCGGGAAAAGCGGACAGGCCGAGTCATTCCTCACTACCGACGTGTGGTTTCATCAGAAGAAACTGCATCTGCGCACCAATCCCGACAAACCCATCGTCTTCTACGTGGGCTTCGACCATGCTGCCTATTTCGGTGGTGAATCCTACAACAGTGATTTCAAAGGCGAAAACCAGTCTTTCAACCCTCATCTGAAGGATTTCTTCAAGGCTTTCTTCATCTCCGGAGGCGACGGCAACTCCCCTACAGGCGACCAGGTCTTCTTCTACGGCAGTCATCTGGGTGAAGAGTGTTTTCGTCTCGATTACCAATGGGGCGGTTCCGACAGCAAACAGAAGCGTGTGGGTCTCGTCTTCGAAAATCTCTTCGAGGACGGTTCCAGCATCGCCAAGTTTAATGGTTGGGACGGTCTGTGGGGTATCGAATATCACAATCAGCAGCACGATGCCTGGATTCAGGGTTTCGTCTTCGAATATCTGCAGACCACTAACCAAAGCGGCCCCATCCATTGGGACCGCGATGATTGGAGAAATTACGGCGAAGACTTTGGCGAAGGGCGTGCCCAAGGTGCTGACGACTACTACAACAATTACTATTATGCGGGCCATTGCTACTACGGTCTTGCCTTGGGCACACCGATGATCAAGTCGCCCGTCTATAATGCCGATGGTTATCTGCGCTTCACCGACAATCGCATCCGCGCCTGGCACCTTGGTGTAGAAGGGTCGCTGCTCCGCTCTAGATTGGCTAAACTCTCCAGAGCATCTAGATTATCTAGATTCTCCAGAAAACCGACCCTCGGCTACCGTATCCTCACCAGCTATCGCCAATCCTGGGGCACCTCCTTCGTCCCCTCTTCCACGATTCGCGACGCATTCTGCACAATGGTCGAACTGAACACAAGCCTTGGCCCTTGGTCCGCCAAGGTGGCTTATGCCATGGATCACGGCGACCTTC
>JAEEUA010000320.1 GCA_016286775.1 Bacteroidales bacterium
CTTATATTCCCCCCATATCTTCATCCGAAGATCGGGATAATGAGCCACGACAGCCTGGAGGATGTCCCTGCGCTTTTGAGAATGGAAGATATCACCAGCAAAGACAAGGTCGTAACACTTCTCGACGTCCTCCTTATGGTAGATGGAAGTATCGACCGCCTGTGGGAGGAAATATGCCTGGACGCCATACTTCTCGAAGATAAGCGGGATGTCGGTCTGCTCATAGCAAAAGACGGAATCGACAGCTGGGATATTCTCTTCGCAGAAAGGGATGTGCATGAAGCTGTCGAAAAGCCACAATGCCACTTTGGCAGGTTTCTGGGGAGATTGGGGATCGTCTTCCAATTTGCCTCGCCAATGCCTGAGCGTGTCGGGCAGCAGCATATCTCCGTTCATCACGAAGACGAAATCGGGCTCGAACTCCTCAAATGCCAATTCAGCTTCCAAGTGGAACAGTACGCGAGACTGCTCCTTCATCCGAAGCTTGTCGCTACTGAACTTGTAGCGCAGTTTGTTGGCGACGTTGTAAGGATGCACCGGATTGTCGTAGGCCAGCACCCGAGTCTCATACCCCAAAGCACGAAAAGCCCTTTCAACGCTGTGGTTGAAATAATGGAAATCGGGTCCTATGATCAATGCTCTGGGCATACTTGATGAGTTTTAATTGCCTGAAATCTGCTGTCGCACCTTTTCGACCACGCGCCTACAGGCATTATTGTCGAGATAAGTGTTCATCAGACGGATTGTCTGCTCGCTTGGCACATAGTAATCGTCATTGCCGAGGGCTTCTGCGAGTTCCTGCCACGAAAAGACTCGCTTTCCCTCCATCAGGCTATAGTCGAAATAGAACGGGCGACTGTAAGCCACGTAATCCTCCATGTCGAAGGGGAAAAGGATGATGGGTTTGCGACAGAGCAGGAAGTCGAAGTAGATGCTCGAATAGTCGGTCAACAAGATATCGACATCCTTGATGAAGGTATAGATGTCGTCGTAGTCGTCGTCGGTGACCGTAATGATACGGCTTGCAGATTGCAGTCCCTGGTTGGCGCTGTCGAAGAAGTGGCCCTTGTAAAGCAGGACGATATTCTTCTCTTCGAGCACCTCCTCGAGCCTGGCGAGATCGAATCCTGCCTGCTGAAACGGATTGAAGGCGTGGCCTTCGCGCGTTGCCTTATCGCGATGCGTTGGCATATAGAGCAGGAGTTTCACGAGCTCTGCCTTTCCCGTCGCATCCCTTCTGTCAAACCTGCCGTGCAAATCGGAAATGATCCTTTCGGTGACATCCGTCTTGAAGAAGTGGTCGTTGCGAGGGTAGCCGACTTCCCAAACCATATCGGCAGGCAAACCAAAAGCCGACTGCAGGAAAGGCGTGAAAAAGGGAGCCGAACTAAGTGTCTCTCCACTCAGGAACTGCCAGGGTACAATCTGCTTGCGGATGGCTGTCTTGACACGCTTCCACAAGGTGTTCCTGCGAAGGAACGCCATCGAATCGCGACCAATCTGCTTCAGCGGCATACCGTGCCAAAGCCAGATGAGGTGGCAGCCTCGCATCTGCAAGGGGTCGCCATCGTCAGGGCCCTTGGTCAGAAAGAAATAGCCTGCCTTTCGCTGTACGGCTTTTCCCGATTCAGAATAGCACAGTTCGACAGGCAGCCCTTTGGAGTTGAGCCGCTCATACACCTTTGGACTCTTCGTCATCCACACGGCCCGTATCTCCGGGCAGTTCGCAAGGGTGTATTCGAAGAGTGCCCGCGAATTATCGCTATAACGCAAGCCATCCCAGGCACCGAAGGTCCAAAGATGCTTGTCGCGTGCAGCTGCAGACTGTGTAAACCACTGGGGTGAGCGCTTCAACCCTTCGAGGGCTTCACCAACTATTCCCATCGACTATTTCTTGACGTGCTGGCGACCGTTCTTCTTGTACCAATAGGAACTGATGCCGTACTGATGCGGATTGTCCTGATAACGCTGCAGTACGCCCTTGAACACCTCGTCGTACTGAGGGATGAAGAGTTGCTGACGCTGCACCGAACGATCGACAATCTCACCGGCCAGGGCTGTGTTCTGGGCGGGGTCGGACTGTCCGCCATTGAACGAGGTGCCCTTGAGCGAACCGGGAGATACCTCCATGATGCGATTCTCGGAACCCTGCACTTCGAGCTCCACGTTGGCAGCCTCGATGAACATACGCACGGCAGCCTTCGTTGCACTGTAATAGGCGAAGAGCGGCGACGAGAGATGTGCGGCGATGCTCACCATCACAGCACAATAGAACGGCTTCTGCTCCAACATCCTGGGATAGAAATGACGCAGGATGCGGATCGGACCTTCGGCATTGACGGCGAAGATGGAACGGATATACTTGTCGTCGAAGTCCTCAACCATGCCCAGATGTCCGTAGCCGGCAGTGATGTAGAGTGCATCCACATCGGCATAGTTG
>JAEEUA010000095.1 GCA_016286775.1 Bacteroidales bacterium
ATTATCGTTAAACTATTATACTATTTTGAAATTTACAATAAACTGGAAAAAAAGCTTTCATAATATTTAACTGATAATTCAAAATAGTAAAAATGGATGGAAGACAATGAAAGGAAAAACGTCCCTATCGTTGAAGAAGACCTCTCTCATTTCAATTCATTTCCGACTGAGCAAGGGCCATACAGCTAACATCAACCCAATCAACAGCATTATCATTCCAAGTATTATCACCAATCATATTTTGCAAAGTCCACCTGTCATCAGTCCATTCAATTTCATCCTGCTAAGACGTGTTTTTGCAGAAAAAATATCCAGAAATATGCCTATTTCCAGAAGATGTGAACAAAATGGTGTGAACAAAAATGTAAAACGAAGACAAAATTTAGCTATCTATCTGATAATCAGCACGCATTTTAACGAGTTTCAAGACCCGTTCTCTCCGCATCAAGCGCTTGCATGTATTTGCAGGCGCTTTTTGTTAATCAAAGGCGCAGCACCATACGATGCCGCGCCTTCGGTTTACAGGAATATATGAAAAATGCAAATTGATGATTTGCGATAATTCGTGTTCATTCTAACAAAATAATTCATGAAAAATTCGTGATCAATTCATGGTAATTCGTGTTAAAAAGAAAACTTAGTGTGTGAGATTCGTGGTTAAAGATGAAGCGTTTCTGTGTGGGATATAAGAAGGGCAAGGGATTGAATGAAAGCCCCGAAAGGGGCGCAAGAACACAGACGGGGGTGGTAGCCCCCGGTGATGGGTTACCCACATACAAGGAAGCCCTGGAAGGGCGAAAGATCTTTCGTGCCTTCAGCACTCGGTTTGATGGGACCCGGTATAACGGGGGTGATACCCCCGCCTGTAGTCTTGCCAGCCTTTCAGGCTTAGGTCTGGACAAGCAATTATTTTCCGCGTCAGCAAAATAATTCTTGATCGAGGCGACAAATCGGAAGGGTACTGATTGGTGCTGTCGCTGATTCGGCTTATTGTCGCTACATCCTCCTCAAAAAGTGGCCGAAAAACTTGGAGATGTGGGGGAAACGAGCTACCTTTGCGGTGTCAAAAATCGATTGGCAATTGGCAATTGATTATCGAGACAAGAAGAAAACAATAATAACTAATTAAAAACTTACCACTATGTACGCTATCGCTTTCTTTACCACCGTGATCCTCTTTTCAACGATCCTCTTCGTCGTCGAGTCTCAACGTAACCGCAAGAGCAGCACCACCGAGTCGGACTTCATGATCAAACCCACCTCGGACATGGATGCCCTCCGCCGCTCCGCCTGATGGTTGTCCATCGACAGCATCACTCCTGTATCTTGACATCCGATTGTCATGAAACAATCCCCGACAACCTTCTGGTTTTCGGGGATTGTTTGTTCGCGAATTCGTGATAGAAAAAGAGCGTTACTTGATCAGGACCTTGCGACCGTTGTGGATGTAGAGGCCGGGACTCGATGGCTTGTCGAGGCGACGACCGTCGAGGGAGAAGTAGGGGGTCGAGTGGTTTGAGGAGTTCGAGGGGGTTGAGGGGTTCGAAGGGGTAGAAATTGTCTCAATACCAGTCTCTTCGCCGTCGAAGCTCAATACGAAGGCGCGGGCCTGGGCTTCGGCATGCTCCTGGATGTAGGGCACCGAGAAGTAGGCGCGGCACGAAAGAATCTGGAGGTCAACGGCGGGGTAGCACAGCGTGTTGTCGCTTTCCAGATAGAGGATGCTCTTGTCATCAGCCATCACGCTGACGGGCGAGTACGTGCCCACCATCTGCACGGTCTCCAGTGTGCTGATTGCAGACACTACAGGCTGAGCCCCCGTGCTGCTGATGGTTACGCCATCGAATACGGGATTGTTGATGTCGGTACCACTCGTCCACTTCACCAGATAGGGCACTCCGGCCTTGATTGCTGTTGCCGGCTTGAACGTCAGATACAGGGTGCCGTCGGTCGGGTCGAAGCCGTTCTGCTCGTCGGTGTCCAGCTCCATGACCGTTGCTCCAACGAGGGGCGCATCGTCGATGCTGGCGTCGAAGGGCAGGCAGAGGGTGTTCCAGGAGCCGTCCTTGTAGAGCGTGCGGTCGGCGAGGGTTACGTCATAAAGCAGGTCGGAGGCGGCTGCGTCTTCGATGACAGTGCTGTTGTCGAGGTCGTCGTTCAACACGATTGCTCCATCGTCAAGGGTGGTGAACTGCTCGACAGGACTCCATTCGGAAGTCTTGCCGTTGTCCAGCACGGCCTGCACCTGCACCACATACCTGGTGCCCCTGGTGAGTCCGCTGAGAAGGGCGGTGAGCTCACCACTTTCCACCGTCTGCTGGTTCCATTCGCCATACATGGGCGTTGTCACGAGATCCACGCGGTCGTAGTCGCCATCGAGGCTGACGGTGAACTCGTAGTGCTTGCCTGCCTCGAAGACGTAGTTGTCCTTTCGTCCACCGATGTTGCCGTGAGCTGATGCAATGAATATCATTTCGAGTTCGGGTGAGGGATTGGTGATGCACCAGTCGTAGGTGCCAGCAGGAATATCGATGGTGACGCTGTTGTTGAGGATGATATTATGGGTCGTCAGTTCGCCATCGGCATATTCGGGAATCTTGTATTCGAATTCTGCATAGTCCTCGGCAGAAGCGGAGCCAGGGTCGGTCAGCGGCCCGATAGTCGGTATGATGCGTCCGAAGGTGTTGGCATGGGCATCGAGCAGCATCTGGTAGCCCGAGTGGTCTTCCCACACATCGCCTACGGTGAGCGTCACCTTGGCCGTATTCTCGGTGGCCATGTCGATGGCATAGCGCACGTTGTAGCTGCGGCCATAGCCCTCCCAGTTCACTTTGGCAGAGGTTGTGCCCGGCGTCACGCTGACGTGGTTCACCTGGGGCTCTTCCTCGTCGGTTTGCAGGACAGCGACGGCTGAGGGATAGCTGTCTTCGTCCACGATGCCTACGACCTGGTAAGCATAGTAGGTGCCGGGTTGGAGGTCGGTGATGACGGCAGTGGTGCCAGTGACCTCGACCTCCTGCCATGCATCGGAGGGCGAATTGGCATCATACAAGCCGAAGTCGTCGACATCGAGACGGTACTGGTCGGTGCAGTTGAAGTGGCGGATGGCGATGTAGCCCTGCTCGCCGCCATACTTGCTCAGATTGACGGTGTACGTGACGTACTCGTTGGTGACGACGGTCTCGGGCAAGACGATATCGGTGAAGTCAGCGACTGTGTTTCCGGTGGTGGAGACATAGATGGCGACGTGCTCCTGGAAATCGTTGGGATCCTGTCCTTTCATCCACACCTTCAGCACGCCATTGAGCGGCAGTCGTGGCGAGACGAGCCAGTTGTCGGGGGTGAGCACGCCTTTATCATTGTGATAGCTTGCCGACGACATAAAGGCTGTGCCGCCGTGGGCATAGTCGGGAATGTTGTCCGTCTTATCCCAGCAGTTGCCGTCGCTGTCGGCATCGATGGTTGTCCAGCCGTCGGGCAATCCTTCTTCGAAACCGAAGAAATAAGCGGTGTTGAGGGTTGTAGGCCTGTAGCGCACCTTGTAGCTTTCGGCGGCTCCCGTCCAGCTGACGGTGGCAGTGGTGCAGGTGGCGGTGGAAGTGAGGTTCTTCGGTGCATACATGCTGACCTCGGTGAATTCGAACGTCTTGCTGCCGACGAGTCGGGCATTGGGAATGGAGAACGAAGCGTCGGAAACAGCCGTATAGTCGGTACCGACAGCCACGCGATCTGCCAGCAGCTCCCATTGGCTGGGGTAGCTGATGAGGAAGGGCGATGCTTCGGTGCCGTCGCCCTCCCACGGGGTGACAGCAATGTTGGCAGATACCAGCACATCTTTATCGTGCATCGTGAGTATGTAGGGGTTCACGTCGCCCTCAAGGGTGCCAGCACTGACAGAGAAGCCGTCGGCTTCAATGCCTTCGGTAAATGCGTAGCCGAGATTGAGGCTCACGGCATCGCCCACGCCGGCATAGAGCACGTCGTTGTACCTGATGCCGACATCGTAAGACGTGATGCCGCTGACGTTGTATTCGGTGGCGGTGCCAGCGTTCTGCATCGTGACATACTGCTCGGCGATGATGCTGCGTGCCCGCTTGCCCTGGGCGGTACCGAGGGGCTGGGTGTAGGCATTGGCTGTGCCTACCGTGACGCTGGAGGGAGCAAAGAGGCAGTCGGTGATGCTGACACTTGAATCGTCGGTGTTGGTCTTCCAGCCTACCAGTCCGGCGCAGCCCGTGCTTTTCTCGCCAAGCAGGCTGCCGGTAAAGGCGCTACCGATGATGTCGGCACTGATAGCGTAGCCCACCAGTCCGCCGTGCTCGGCAGAGCCTCTGAAGGAGGAGTTGATGGTCATGCTGCTCGTCACGTTGGAGAGTTTGAGAAGGCTGGTGCCGTTGCGTCCCACCACGCCGCCTGCATGTTTCTGGGAGGTGTTGATGGTGCCGGAAGTGATGAGGTTCCTGATGGTGGCACCATAGGTGTAGCAGAACGGTCCGCAGAACTCGGCATCGGTGGTATAGTTGAGGGTCAGGGTGTGGCCGTCGCCATCGAAAATGCCGCTAAATGCGTTGAAGATATCCGTGCTGGGTTGTGCGCCCACCAAGCGGCTGGTGCTGATGTCGTTTGTCATCAGGAAGTACTTGTCTTTGTAGCTTTCTCCTAAATAAACATTGGTGGCCAGTCGGTGCCAGTCGTCGAAGGTGGCGATGCGGTAAGGCGACTGCTCGGTGCCCTCGCCAGTGAGGGAACGAGGAGTCATGATGGGCAACACCCGACCGGCATAGACCTCCCACGCCTCGCCGAGTTTCATGCGGAGCGTCTCGTTGTCCATGTCGCGGGCTTTTGTGGCACCCTGGGCATCGGTCAGCAAGTGCTTATAGTAGCAGTTGGTGAGATGGATGTCGCTGCCTCGGGCAAAAGTCTTGTTGCCTTCGTCGTTGACGCCAACATATGCCGGACTGAACAGGCAGTTGGTGATGTAGGCATCGGGCTCGTCTTCGACCCAACCGATGAAACCGCCCCAGCTATTGGAATGTGTGGCCTCAAGCCTGCCATCGAAGAAGCAGTTGTCGATGTAGGTGTCATCCGGGTCTTTGCTGGTGCCGAGTTCGCCGATAAAGCCGCCGCTGGAGCAAGCGGAACGGGGCGCAAGCGTTTTCGACGCTGTTGTCCACATAGTTGACCGTCAGGGTGTGGCCGCCTCCGTCGAAGGTGCCGCGGAAGTTCACGTTCTCGCCACGGCCTACCATCTTCGTGGCGACTTCGGTGATTTCTTCTGACACCGTGATGTCGGCCATCAGCTTGAAGAACTCGCCGCTGTAGGTGCTGGTGCCATCGTTTACGTTGTTGCACAGCGTGATCCAGTCGGCTTCTGAATTGATTAGATACGGGTCGGTCGCTGAGCCTGTTCCGCCACTGTACTGTGCCCATGCCCCTTGTGCTACGGTACACAGCAGGGCGATGATCATGAACTCAAGTTTCGCATTTAGCGAAACTATACTGGAGTTATCAGAAGTAAACGGGAGTTAACAGGCTAAAGCCTGTGGAGTTAACGGACGTATGTACCGTTGGAACCTCTTTTCGAAAGGCGATGGTAACGTCCGCTAACTCCCGCTAACTCCCATTAACTCCCGTTATCTCCCCTATATCAACAAGTTGAGCAAATGCGAAACTTGAGTCATGAAGATGTTCTTTCGCATATCTTTATACTATTCTTTTGATGGGAAGCGCCATAGGTGATGGCAAAATAAACATCCCACCCTGGTCCGCTGGTCTTTCGACGTGAATCGTGGTGGGATTTGATGGCGCAAAGCTACTGCTTTTTATTGGATTAACCAAACTTTTTTCGTAGAAAATGCCTTTCTGCGGCAGATAATGTGTCCGCCGATGCCATTTTGTTTGTTCTATTGGGTGTTTTTGCTATCGGATGGCTGGTCGGTTCAGGGCACGGTTTGGTTCCCCCAGATATTCGAAGAGGAGGGCGGTCTGGCGGGCGATGAAGTGGTGCTGGCGAGGATTGCAGCCCGACTCTGCGAGGTGAGTGCGACGATGGGGAATAATGGTTGCGTGTTCCAAATCGGTATGCAGCGACAATAGCATGGCTCCGATTCTGAATTGAGAATCGGAGCCATTCGGAATGAGATACAGACGATCAATACAGTCCTTCGAACAGCTCGGAGACGCCTTCGAGGTAGGTGTAGCGGCGCTCGCGGGTGTCGCTGCGGTTGGGGCTGCCATCGCTGTGGCAGTTGGTGCAGTAGTAGCTCATCTCGACATCGCCGCGGACGAAGGTGGGCGAGAAACGCTGCACCTTCACCCAGCGGTTGATGCCATGCACCTTCATGACATCCCCCACCTGGGGATAGCCGTTGTCGCGGGCATATTGAAGCAGCAGGTCGTTCATTTCCTGCTCCTGCTGCTTGCGCAGTTCGTCGAAGGCAAGGCGCTGGCGGTTGTAGAGGGCGATGAGATTCTGGCGGGTGATCATGCTGGAGGGTTAAGAGGGGTTAAGATGGCAGCCAAGGATGGCTGCTGCGAGAACGGGGGAGCGAAGGGGGTGAGGGGTTGAAATCAGTTGTCGAGTTCTACGACGGTGATGCCGGTGCCGCCGAACTGGACGTGCTCGTCGTGGTAGTCGGCGATGCCGGGGAGGGTGCTGAGGTACTGGCGGATGGCCTGACGGAGGGCACCGGTGCCCGTGCCGTGGAGGATGCGCACCTGGCTGACGCCGAGGAGGATGGCATCGTCCATGTAGTACATCACTGCCTGCAGGGCTTCGTCGGCGCGCATGCCGCGCACATCGAGCTGCTGCTTGAACGACGAACGACGGCTGGACATCACTTCGACGGGCGTTTCGGAGTCCTTGAGCAGTGGGCCCATGCCGTTGGTGTAGGTCTGCTCCTTCCGGAGCTGGTTGCGGCTGACCTTTTCGAGGCGCGACCGATCGACAAGGGACTTGATCATGCCGAAGGCGACCTGCACCTGACGGCCGCTGACCGAAAGCACCTCTCCCACCGTCTGCTGCCCCTTGAGGCGCACAGTATCGCCGGGCTGGAGCTCGTCGGCGGGCACGACGGTCACTTCGGGCGACTCGCCGGGCTGACCCTCGCGAGTCTGGGACTTGTCGTTGCGCGGCTTGGGTTCGCGCAGCCGCTTCTCCTTGAAGCGCTCGTGCTCCTCGCGGATGCGGCGGGTGGACTCCTTCTCGGCCTGTGCCTCCTTGATGTCGCGGATGGTCTTTTCGATGCGGGCATTGGCCTGCTGCATGAGCAGGGTGGCCTCGTCGCGCGCCTTCTGCATCACCTCCTGGCGCTTTGCCTTCAGTTCGCGTGTCTTTTCGTCGTACTCCTGTGACTTCAGTTCGAGCTCCTTCTCCTGCTGGTGGACCTTCTGGCGCTTCTGCTCCCAGTAGCGCTTGTCGCGGCTAATGTCCTGCAGGTACTTGTCCATGTTGACGTAGTCGGAGCCGACGATCTCCTTGGCCTTATCGATGACGTCGCGCGGCAGGCCAATCTTGTAGGCAATCTCGAGGGCGAACGACGAGCCCGGGCGTCCCAGCTCGAGGCGGAACAAGGGCCGCATCTCGCCGCGGTCGTAGAGCATGGCACCGTTGACGATGCCGGGTGTCTCGTCGGCAAAGAGCTTCAGGTTGGTGTAGTGGGTGGTGATGACGCCGTTCACCTGCAGGTCGTTGAGCTTGCCGAGGATAGCCTGAGCAATGGCGCCGCCGATCTGGGGCTCGGTGCCCGAACCGAACTCGTCGATGAGGATGAGCGTGCCGCCCGAACCGGTGAACTCACCGTGCTGACGACGATAGCCATTGGCATTGCGCAGCATGAACTTCATGTTCTGCAGGTGGCTCGAATAGGTCGAAAGGTCGTTGTCGATGCTCTGTTCGTCGCCAATATCGACAAAGATGTGGTCGAAAACGGCTACCTCGGAGTTCTCTTTCATGGGCACGGGCAGACCGTGCTGCAACATATACTGCACGAGGCCAAGCGTCTCGAGGCACACCGACTTGCCGCCCGCGTTGGGACCGGAGATGAGAGCGATGCGCTGCTTCTTGTGGTCGAGCAGGATGTCGAGGGGCACCACGGTGCGGTCGGTCTGCCGGTAGCGCAAATAGAGCAGCGGATGGCGGGCCTGCACCCAGTCGGTGATGTTCTGCTCGGAAAGGCGGGGCACGATGCCGTCGATTTCGCGCGCAAAACGCACCTTGGCCTGCAGGAAGTCGATCTCGCCCAGGAAGTCGTAGCTGCTGAGCAGATTGTCAACCTCGGGACGGATGAGGTTGGCGATGGCGGTGAGGATGCGGATGATCTCCTGTCGCTCCTCGCCCTCGAGTTCGCGGATGTGGTTGTTGGCCTCCACCACTTCGGTGGGCTCGACAAAGACGGTCTTGCCCGTGGCGGACTCGTCGTGGACGATGCCGCGCAGCTTCCGCTTGGAGGCTGCCGGAACGGGGATGACCAGACGGCCATCGCGCATGGTAGGTGTCGTGTCCTTATCGACCACCCCCTCGGACTGGGCGTTGCGGAGGATGCCGTTGAGCAGACGACCTATCGACGAAAGATGCTGCCGGATGTCCCGCCGGATCTCGGCCAGGTGGGGACTGGCATTGTCGCGTATCTCGCCGTCGGGTGTCAGCGTCAGCTCGATTTGACGCACCAGGGCGGGGAAGGTCATGACGTCCTGCGCCAGCGCCTGCAGAAGGGGGAAGCGCTGGGCGAAACCAGTGGCGAGCGAACTGCCCTGCACGGGATCGGTGATGCGCACCTCCTCGCCTTCGCGTGGGTTGAGATAGCGAGTGAGGGCCTCGATGGTGCGCAGGCTTCGCAGCAGGTCGAACAGGTCGGCTGCCTCCATGTAGGTGCCTGCCAGCCGTATCCGCTTGAGCGCCGGTGTCAGGTCGAAGAAGCTGTCGGTGGGGAGCGGCTGGGCCGCCTGTTCGACGAGCGTCTTCATCTCGGCAAGCAGGGCAAGCTGGTGCTCGAGGGCACGCCGATCGGACACGAACGCCATGGCATCGGCCCGCTGTGCACCCAACGGACAGAGCGCAGCACCGCGCACCATGCCCCGGATCTTGTCGAATCCGAGCTTCTCTTCAAAGTTCTGTGGATAGATCAATGCGTTGGACGGATAAGGAAAGGACGGGAATTATTCTTCGAGCACACCGACGCCTTCGCGAATGATCTCGGGCTCTTCATCGAGGAGGCTGACAACGGTGGAGGGCTGGTCTTCGCCGTAGCCGCCGTCGATAAGCACATCGGCCTGATTCTGGAAGGCCTCCTCGATGAGGAAGGGATCGGTCATGTAGCTGATCTCGTTCTCTTCGTCGTGCTCCTCGACCTGGATCTTGAGCGAGGTGGTGAGCAGGGGGCCGTCGAGCTCCTCGAGCAGGGCGTGGAGGATGGGCTGGTCGGGGATGCGGATGCCCACCGTGTTGCGGCTGCGGAACACCTTGGGCAGCTTGAGACCGGCCTCGAGGATGAAGGTGAAGGGGCCGGGCAGGTTCTTCTTGAGCAGCTTGAACTGGCGGTCGGAGATGCGCACATATTCGGCAGCCTGGGCGATGTCGCGGCAGATGATGGACAGATGGCCGTTCTTCTGCTCCTCCTTGCGGTACTGGTAGATCTTCTCGACCGCACGCTGATTGAGGGCATCACAACCGATGGCATAGACCGAATCGGTGGGATAGATCACAACGCCGCCATCGCGTATCACCTGGGCGATGTCCTGCAGGATGCGGGCGTTGGGATTATTTGCATAGAGTTTATAGGTCTGCATAGTGTAGGATTGTTTTTTTCGGGCACAAAGGTACGCAAGTTTTTCGGATTCTCCAAATATTGGGCGTACTTTTTTAAAAAACAGAGAGTGGAGTTATCAGGAAAGCGGGGAAAGGACGGGACCACATAATAAAAGAGGCAAGGGATTCTTCCCTCGCCCCGAACTTACCATAGTTAAGCAAATCTTGAGTCAGTCTTACACAGAGCCTCACGGCTCGGTTCTCTTGTAATGCGATGCAAAGATAAATAGAATCTCCACAAAATCGATATTAAATCGTAAAATTCTTCATATTTTGACGTTTTGAACATTAGTTTGTACGAATTTACCCCTGTTTGTGGATTTGTTTTTTCTGGGAAGGCGTTTTTTTCGAAAAAAATCTGTATATTTGCGGCGGGGAAGGGCGGCCAGAGATGACGAGAGGCGGCCATACACGGCCGCCGCGGGGACGAGAAGAGGGACGAGGGCCGGACGGGGACGGGCGAAGAGGGGCGGCCAAGAACGGCCGCCGCGGGGACGAGAAGAGGGACGAGGCCGCGACGGGGACGGGCGAAGAAGGGCGGCCAAGAACGGCCGCCGCGGGGACGAAAAGAGGGACGAGGCCGCGACGGGGACGGGCGAAGAGGGGCGGCCATACACGGCCGCCGCGGGGACAAAAAGAGGGGCGAGGGCCGGACGGGGACGGATGAAGAAAAAAACGGCAACTTATAATAAAAAAAGGATGAAGACAGCGATAATTGGGGCGGGGGCAGCGGGATGCTTCTGCGCTACACAACTGAGGAGGCTCTGCCCGGAGATGCAGATCGACGTTTACGAAAGCAAGCAGGCGCCGCTGCAGAAGGTGGCCATCACGGGGGGCGGGCGCTGCAACCTCACCAACAGCTTTGCGGAGGTGAAGAGCCTGAATCCTATCTATCCGAGGGGATACAACCTGATGAAGCGGCTGTTCAGACGCTTCGACCATCGTGCCACCATGCGCTGGTTTGAGGACGAGGGCGTGAAGCTGATTGTCCAGGACGACCAGTGCGTGTTTCCGCAAAGCCAGGACGCGATGCAGGTGGTGCGGGTGCTGCTGAGGGGCATCGAAGGGGTGCGCCTCCTGTGCGGACAACGCGTGCGGGAGATATTACCCGTGACGAGCCCTTGCAAGGAAGGAAAGAACCCTTGCGAAGAGGGAAGAACCCGCTACCGCGTGTCCACTGACAGCCGGAGCGAGGTCTATGACTGCGTGGTGGTCACTACGGGTGGGTCGCCGAAAGCTTCGGGCCTCGATTTCCTGACGCCTCTCGACCTACAGATCGAGGCGCCTGTGCCTTCGCTCTTCACCTTCAACCTGGGCGAGGCGAACAGCCCGTCGCCCATCACCGAGCTGATGGGCGTGGTGGTGGAGCACGTCGAGACACGTCTGCAGGGCACAAGCTTCCGGGCAGAAGGACCGCTGCTGATCACCCACTGGGGCGCATCGGGACCTGCCATCCTGAAGCTGTCGAGCCTGGCTGCGCGCTGGCTGGCCGAAAGAGACTACCGCGCCATGCTCAGCATCAACTGGATGGGCGGCCAGCAGGAGAGCAAGGTACGGGAGCAGCTGCAGCATCTGCTGGACGAGCAGCCCCGCAAGCAGATCGGCACGGTGCACCCGCTCACGCAGCGCCTCTGGACCTACCTTTTAAATAAAGTGGATATTGCACCCGAGCGGCGCTGCAGCGAAATCGGGAGCCGCCAGCTCAACCGTCTGGTTGCCACGCTCTGCAGCGACAGCTACCCGATAGCGGGCCAGAGCCGCAACAAGGATGAATTTGTCACCTGCGGCGGCGTATCGCTCACCAACCTCGACCAGAACACGCTGGCGTGCAAGACGCACCCCGGCGTCTATTTCGCAGGCGAGGTGCTCGACGTGGATGCCGTGACGGGCGGCTTCAATCTGCAGGCCGCCTGGACCATGGGCTACACCGTGGCCCAATCCATTGCCGAAAACGGGCCGAAACCAACGATGGACTAAATCTAAAATGATATGTAGAGATTGCTTTGCCTATTTTTTTTTGGGGTAAAACAAGAAAAGTGCAAGAGGGACAAAGGTTTTTATCCGAAAAATCCCTATATTTGCACCCACAGGATGCGCGTGAGCGCAACCTTTTTACTGAATTCCCCATTATAATTATTCCCAATGTTCAAGACATTCAAGGGAGCCCACTACATCGACTCCTATCATAAAAAGAAAGCCAAGACAAGGTTTCAGTTCAGCAGCTATTTCAGAATGATTGTTGCGACTGTCCTGTCGTTTATCATCGCCCTACTCCCAACTGAATATTTTGGTATCGAGGGCCTCAATGCCGTCCAGCAGCGAGTCATCGCCATCTTCGTCTTTGCAGCCACCATGTGGCTCACCGAGGCCATCCCGTCGTGGTGCACGTCGGTGCTGATTATCGTGGTGATGCTGTTCACCGTGTCCGACAAAGGTCTCACCCCGTTCATGGGCGTCGAAGATGCGATCTATGTGCCCTATAAGAACATCATGCATTGCTTTGCCGACCCGACGATCCTGCTCTTCATCGGCGGCTTTGTACTGGCCATCGGCCTGACCAAGACCAAGCTCGACGTGGT
>JAEEUA010000096.1 GCA_016286775.1 Bacteroidales bacterium
ATCCAAATGCCGAACTTCACACCGTTCTTCTTGGCATCGCGCAGCAGACCGGGAATGCCATCGGGGAGTTTGCGTGTATCGACCACCCAGTCACCGAGTGAAGAGCTGTCATTGAGACGAGGAAACTTATCGCCAAACCAACCATCGTCCATCACGAAGAGTTCGCCACCCATTGAAGCGATGTCCTTCATCATTTGGTCCATGCCTTCCTGATTGATGTTGAAATAGACACCCTCCCAGGAATTGAGGAGAATCATGCGTTCCTGGTTAGCATGACGCAACTGATACTTGCGAGCCCAGTCATGGAAAGCTTGCGTGGCTCCGTTGGTGCCGCGGGAACTGAACGTGTAAGCAGAATGCGGGGTAGTGAAAGTCTCTCCACGCTTAAGATGGTATTCGCTATTGTCGGGGTTGATGCCAGCGAAGTACTGGTGATAGTCCGACTCATCGGTGTCGATGGTGATGCGGAAGTTGCCGCTGTAGCAGAGAGCAGCACCGATGACATCACCTTCGTTTTCGCGTGCAGGGCCATTGAGCGAGAGCATGATTTCATTGCGGTCGGTAGTGGCATTGCGAAGGCCATCCTTGTTCTTGACTTCGGCAAGTCCGTTGGCAAGAGGAAGTTCGACGAGTTGTGCTTCGCTGGCCCATGATCCATTGAAGTGGGTCCAATAGACGTTGCCACGGCGTATGGGAAGCAGGGGATTGTAGAACTGGGTGAGGGTGACGGGCTTCTTCTCACCGTTGGTGATGTCGGTCCATGACTCAATCATATCGACGTCGTCATAGGCAAGGTAATAGAGATTGACGGTGATGGGATAGAGCGGGTCACGAAGCGTGATGGTAAGGAGTTGTCCTGTACGCTTGGATCCATTGGGTGCGAGATCGTTGACATTGCTCTCGTTCCAAGAGTCAATGAGCATCTGGGTGGACATGTTGCCATCGGAATGACGCATAGCAAGGCAGACCTCATTCTGGGTATGTGTGGCTCCATAGGCAGGATAGAGGTCGGCACGACTCCAGTTGGCATCGTTAGCCTTTTCAAGATTTTCGATGTCCTGAGATTTGAGCGAGGGACCATAGTACAGGAAGTGAGGTTCAGCACCCTTGTTGAGTTCGATGACGAAACTATTGTTAGGAGTACGGAGTTCCACTTTGTCGGCATGAGCCATTGCAGGAAGGAGGCTCAGGAGCAGGAGGAAGGAATTCTTCATAGGGGATGGGGTGTTGTGTGATTAATGAGTCAGCCAAGTATGGCTGACACGAAAACACTATTGGAGCCATTTGGGCTACTGGGGAAAGTTTCGTTCAATGATTTCGAGGCACATGCGGCTGTTGTGGTAGGGGCATTTCCAGAATCCGGCGTGATCGTCTTTGAGGTTGATATTGCCTTCGGGATCGCGGCTCCAATACCATTCGCCGTTTTTCCAGTCGATGAGGTTATTCTTGATGTACTGCCAGCAGTGCAGTCCATGCTGCAGGGCTTCGGTGTCACCGAAGTGCTGGTAGATGTTGAGGAAGCCGACAACGGCTTCGGCCTGTACCCACCAGTGACGGTCAGCATCGACGTGACCTGTGTCGAGGTTGGCTTCGTGGGTCATCGAGCCATCGGCGTTGAGGCCTTTCTCGCTTGCCTTGGCGACAAGACGGACGATGGGCTCGACTTTCTGGAGCACCTGCTTGTCGCCCAGGACGAGGGATGCCTCGTGCATGAGCCAGGAGCATTCGATGTCATGCCCATAACTTTCGAGCCAACCTGCACCTCGTGTCCAATCCATGTCGAAGAAGAGGTCGAGGTGATGGGTCTCGGGATTGAGTATCTTGTCGCAGAAGATGTCGATGAGCTGACGCAAAGACTTTTCGATGCGGAGGGAAACATCATCCCAGCTTTCCTCTGTGTCGAGTGGACAAGGACGCCCCTGCATCAGTTCGGGACGTTCCTGCATCAAACGGAAGAGGTTGGTGTAGGGTTCGATGATGTGGAGGTGGGTGTTCTGCGACTTCGGATAGTTGGCATCAAGGTCGGAGAGACGCATATCGGCTATCGTGTCCCACTCGCGTGTGCAGGCTTCGATGTATCCGCCATATTGCGGGTCCCAACTATGCTGCTCGATGCAGTCATAAAGCCGGATGGCGTAGTCGAAGGCCTCGGGGTCGCCCGTGGCACGTGCATATTCGGAGAGGCCGTAGATGACAAAACCAATGGCATAGAACTGCTTCTTGGTGTCGAGGGGATTGCCTTCGGCATTGAGGCTCCAGTAAGTGCCACCATATATCTTGTCGATAAAGTGCTCGAGGATATAGTCCTTGGCACGTGTAGCAGCCATCAGATAGTCAGGCTTGCCGAGGACACGATAGGCAGCCGAAAAACTCCAGAGGATGCGGGCATTGAGGATGCAACCTTTGTCGGCATCTGGAACGAGGGTGCCATCGCCACGCATCTGGCCGTAGAAGCCGCGGCGTTGGCTATCTTGCATCTTATTGAACCAGAAAGACAGGATGTTGTTTTCGACGACATCCTGCATTTCGGCCTTGATTTGAGCAATCTCGGTCATGATTATTTCTTAATGGGGTATTTGTAGAGAAGATAAAGCATGATGAGGACAATGAATGCGGGGAAGAGCGAGAACAATGCCCAGATCATATTGCGCACCGACTCCATATCGGTGATTTCGATGAAGGTCTGTCCTGTGGTTGGATCAGTACCGGAGATGAATCCAGAGATGCCGAGGAGTAGGGCAACAAGAGAACCGGAGATGGCTGTTCCGAACTTCTGAGCCATGGTACCTGACGAGAAGATGAGACCCGTCGAAGAAGTACCATTCTTCTCGGTGGCATAGTCAGCTACGTCGGCATACATCGACCAGAGCAGCGGCGAATAGAGGCCGATGCCTACCGAGGTGAATACTACGATGGCAACGAGTACCCAGATGTAGGCGGGATCCTTGGGGATGAAGAAGTAGAGTGTGGAGAATACGGCACAAATGATGGCAGCGACGGTGAATGCCTTTCGCTTGGAACCCATCCATTGGGTGAACTTGGGCGATAGTCCACCGAAGATCATACATGTCACTTCACCAAAGGTCATGAACACCGTGTAGTTAATAATCAATCCGCTGATGGTGATCTCCTTGCCCAGGATGTAGTCGAACATATAGCCGGCAACTGCATAGCGGAAACCATTGAAGAAGTTGGTGCAGATGCCGATGAGGGTCAGGTAGATCCAAGGTTTGTTCTTGACAAGGTCCTTGAAGGGTTTGAACGAGAACTTTTCTGCACGTACTGGCTTCAGACGTTCCTTGGTGAGCAGACCACAAGCCAAGGTGCCGAGGGCAGCGATGATGCCAAAGAATGCGCCCAGCATCGCATATTGGTGTTGTTCGGTGCCACCTACCATCTTCTGAAGATAAGGGAAGGCGAACAAGGTGATGAAGCCCATGGCGTAGGCACCGACCATACGGTAGGACGAGAACTGGTTCTTCTCGTTATCGTCATCGGTCATCACGCCGAGCAGCGAGCCGTAGGGCACGTTGACAGCCGTGTACATGGCCATCATCAGTAGGTAGAGCGAGTAGGCATAGATACGCTTGCCCATAGGTCCGAATTCGGGCGTGAAGAGCAGCAGGGCGAAGATGAGACCGAAGGGGATGGCACCGAAGATGAGCCAGGGACGATAAGTGCCCCAGCGTGACTGCGTGCGGTCGGCGAGACTGCCCATCAGCGGATCGGTAACCACATCGAACATACGGGCGATGAGCATCAAGGTGGCCGTGTCGGCTACGGTGAGGCCAAAAACGTTGGTGAAGAAGAGGGGGAAGGCGATGGACATGATTTTCCATGTTATGCCACCAGCCGCCGCGTCACCCAGGGCATAGCCGATTTTTTCTTTGAGTGTTGCCATAAGGTATTAATTCACAATTAATAATTTACAAATAACAATTATTGTTGATTCAGGAATGCAAGGTTGCGATCGATGAGATTGTTGCGTGTCTTGACACTCTCGCCTGTGGCGAACTTGTCGGCAGGGGTGTTCATGCAGTAATCGACCAGTTGACCGATGGTCGAGGTGGCTACATGCAGGCGAGTGTCGGACGAAGCATAGTAGATATATACCTTGTCGTCCATCTGGTGCATGTCGGCACCAGTTCCGCCATCTGCAATCCAGCCGTTAGCAAAGAGAACATTCATGACGTCGCCAATATACTCCTCATCCTTGGGTACCATGAAAGCACCACCTGGCTGGGCGATGACGCGGGTAGGGTCGTCGAGCGCAGTCATATACATATATAATACGTAGCGCAAACCAGAGGCACAACCACGTACACCATGGGCCAGATGAAGCCAGCCCTTTGGAGTCTTGAAGGGATGAGGTCCTTCACCATTCTTCACTTCCATGATGGTGTGGTAATGGCGGGCGTTGATGATTTTCTCTTCCTTCACTTCGGCATGTGTAATGTCATCGATGAGCGCCCATCCGATGCCACCACCCGAACCGGTGTCGATGAAACCATCCTGTGGACGCGTGTAGAGGGCATATTTGCCATCTACGAACTCTGGATGCAACACAACGTTGCGCTGCTGGGACTTAGTACGCAGGTCGGGCAGACGCTCCCAGTTCACGAGGTCCTTGGTGCGGGCGATGCCGCAGGTGGCGGTAGCTGCGCTGAGGTTGCCAGGCTGGCTGTCGTCATGGCGTTCTACGCAGAAAAGTCCATAGATCCAGCCATCTTCATGCTGGGTGAGGCGCATGTCATAGACATTGGTGGCCGGAGCATCGAGGCTCGGCAGACAGCTGCCTTCTGGAGCCTCGGGCAAAGTGATGGGATGTTTCCAGAAGCGGAAGTTGTCGATGCCGTTGGGCGATTCGGCAACGGCGAAGAACGACTTGCGGTCGTCGCCTTCGACACGCACTACCAGAACATACTTGTCGCCCCACTTGAGTGCGCCGGCGTTGAGGGTGGCGTTGACGCCGATGCGCTCCATGAAGAAAGGATTCGTTTCGGGATTATAGTCATAGCGCCAAAGCAGGGGCGCATGGGCTGCCGTAACAACAGGAAATTCGTAACGGTTGAAGATGCCGTTGCCTTCGATTGGATTATTCTTGCGCGTCACGAGGGCTTCATATTGTGCCTCGACGAAGGCTTTGCGCTGATTGAAATTCATTGTAAACAATTAACAATTAATAATTAATAATTAACAATTGATAAATAACAATTACAATCGAAAATTATTGGATATCCTTCAGGAAAAGCGTGTTGGGCTGGGCATAGTAGTTCTTGAAGTCATCGGCTGTGGCGACATCCTTCGATGCGCCGAAATGGTCGGCATGCCAGTTGCGCCAGGGCAGGAAATAGCTTGGCAGATAGGCCTGCTCGATAACGGGCTTGAAGACACGAGTCCACCAGTCGGCTACGGGAGAATTCTGCATGCCGCATTCGGTGATGGCGAAGAGTTTGCCGTGCTCCTTGGCATAGGTGCTGAGGAAGACGACATCGGTTGTAGCCTGACGAACAAAGTCCTCCTCTGTGCCCCATTGGTAGCAATCTTCACCCACTAGGTCGATGATATCGTCACCTGGCCAGCGCGAGAGGAAGGCCTCTTCGGTCCAGTAGCCCTGCAGATTAGGCGAGCAGCTCCAGACGATGTTTGTGGGAAGCTGTTTCGTGATGTGGTCGTAGGTCATGCGGAACAATGCCTTGTATTCGTCGGGGGTAGAAAGTTTTTCGCCCCACCAGAACCAGGAACCGTTGTATTCGTGCCAAGGACGGAAGATGATTGGCATGGGAGAACCATCTTTGTAGGTGATGGTCTTGAGGAAAGCGGTGACCGCATCGAGCCAGCCGATGAACTTCTCATGTTGTTCGCCGCCAGGGAGGATGTTACGAACAACAGTGGAGTCGGTGACGTCCCAAGCTGTGCCTCCGGTGCGAGGATTGCGGGGATGCCAGCTGAAGGTGATGATTCCGCCACGCTCGACATGCTTGATGGCTTCTTCTCGTATCCAGGTGAAAGGTACCGAATCAAGGTTCTTGGCATCGCCCATTTCGATTCCGCCAAGGTCGAAGCCCATAAGGGCGGGGTAGTCGCCGACAAGCTCGTAGGTGTCGGAGCGTCCGCGTTCCCATTGCCAGGTGACGCCATAGAACGGATCATCCTGATGTGCATACATATAGCCCTTCTGACGAAGGTTATCGAGACGTGTGATGAGTGCTTGGGCAGGAGTAGGCTGTGTTTCGCTGTCCGTCTGGGCCTTCTTGCCGCAGGAAGCCATCAATGCCAGAGCCAGAGAGGCGAAAAGAAGAATCTTTTTCATATTTTATTGTGGATTTCGTTGTTCTGGGTTTTCGGTATTCCGGTGTTCCGGTATTCCGGTATTTCGTTATACCGGAATACCGAAATAACCGAATAAAGAAACTTTACATAATCACTTCGACAACGTGTTTGCCCGGGGTGACCTGGATGACATTGCCTTCAATCTTCTTGCCATCGACGGTGATGCTGCTGACACCCTTCTGATGCCCATTGGGATTCTTGACAGTGATGTCGAACTCAATGCCGCGAAGGATTCGCTTCACCTTGTATTCCTTGAGATCGGCAGGGATACAGGGATCAATCTCGATGCCGTCGTAGGTTGGCTTGATGCCGAGGATAAACTGTGTGATTGTGTACCAGTTCCAAGCGGCTGTGCCGGTGAGCCAGGAATTCTTGCCTTCGCCTGGCTTGGCGGCATCCTTGCCGGCTACCATCTGGCAATAGACGTACGGTTCGACCTTGTGGAGTGTCTGGTCCTTAATCCAGGCGGGACAGATCTTGGTGTAGTGGTCCCACGCATCGTTGCCGCGACCGGCAACCGTCTCGCCGATGATGACCCAGGGATTGTTGTGGCAGAAGATACCGGCATTCTCCTTGTATCCTGCAGGATAGGAACTGATTTCGCCCATCTCGACATGATAGGTGGTGTAGGCGGGGTTGTTGAGCACCATGCCGTGCTCGCAGTCGAGGTATTGCTTGCAGGCATCGAGCGCCTTATCGACCATACCATCTTCGAGACCGATACCGGCCATGGTGCAGAAGCCCTGCGATTCGATGAAGATCTTGCCTTCCTCGTTCTCGTTCGAACCAATCTTGTTGCCATAGAAGTCGTAGGCACGCAGGTACCATTCCCCATCCCAACCATGCTGCTTGACGGCTTCGACCATCTCGTCGATGCATTGCTGGGCACGCTTGGCTTCTTCGAGAGCCTTGCCGCCAAGAGTTTGGCAGAGTTCGACATATTGCTTGCCGCAGAAGACGAAGAGTCCGGCAATCATCAGTGATTCAGCCTTCGAGCCTTCGGTCTTGTTCTCGGTGGTCTGGAACGATTCGTTGGGATCCCACGAGAAGCAGTTGAGGTTGAGGCAGTCGTTCCAGTCGGCGCGGCCGATGAGGGGCAGCTTGTGAGGGCCAAGGTTCTCGACCACGTGGTTGAACGAGATGCGCAGATGCTCCATCAGGCTGACTTCGGTGCCTGGCTGGTTGTCCCAAGGTACCATCTCGTCGAGGATGCTGAAGTCGCCCGTTTCCTTGATATAGGCGATGGTGCCGAAGATGAGCCACATCGGATCGTCGTTGAAGCCTCCGCCGATGTCGTTGTTGCCTCGCTTGGTGAGCGGCTGGTATTGATGATAGCAACCACCGTCGGGGAATTGGGTCGAAGCGATGTCGATGATACGCTGACGGGCACGGCTGGGTACCTGATGGACAAAGCCGACGAGGTCCTGGTTCGAGTCGCGGAAGCCCATGCCACGGCCTACACCGCTTTCGAAGAAGGAGGCCGAACGCGAGAAGTTGAACGTGATCATGCACTGGTACTGGTTCCAGATGTTGACCATGCGGTCGAGTCGTTCGTCACCGCTCTTGACGACATACTTGTCGAGCAGTTCGTCCCACATCTTATGCAATTCGTCGAAGGCAGCATCGACAGCTTCCACGGTCGAGAACTTCCGGATGGTTTCGAGCGCCTTCTTTTTGTTGACCAATGTCACATCGCTGTCTTGTGAAGAGATGAGCGAGCCATCCTTCTTGCGCTGGATGTCTTCTACCGAGAATTTCTCATCCTGCTCGTTTTCGACATAGCCAAGCAGGAAGATGAAGTCCTTCGATTCGCCAGGCTGGAGCGTTACTTCGATGTAATGGCTTGCAATGGGCGACCAACCATGTGCCAGCGAATTGGCAGGACGTCCGGCCATGACGCATTGTGGAGCTTCGAAACCGTTGTAAAGTCCGACGAACGTCTCGCGGTCGGTATCGTAGCCTTGTACGGGAACATTGACGGTGTAGTATGCATAGTGGTTGCGACGCTCCTTGTATTCCGTCTTGTGGTAGATGGTCGATCCGTCGATTTCCACTTCGCCAGTTGACCAGTTACGCTGGAAATTCTCCATGTCGGTGGCAGCATTCCAAAGGCACCATTCGGCCAGTGAGAAGAGCTTCAGCTGCTTCGCCTCAGCACTTTGGTTGGTGAGCGTTACTTTCTGCACTTCTGCCCAGGTCTTGAGAGGAACGAAAAAGAGCACAGAAGCCTTTACCTCGTTTTTCGAACCAGTGATGCGGGTGTAGTTCATGCCGTGACGGCACTCGTAGCTGTCGAGTGGTGTCTTGCAGGGCTTCCACCCCGGGTTCCAGACTGTGCCGCCGTCGTTGATGTAGAAGTAGCGGCCGCCATTGTCCATGGGCACGCCGTTGTAGCGATAGCGGGTGATGCGGCGGAACTTGGCATCCTTGTAGAAGTTGTACCCACCTGCTGTATTGGAGATGAGTCCGAAGAAATCCTCATTCCCGAGGTAGTTGATCCAAGGGAATGGTGTCGCAGGGTTGGTAATGACGTATTCGCGGTTTGTGTCGTCGAAATACCCAAATACTTTTGTTTCCATTTTCTAAGGCAATTATCGAAATTAAACAATTGGTTTACTTGAGCATGTCGCGGGTAATGACATACGGGCTGTTCATGACATTCTGCCACCATTGCTGGGGTGCATAGGCTGTGCCTTCACCCTCATACCATGGCATGAACCACGACCAGGTGGCACCTGCCTCAAACTGTGCACCGGCATCGGCTACACCTCCGCATTCCGAGAGGGTAACCATCTTGTTCGAGTAGGTATATTGCAGCTGCGTGAAGGTGTAGGCGATGCTTGCGGCATCGTTCTGACTGTAGATGTCCACGCCTACGATATCGACGTACGCATCGCCGGGATACCATCGGGTGTCGATGGCAGTTGGGATGTCGGTCCAGACCCAAATGAGGTTGTTCACGCTCTGGGCTTTCATGTAGTCGTACATAGCAATCCACAGCTTCTTGCAAACTTCGGGACCTTCCTTGCCCCACCAGAACCAGGCACCCGTGCCGGGTTGATAGACGTCGTAGTTGCCCTTGGCCTCGTGGAAGGGGCGCCAGATGACGGCGATGCCCAGGTCCTGCATGCTTTTGAGATAACCGGCCACCTTGGCAAGGTCATCGTTCCAAACCTTATTCTCCCAAGTGCCTTCGACGAGACAGTTGCTCGGCATGAAGGTCGTCTCATCGGGTCGTGCGGTATATTGGATGTTAGCTTTCTTTGCACGCTTGGACGCTGCAGCTTTCGATGTCAGGGTGACCCCTGTGAGCGTGTAGTCATGGCCCGAAACGATGAGGCCGTCAGCTTGGATTGCTGCCAAAAGGGTGGCATCGAGGGTGAGGGAGAAGTCTCCCGTGATTTCAAAGTATTCATACGATGTGCCGTTGCCATCGACAAGACCGCTCCATGTGCTGCCGTTCTTGAACGAACCTTGGGCATTGGCGGCCACGTCCTTGGTGTGGGCGGTGACGATGTCACCCACCTTGGCATTACCGAAGGCTGTAGCTTCAATCTTGTACCATCCGGACCAGTCGGTAGGCATCACCTTCTCGTCGGACGAAAGCATCGTCTCGTCGCCTTGTCCACCTGCAGAAGCCGTGTTGGCCGTGACGCCCGTGAGCGTGTAGTCATGGCCAGAGACGATGAGTCCATTGGCCTGAATGGCAGCCAGGAGTGTGGCATCAAGGGTGAGGGAGAAGTCTCCTGTGATTTCGAAGTATTCGTACGAGGTGCCATTGCCATCGACAAGGCCGCTCCACGAACTGCCGTCCTTGAAGGAACCTTGTGCGCCGGCTGCCACGTCCTTGGTGTGGGCGGTGATGATGTCGCCTTCCTTGAGGTTGGCAAGAAGATTTGCTTCAATCTTGTACCATCCCGACCAGTCGGAGGGCATCACCTTCTCTTCATTCGAGAGGATGGTTTCGTCGCCGCCAGGTTGTGGTTGAGGCTCGACTTCAGGTTCTTCAGAAGGAACGTTCCAGTGCCACATGGCTGCCACGATGCCGCCTTCCTTGTGCCAAGTGGTGACAGGAGTCATATCGGAATAGTGGATCCACGTGCCGTCGAAGGGCAGATGGATGAAGTCATAGCAGTTGATGGCAGGATATTTGCCAGTCCACTGATAGACCTGTTCGGCATTGTCGTTGTTCCAGTTCACGACGGCCATTGTGCTCGAAAGGATCTTCTGTCCGTAATTGGAGAGCAAAGTCTGGTAGAGGGCCTTGGCCTCATTAGTGGCATTGCCGTTGACGAGGGCCGTTGCTGGAGCTATGTTGATCGAGGTCCATGTGATGACGATGTCTTGCTCGTTAGTCTTTCGCGTAGGTCCATAGACCAGACCGGCAGGAATCGTGAGGGTGATATCCGAGACTGCTGGTGAAGTAAACTCGATGGTGAGTGCGTTGCTGGCACCATAGACCACGGCCTTGTTGACCGGGTTCCCGTTGAGCGTAATCTGGTTTGTCGTCGATGTGGCGAAGCCGATATTCTCGTCGAACAGAAGTGCAACGGTATGGTTGCCGGGATAGATTTGCTGCCCTGTGGAAAGGGTGTTGCTCGACGTCGTTAAGGTATCCTGTTGGTCACAGATGATGCCTGTGAACGTGGGCGCTGGAGCATCGGCAGCCGTATATTGTGCGTCGGTGTCCATGCAGGCTGTCCATCCGAAGAGGACAGCCGATGCACAGATGACGGAGAGAATCTTGAAGGTTTTCATAACTTTCACAATCTATATGTAATTATTCGACAGTGATTTTGGTAATGATTGTGCGGTATCCGTTCGCCAGGAATACGCCGCCCCAATACTGTACGGTGAAGGCTGCGTCGAGCATCTCTTGGGTAAGTGTGAATGCGACGGCACCGTTATTGGCGGCAAGGTCCCAGTTCTCGTAGGTGAAGTTCGCGTAAGTGGGTCCCCAGTGGCCTTCGACAATCTGCAACTGCCAGTCATCGGCCATCGGTGTGACATAGAAGCGGATGGTCTGTCCAGCCTTGACGCCGGCCTCGGCGAGTTCGGCACCGCCATCGCTGAAGAAGGTAGGCTGGTTGCCCCAGTTGTCGGCCACGGCCTCGCCTGTCCAAAGCGTGGTCTCCAGGCTGATGGTGCGCTTCACGTCAATCTTGTTGACGATAAGTCCTTCGCCCTGCATGATCCAGCAGTAGCCCCAGTCGTTGAGTGTGGTGAGTTGTTCGGCCAAGGTTTGGGTAACTGGTATCTCGATATAACCTACACTGAGGTCATAGATGCCCGCGTTGATGTTGTTGCCGTTGTTGAGACCTGTGGCTACACCAATCTCGTTCTGGCCGCCCCAATGTCCGTCGAAGAACTGTATCTGCCACCAGTCGTTGAAGTTGGTAGCCCAGATGCGGATCACGTCACCTGCCTGCAGTTCCATGTCGGCAAAAGCGGTGGCACTTTCGCCTGTCGATTGTACATTTTCACCAAACTGCCAGTTGAAGCTCCAATTATCGAGTTTGACGGCTCCCGTCCATATGACAAAGGTCTGTTCGGTGTTGGGGATGACGCTCAGTGCATATTCTACCTCGCCGTTCGAAGAGATGAGTTTCAGCACCGAAGAGCGGCCTGCGTTGTCGGGGATGCGGATAAAGAGTTCGTCATTGACGAAGATGTACTGGCAGTCAATGCCATCTATCTGTACGCCGATGAGTTTGTCTCCATTGACCACGGCCACGCTGAACATCTGTCCGGCCTTGAGTTCCACGTCGTCGCCCGGCATTTCGGGGATGAAGCAGAAGACGGGCGAGTCAACGTCAAGATTGCTGAACTCGACGGTTTCCCCATTGCTCATGGTGATACCGAGAGCGCCTGTAACTGCGGTCACGGGAACAACAACGACCAGTTCTGCCTCAGACTGTGAGATGAAGGTATTGACAACACAATCTTCGGCAAAAGTGATTTGGCTGATGAGGTCAAGGTTCTTGCCAACGAT
>JAEEUA010000097.1 GCA_016286775.1 Bacteroidales bacterium
CATATCTTAAATCTAATTATTAATTCAAATTACTAATAATATCGTATCATTCAGTCTAACCAATAATTAGAACTTGATGTTGACACCCACGAGATAGGTGCGGGCAGATGGGTAGAGACCTACGTCGATACCCGAGATCCAGTTGCCGTTGCCATTACCACCGTTCGAACCGATTTCAGGATCGACGCCGGTATAGCCGGTGAAGGTGTAAAGATTCTGGGCCTGTGCATAGACGCGGAGCTGGCTGAATGGACAAGCCTTCCATACTTTCTTGACGTCGTAGCCGATGGTTACGTTCTGAATCTTGAAGTAGTCGGCATCCTGCATATAGAGAGGCGATACCCACTGGTTGGCCTCGCCGCCTACGGTATAGCGAGGACGGCAGTTGTTGGTGCCTTCGCCTGTCCAGCGATCGAATACATCGGTAGTATATTGTACGTATGGGTTAGCAAGAAGTGCGGTGCGGTAGCACTGGAGTACCTGCTGGCCAAATGCGCCTGCGCCCTGAACGGCGAAGTCGAGACCCTTCCAGGAGAAGCCGATGTTGGCACCGATGGTCACGTCGGGGTTCGGGTTGCCGATTTCGTGACGGTCGCCACCATCCTCAACCTCGGCATAGACAATAGAGCCATCGCCATTGTAGTCGTCCCAGATGGGATCGCCGGGCTGGGCATTGCCAAGCACGGCCTTGCCGGCTGCACGGGCTGCATCGATTTCGCCCTGGTTCTGCCAAATGCCGCTATAGGTCATGCCGCTGAAGTAACCGATGGGGTGACCTTCCTTCACGAGAGCAGCATAGCCGGAGTTCTCGAAGATAGCATCGCCTACTTCCTGGCCCATGGTGCCGGAAGCAGTGCCGAGCTGCTTCACTTCGTTCTTGTTGGTGGCAATGTTGAAGTTGACATGATACTGGAAGTCCTTGCCGATGTTGTCGTTCCAGGTAAGGGCTACCTCGAAGCCGGTGTTGGTCACCTTGCCGCCGTTGATGACGGAGGGAGCCTCATAACCGAAGACGTCGATGAGAGGAGCATCGATGATCCAGTCCTTGGTGTCCTTCTGATACCAGTCGAATGCAACGCCGAGACGGCTGTTCAGGAAGCGGGCATCGAAGCCAAGGTCGAGCTGCTGAGAGGTCTCCCAGCTCAGATCGGGATTCGGCTGGTTGTAGGCGTAGGCACCGGTGACATACTTGCCATTGACGGTGTAGCTGGGATCGCTTGAGAACTTGTAGCCGTAGTCAGCATAGCCTGTGGGCGAGAAGTAGATGTTCGAGAGATAAGGGAACGAACGAGGTACATTGCAGTTACCGTTCTGGCCCCAGCTGCCACGAATCTTGAAGAAGTCCATGAAGCGGGTGACAGGCTCAGCCCACTTCTCGTTGGTGACTACCCAACCGGCAGAAACCGAGGGGAAATAGCCCGAACGCTTGCTATCAGCAAAGTTGTACGAAGCGTCACGACGAGCAATGAGGGTGAGCATGTACTTCTCCTTGTAGTTGTAGTTGATACGACCGAAGAAGGAGAGGAGGGAAACCTGGTGCTTGAAGTCACCGCCACTGAAGCCGGTGATGTCGTCCTTGGTCTCGTAGTTGCTCATCATGGCGTAGTCCCAACCGTTGAGGAGGAGGGAGCCGGCAGCTGAAGAGCTGGTGGAGAGGTTGACGCTCATGTTCTGGCTGAAGAGACTCTGCTCCATCGACTGGCCGACCATGACGTCAATGTGATGTCCGCTGAGATCGGGAAGAGTATAGGAGAGCGTGTGCTCGAGGGTGAGGGAGCCACCCTGGTTTTCGCTCTGCGAGGTCTGGTAGGAGTCGCCCGAGCTGGTGTTGCTGACGCTGAATGGCTGGGTGAAGCTGCGCGAGTGCGAAGCGCTGAAGCCGGTGTTCATGGAACCACGCCACTTGAGGTTCTTGATGGGCTCGATTTCGAGATAGAAGGTAGCGCCAACGCCAAAGTCGCGGTTCTTGTTGATGCCTCCGAACTGGCCATTGTAGAGACCATTGAGCGGGTTGCCGTAGATCATGGTGCTGTAGCCGGCGCCTGCGGTGTTGTAGCCGAGGAGGTTGCCTTCCTCGTCAAATGGCATTACAAGCGGAGAAGCAGAATAGGCACCCTGCATGATGTTCCAGTAGCCGTTGCTCTCGGCGAGGGAGTGTCCGTTGTGGTACCAGTAGGAGAGGTTTTCGCCTATCTTGACAACGTCGCGACCCGAATCGGTGCGGTAGATGACGTGGTCGGAGTTGATGCGACCGCCAAAACGCTCGTAGTTGGAGGCCTTCTCGCCACCCATGATACCATTCTGCTTGGAGTAAGAGAGGCTCACTGAGAACTTCGAACGGTCGGTGCCACCCGTCAGGTTGAGGGCGTGGCTGTGCTGGAGGGCATTCTCGTTGCGGTATTCCTCAAACCAGTCGGTGCCTTCCCATCCGGCATTCACCTTATCGACGATAGCCTGAGGAACGATGGTGTTCCATACTGGAGCAGCGCCGGTGTAGTTGAACATCGTCTCGTTGATGACCTGCATGTATTCCTTTGCAGTGAGGGTGTTGGGGCGCTTGTAGGGGTTCGACCAGCCTACATAGCCGTCGTACTGAACCGAAACCTTGCCGGCCTTGCCCTGCTTGGTGGTCACGAGAATAACGCCGTTGGCGGCACGTGCACCGTAGATGGCAGCGGAGGCAGCATCCTTCAGGACGTCGATGCTCTCGATTTCGTTGGGGTTAAGACCATTGAGGCCGTTGTCGGCCGTGCCGGCGTTCACGCCGTCGATGATAAGGAGTGGTGAAGAACCGTTGACGGTACCGAGACCACGGACGTTCACCTTGAAGCCCTGGCCAGGCTGGGTGGAGCTCTGGGTGATGTTCACACCAGGTGTAGTAGCCTGCATGGCGGTCAGCGCATTGCTGGTGTTCAGCTTGGCGATGTCCTCGCCCTTCACCTGTACGGTGGCACCCGTAACGAGTTTCTTCTTCTGTGTGCCGTAACCCACTACAACTACATCTTCGAGAGACTGGCTGTCCTCACGAAGGGTGATGGTCATGCCGGGAGCGGCTTTGACTGACTCGGACACATAGCCGATGAAGCTGATCTCGAGGTCAGATCCAACGGGAGTATCCAATGAGAACTGGCCGTCGATGTCGGTGACGGCACCATTGGTAGTACCTTTGACACGAACGTTGGCACCGATGACGGGATCGCCAAATTCGTCAACAACTGTACCGGTAATCTTCTGGCTCTGTGCCTCGGCAGTCTGCATCAGGCTGGGGGCGAAGAAACCAGGAGCACCACTTACAAGCAACAGGGTGAGACCTGCTGCGAGCCAAGAGTTTCTTGTTTTGCTCATTGATTGGTAGATTTAGTTAAATATGTTAGTTTGTGATGATATGCGTGTGACCGTTGGATGAGCTTCATTCATTGTGTGTACATGAAGTGAGGACACAATAAACCCAAAAAATCGTTGCAAAGATAGATTTTTTCCAAACAAGGTTGATAAAAGACTTTGAATTTAACATTTTGTTTTAACACTTTTAACAATTTTGCAAAGAGTGTGCAAATTTATTGTCAAAATAATACAATTTGGAATATATAAATATCAACCTATGGAACAAATTTTCACTGTAGATGGGAAGATGTCGATGCATTGCAATATGTGTTAGAAATTGTTGTACCGAGCATCGGTGGCGGGGATGATGGCGATACACTCCATTTCGATGAGCCAGGCGGGGCGGCAGACGGGGGCAAGAGTGATGACGCGGGGTGTTTCGGGCAGTCGTTCGTCGAGATACCGGCTGACGAGGTGATAGTCTGCCACATCGCGCAGATAGACGATGGATTGTACAATATCGTCCAGCGTGGCACCTCCTTCCTGGAGCAGGGTTTCGATATTCTCGAGCATACGGGCAGCCTGTGCCTTGACGTCGCCGAGGTGGATGACTTCGCCGCGATTGTTGATGCTGGCCGTGCCGCTGATGAGCAGATGCCGTCGGTCGCCGTATTGGATGGCTGTGCCACGTTCGAAGGTTACGCCATACTGGTAGGTGGGATTGAGGTGAGTAGGTGCGTAGAGATAACGCTGCTGTTCGGGACGAAGACCCTGTGCGGCATAGGCATCCATCTGCACGCGACTTTGCGTCTGGATGGGTTGCCCGCCAATGCCTGTGCTGGCGATGTAGTGTGTGTCGGGCGTCAGACGCTGCATGGTGAAGTTGTTGCAGCGTGCCTCGACCATGCCCTTGTAGTTGGTATCGACATCACGGATGAAAAACCAGGTGCGCAGACAGTTGTCAGCGAGGTTGAGGTCGGTGTGGCGCAGCTGTGTCTCATAACCTTCGAGAATCTCTCGCGTCTGGGTATTGGAACCGCCCGTGGTCGATTGCCAGTTGGTGCTCCAGTAGTGGCTGTAGCCGTTGTGCGAGGTGGCGGTGAGATTTTCGGCATAGGAGACCTGCAGACCTTCGGTCATATAGATCCAAAGTGCAATCTTGGAGCCGTCGAGGGGCGGTTGCCCGATCATCGAGATGGCGCCCTTGTCGTTCCCTTCGCGCTGGAGCTGGGCCTGCAGGACGGGAGCCTGGTTGGCGATGTCGCTGAGCAGATAGCGTCGCATGATGACCTTGGCGTCCGGGTATTTTTCGAGTAACAGGGAATAGGCTTTCTGAATCTGTCCCATCTGTTTCTCGAAACCTCCGATGTCATTGTGTGCGTGTAGGATAATGTGTCGTTCGCTGGAGCCGTGTGTTGGGGAGAAGGTGGCCATTTGTGCCCAGACTCTCAGCTGATCAAAAGCTATTGTTTCTTTCTGCATGTTGTTTATTTTCTCCATCGTGCGAACCATTCCCACATGGTGGGGTTCCAGATGTCGTAGTTGACGTGGTGACCATAGTCACGGAAGATGCGGTATTGCTTGGGAGTACGTACAAGATTATAGCCCGAGAAATTGGTATGAGGCGGGCAGGTGGGGTCCTGCAGGCCGATGGCCATATAGACCGGGCATTCGATCCAACGAGCCAGATTCTTGATGTCGAAGTAACTCATCACACGCAGCATCTCAGCGTTGCTCATGCCGAGAGCATGTTGTTTGGTTTCGATGGGTTCGGCTGGCCAGCGCACAATCTGGAAGTAGTCGGGGAAGTCGCTCATGAAGGTGATATAGACGGCGGCTGCGGTGATACGATGGTCGAGGGCCGCAACGGCCATGCTGCAGGCACCACCCTGGCTGCCACCTTCGACGAAGATGTTGCGGGTGTCGGCCTGAGGCAGGGTGCAGAGGTAGTCGATGCCACGGATGCAGTCAAGATAGGCTCCGCGATAGTAATACGTGTCGGGACTTTCAAGACCATATTGAATCCAGTCGCCATAGCGGTTGTTGGGCTTGTTCTGGCCCTGTCCGCGCACGCTGACGATGGCCTCGATATATTCCTGGCCTTCCACGTCGAGGTCCCAGATGTCGCTGCTGTATCCCAAGAAGAGCACATGCATGGGGAAACGTGCATTCTTGTTGCGGGTGACGGGTACGGTGTAGAAGACCTGTACCGTATCGTTGTCGATGCTGAGCACCTTGGCCGAATATACCTTCTTGCGGGGAGAGCTCTTTTCCTTCAACTCCTTCACCTGAGGCTGGAGAGGCACGGCGGCAAGTTCGGCGAGCGCCTTGTCCCAGAATGCCTGGAAGTCGGGTTGCGCGTCGGGCAGAGAAACGATATTCTCAGGTTCGTAGCCGATGGTGTAGAATGACTTGTGTCCCTGTCCGCCCCATTGCTCGTAAGCATTATCGACGATGTTTTGACCGCCGGCTTCAACAAAGACGTGGTAGAAGCCAGGTGTGGCAATGCAGGGATTGAAGCACAGGTGGGCGCTGTCACCCTTCGCAAGATTGACACTCTGCGAAATCACGCAGACGGGAAGCCCTGTGTCGGTGGTGATGCGCACGGTGATGTTGGTATTCAACGGATTCAGCAGTGAATCCTTTACCGTGAATGTCAGTTCGGGTGTTTCGGGAGCATACCATACCCAGTCGTCACCTTCGAGCGTTACTTTGGGCTGCGCCTGTAAGGCCAATGAGAGCAGGCCTAAACTTAGTGTTAAGAATTTTTTCATATCTTTTTTATCAAGAATTTTAGAATTATCGAATTACTTATTCGTAATACAATCAAAGTTATTCGATGATTCGTGATGAAATCATTTATTTCTTGATTTCCGTGTTGAGCTCCTTGATCATACGGAGCGTGGTGGTGTCGGAGGCAAAGACGGAGTTGAGGCCCTGTTCCTCCTGGGCCGGGTCGCAGACATAGTCGTCATAGGGCTGCCAGATGACGTGCTTTACGTTGGCACGGCCTCCCCAACCCCAGAAGTTGCAGCCTGCTATCATGCCGGAATCGCGGATGATGGAGAATACGTAGCGATAATAGGCATCGCGGCCCTGAGTGGGCGAACCGGGTGTGAAGACAAAGCGGTCGCGCGGATAGCCAAACTCCTCGAGCACAATGGGGCGGCCAGCGGCACTCATATACTTGTGCGCGTTCCTTATATAATCTAATGTGGAGTCACAGGCGGCCTGCACACGTTCGACGATGGGGTCGGGTGTGTCTTCGGCGATGGTCTTGTCGGCATCGTAGTTCTGGTTGAACTGTCCGAGCCAGCCCCAGTTGTTGGGCCAGATGTGGATGCAGGCATAGTCGATGTTCGGCAGGGTGTGGATGGCATTGAAGAGGGCGTAATCATCCTGACAGCCGTGATAGCCTTCGGAGCCAGTGGTAACAAGGTGGTTGGGGTCGAGGCTCTTGATGAGGCTCGACTGCTCGTCGATCCACTCGACGAACTTCGCCTTGTGGAGCGAGTCGTCGGCAAAGCAACGTGGTTCGTTGGCAATCTCCCAGGCCATGAGGGCGGGAGACTCGGTGTAAGGCTTGCCGGTGACGGTGTTGGTGCGGCCTACGATAAAGCGCACGTGATTAGCAGCCAATGCCTTGGCCGAATCGTTGAGGACGAAAGCCGAGACATACTGCATATATTCCCACCAGCCGTCGTAACTGGGCACAGGCGTGCGGTCGAAGTGCACCATCTTGCCGGGCTCTTTCGAACTCATCACGTCGCCCGTATAGCCCACCCAGTCGAGGTAGGCACCATAGCCGCCCGACCATTCCCAGGCATTGTTGAAATAAAGGACGGCCTTCATCTGACGCTTCTCGAGCTCATACATCATGTAGTCGAGACCTTCGAGAATGGTGTCGTTATAGACGCCAGGTTCAGATTGGAGCTTGGGGTAGATGTGCGAAGGGATTCCTTCGCGGCCATCACCGCCGATGAGGACGCGGACATTGTCGATGCCGACGGCCTTCATGTCGTCAAGTTCCTGGACGAGACGTTCGCGGTTGCCGCCCAATCCTGTAGAACCGAGGATGGCGCCATACCAGAAGTTGGTGCCCACATAGCGATATTCCTTGCCACCTTGGTAGAACTTGCCGTTGCGGACTGTGACGAAGGGAGATTCCTCCTGCGTTTTAGTGCACGAGACAAGGAGGGCGAGGAGGGAGAAAAAGAGGATGGATTTTTTCATTTATCGGGTTTCGGAAATTTCGGAGTTTTCGGAATAGTCGGAATTTCGGGATATCGGGATATCGTTATTCCGGGATACCGAAATTCCGAAATTACGGAATTAAAAATTAGTTGTAAAAGGCACGACAGGCAGGCCGTAGCAGTCGTGGAGCTGATTGGTGGTGAAGTTGTGATAGTTGTAGCGCACGTTCTTCACTTCGCCGGCGTCGGGGCAGACGAGCTTCAGGAAACAGCCTCCATATTCGGGGTCACTCCAACCGTTTTCGGCCCAGACGATGGCCTTGTGCCAAACGCCGTCGGCGCCGGCTGCCTCAAAGCCTTCGATGTTGAACATCCGATCAACGCCATCGATGAGATTGCTGAAGTAGAGGCACACGACTTTTCCCTTATCATTGGCATTGGCTGCCAGGGCCGAGCCGGCCACAAAGTTGAGGAATTTGTTGTCAACCTCGATAGTCTTCATGCGTTCGAACTCGGGTGCTTCGGCATGGATGCCCTCGATGCCATAGTCGCGCGTGGCGGCCATATAGGCGAGGCGTTGTCCGATTTCCTTCTTGCGGCAACCATGGATCTGCTCGGCCTCGTAGGGAAGGATCAGGTCGGTGGTCGAAACGCAACCGCTGTTCTCGAGTTCGTGGGCAATCTGATGCTGTGCGGCACGGAAGTCTGCGCAATTGGTGCCATTCACATCACCATAACTGTAGCCTGGTAGTTCGACCGTGTACATGGGCAACGAATCGTCACCCTGACGCCACATCTTGCGCCAAAGGCGTGTCATGGTCTTGAAACGTTCAACGTATTCCTTTTCGCGACCTACGTTCGATTCGCCCTGGTTCCAAAGGAAACCCTTTATGGTGTAGCCGGCCAAGGGATGGAGCATACCGTTGAACATCACCATCTTGCGGTGATAGTCCGTTTGGTCCATGGGGGTGAGTCCGTCGGGATAGGTGAGGAGGATTTCCTTGGGCAACCAGCCTTCGACGCAGCTGCCGCCCCATGAGCAATTGATGATGCCCACGGGAACGTCGAGGATGTCGGTCAAGGTTTGTGCAAAGAAATAACCGCAGGCCGAGAAGTTGACCGCATTCTTCGGTTCGCACACCTTCCAGCCTCCGGGTACACGATCCTGGGGCTCCAAAGCATCCTTTTTGTCGATGGTGGCTACGCGTATGCTGCGGCGATAGCGTCCCGAAAGGGCAATCTCCTCGTTGGCTCCGCGAACGGGGCAGTTCCAGAACCCCTTGAGAGGCATCTCCATGTTCGACTGCCCGGAGCAGAACCACACTTCGCCGATGAGCACGTTTTCGATTCGACGAGTCTCGCCGTCGCCCTTGATGGTGAGGCTCTGCGGGTCGTAGGATGCAGCGGGCGTCGAGACTTGCAGCTCCCATCGTCCCGTCTGCTTGTCGGCGGTGGCCCGATAGGTCTGGGTGTCCCAGGAGGTTGTTACTTCGACGGTAGAGCCGTTTTTTGCCCATCCCCAGAGGCGGGCTTGGGTCTGCTGCTGCAGCATCATGTCATTGCCGATGATCTCGGGGAGTTCGAGGGCCTGGGCTCCCAAAAAACTGGCAAATAGGATGGCAATTGCCAAAACTTTCGTCTTCATGTTTTTGTGTTTTAGACAAATATCTTGTTCTTATGGTAATTCTCGCGGAACTGGGTAGGAGAACAACCCTTGCGCTTCTTGAAGATGCGGTTGAAGTTCGACACGTTGTTGAAGCCCGAATCGTAGCAGATTTCGACCACAGACGTTGTGGTATCGACGAGCTGGCGGGCAGCATAGCCCAGCCGGATGTCGATGATGTAGTCCGAGAGGGTGCGCCCCGTTCTCACCTTGAAGAATCGGCTGAAGGCTGTCGGCGTCATGCCGGCCAGTTCGGCCACGGTGCCAAGGCGTATCTCATCCTTGAAGTGCTCGTCGATGTACTCCTCCACCTTGCGCACACGGCGGCTGTCGGCTGTTGATTTCACCGAAGCGAACGACGAGGAAGCCAGCAGGTGGAAGTCATCTTCGAGCGAAAGCTGGTAGAGAATGTCAAGCAGTTTCAGCACGCGAGGAAAGCCCGGCTTCTCCGACGAAAGCTTGTCCAGCTTGTTGAAGACGCGCATGATGGCAGGCAGGCCGAAGCATACACCGCGTTTGGCATGTTCGAAAAGCCTGGCCAGCGAAGCCATCTGACTCTTGGCAAGGAATGATTCGCCCAGCAGGTCGGGCGAGAACTGGATCACGAACTCGCGCACCTTCTTGCCTGCCGCCACATCGACCAGCACTTCGTCGGGGTGCTGTTCCCAGGCATGCTCCAGGTTGCTCCCGATCAGTACCAGGTCGTATTGTCCGCAGATTTCGATGGAGTCGCCCACCACACGGTGTACGCCCGTGCAGTTCTCCATAAACGTGAGTTCCACCTCTTCATGCTTGTGAAGCGGGTAGTCATAATGATCTTTCTTGTGGTCCATCACGTAGAAGCTGTCGTGCTCGGTGAGTGGAGTGATTTCGGTGATGATTTTTTCCATGATACGCTTCCTTAATTACTCTAAATGCGGGGCAAATATAAACGAATTCTTCGAATTTCGCAAATTATTGGCATGAATTTGTTGCAAAAAAGTGTTATTAGAAGCTATTTTGTCAAAAAAGTATCAATTTTTTGTTGCGTTTTTTGATAATTCCAAAAAATCTGGCTACCTTTGTCGCGTTTTTTTCAAATTTCAATTATGTAACCAAAAATTTATGATAATTCACGATAATTCGTGTTGAAAAAGAAATCAATATGAAGTTAGGATTCGACAACGACAAGTACATCCGCATCCAGTCGGAGCACATCAAGGAGCGCATCGCGCACTTCGAAGGCAAGCTCTACCTCGAACTGGGCGGCAAGCTCTTCGACGACCATCATGCCTCGCGCGTTCTGCCCGGATTCCAGCCCGACAGCAAGCTGCGCATGCTCAGCCAGCTCGCCGATTCGGCCGAAATCATCATAGTCATCAGCGCTACCGACATCGAGAAGAACAAGGTGCGCGCCGACCTCGGCATCACCTACGACGAGGACGTGCTTCGCCTGCGCAGCGAGTTCGAAGGTCGCGGCTTCTACGTGGGCGGCGTGGTCATCACCCACTACAACGGCCAGGCCAGCGCCAAGGCATTCCGCGAACGTCTCGAGCGCATGGGCATCAGTACCCACTACCAGTACTTCATCGAAGGATATCCGCGCAACGTCGATGTCATCGCTTCGCCCGAAGGCTTCGGTCGCAACGAATACTTCCAGACCACGCGTCCTCTTGTCATCGTCACCGCTCCGGGTCCCGGCAGCGGAAAGATGGCGGTCTGCCTTTCGCAGCTCTACAATGAGGCACAGCATGGCGTGCGGGCCGGATATGCCAAGTTCGAGACCTTCCCTGTCTGGAACCTGCCCCTCAAGCACCCTGTCAACATCGCCTACGAAGCAGCCACCGCCGACCTCGGCGACGTTAATATGATTGATCCCTTCCACCTCGAAGCCTACGGCAAGATGGCGGTCAACTACAATCGCGACGTCGAGATCTTCCCCGTGCTCAATGCACTCTTCGAAGGCATCTACGGCTCGTCACCCTACAAGTCGCCCACCGATATGGGCGTCAACATGGTGGGCTTCTGCATCAGCGACGACGAAGTATGCGCCCGGGCTTCGAAGGACGAGATCGTGCGCCGCTATTTCGCCGCTCTCGGCAAATATGCCCAGGGACTGACTGACGATACCGAAGTCTCGAAGATTGCCCTGCTGATGAAGCAGGCGCGCATCGATACCGATTTCCGCCACACCGTACCCGCTGCCCGCCAGCGCAAGGAGGAGAGCGGCCACACCAGCATTGCCCTCGAGCTGCCCAATCATCGGATCATCACCGCCCACAGCAGTTCGTTGCTCGGCTGCTCGGCAGCCTTGTTGCTCAACGTCACCAAGCATCTGGCGGGCATCGACCACGAGATCAACCTCATCCCGCAGACCATGATCGAACCCATCCAGAAGATGAAGTTCGAATACCTGCAGGGTCGCAACGTGCGCCTGCATGCCGACGAAGTGCTGGTGGCCCTCTCGATGCTCAGCGTGAGCGACCCCAACTGTCGTCGTGCCCTCGAGACGTTGCCCCTGCTGCGTGGCTGCCAGGTGCATGCCACCGTGCTGCTTAGCGAAGTCGATCGAACCATCTTCAAGAAGCTCGGCATCGACGTCACCTGCGATCCGGTTGTCAAGTAATACGATGAGGCTTTTTTAACACGAATTATCATGAATTTACATGAATTATTAGTTTGCAAAGTAGGTCAATAGACACACATACTGAAAAATTAATGATAATTCGCGATAATTCGTGTTAATAATGAAGTATGAAGTGAAAAACTATTCCGGATACGTCTTCGCAGCCCTCGCGGCAGCGTCCTACGGCACCAATCCCATTTTTGCCAAGCCGCTGTATGCCGACGGAATGAATCCCGATTCGGTGCTCCTGTTTCGCTATGCTTTCGGCATCGCGTTGCTTGGCCTGCTGATGATCTGGAACGGATGGCGGCGTCACAACCTGAAGACGGCCTTCCGAGTCAATCGTCATTCCTTGCCGCAACTTGTCATCCTCGGCATCCTTATGGCGCTGTCGTCGCTCACGCTCTTTCTGAGTTACAACTACATGCCTGTCGGCATCGCCTCCACGCTGCTCTTCACCTCTCCCATCCTGGTTGCCGTCATCATGACGCTCATCTA
>JAEEUA010000321.1 GCA_016286775.1 Bacteroidales bacterium
GCCGCCCCCTCACCTGGCCCATCAACATCGGCGAACGCTTAAAGGGAGTCTATAACCTCTTCGAGTCGTCGCTCAACCTCTATACACCCAGCAAGCAGACCATCTCGGAGAGCGTTTCCCTCGAAAGCCTCGACGACCCGCTGCTCGACGAACGTGTCGGCGAACGCGATGCCGACAAGCTGCGCGAAGACGTTGAACTGCTCAGTGGCGTCTATCCCGACTTTGACAAGCAGGCCTACCTCGACGGTCAGCTGGCTCCCGTCTTCTTCGGTTCGGCACTCAACAACTTCGGCGTGCGCGAACTGCTCGACTGCTTCTGCCAGATTGCACCTTCTCCCAAGCCGACCAAGACGGTGGAGCGTGTCGTGCAGCCCGAAGAGCAGGATTTCGCAGGCTTCGTTTTCAAGATCCATGCCAACATGGATCCCAACCACCGTTCGTGCATTGCCTTCGTCAAGGTTTGTTCTGGCAAGTTCGAACGCGGTGTCTATTACAAGCACGTGCGCCTTGGTCAGAAGATGCGCTTTTCGGCACCCACCTGCTTCATGGCACAGAAGAAGGAAGTGGTCGATGAATGCTGGCCTGGCGACATCGTAGGTCTGCCCGACAACGGCGGTACATTCAAGATCGGCGACACCCTCACCAGCGGCGAAGACCTTCACTTCACCGGCATCCCATCGTTCTCGCCCGAACTGTTCATGTACATCGAGAATGCCGACCCCATGAAGGCAAAACAGCTTGCCAAGGGCATCGACCAGCTTATGGACGAAGGTGTGGCTCAGGTCTTCACCAATCAGTTCAATGGACGCAAGGTGGTCGGAACCGTAGGACAACTGCAGTTCGAGGTCATTCAGTACCGATTGGAGCACGAATACAACGCCAAGTGCCGCTGGGAGCCTATCCGCCTCTACAAGGCCTGCTGGATGCAGACCGATGACGAGGAACAGCTACGCGACTTCAAGCGCCGCAAGATGCAGTTCATGGCCACCGACAAGGATGGCCGCGACGTCTTCCTTGCCGAGTCGGGCTACGTCCTCTCCATGGCCCAGCAGGACTTCCCCCACATCACGTTCCACTTCACGTCAGAGTTTTAATTCTATCCCGAATTAGCGAATTATCGAATTTCAGAAAACAATAATTCTCTAATTTTCAAATTCGTGATAAAAAAATGAAAGTATGCTACATCGTAGCCATGCGGGCTGAAGCACAGCCTTTCATCGAGCACTATGGCGTCAAGCTGCTCGATGGATTCTTTGCGCCCCTCCCCTGTCTCTGCTATCATGCAAGCATCCAGGATTCCGACCTCTACATCGTACTTAATGGCGAACAGCACGGCTCTGACCTGGTGGGATGTGAGGCTGCATCAGTAGCTACCTTGACTGCCATCCAAAAGATACAACCCGACCTCGTCATCAACTCCGGCACTTGTGGCGCCTTCCGCAGCAATGGGGCCCAAATCGGAGACGTATATCTGGGCAATGCGGTCATGTTCCACGACCGTCGCGTACCTGGCGACGATGCATGGGGCACACAGGCGCTCGGCAACTATCCCGTTTGGGAAGGCACGGCCGAACTTGCCCAGCGTCTTGGCTTCAAACTTGGCAAAGTCACCACGGGCTCCTCGCTCGATATGCAGCCTTGCGACGAGGAGATTATCCGACAGAACCACGGCGAACTGAAAGACATGGAAGGCGCTGCCGTCGCCTTTGTCTGCTCGCTCTTCCATGTTCCCATCCTCTTCGTCAAGTCGGTCACCGACCTCTGCGACAGCGGTGCCGCCACTTTCGAAGAGTTCTCCAGGAATCTGGCCCTTGCCTCCGAACAACTTCGAAAGGCCAATGTCCGCATCATCGATGCGCTTATTTAATCAACAAGCCAGACATTCCGGGATTTCTGGATTTCTACGATATCGGCATTTCGATATTCCGGTATTTCGGCATTTCGGTATCCCGGTATCACGGCATAACGAAATCACGAGATAAAGACCTAACTAAACCCCTAAAACTATAAAACCATGGCAACTCCCCACATTTCCGCTCCCGATGGCGCATTTGCCAAGACGGTCCTGATGCCAGGCGATCCACTGCGCGCCAAGTTTATTGCTGAAACATTCCTCGACGATCCACAAGTCGTCACCTCTGTCCGCAACATCCTCGGTTTCACCGGCTACTACAAGGGTGTTCGCGTTTCCGTTATGGCCAGCGGCATGGGCATTCCCAGCATCGGCATCTATTCGTACGAACTTTACAACGGTTACGGTGTTGAAAACATCATCCGCATCGGCTCGGCAGGCAGTTACGTTGACCACCTCGACGTGATGGATGTTGTCCTTGCCAAAGCAGCCTACAGTGACAGTTCCTACGCACGTGTCCTCAACGGCTACCGCAGCAAGAAGATCAAGCCCAGTCCC
>JAEEUA010000004.1 GCA_016286775.1 Bacteroidales bacterium
AAGTCGCAGAAATAATAGAAGATTGCCAAGGCCCAGACCATGCCCAACACATTGAACAAGAGGTGCCCCAAGGCAGCTCGCTTAGCCATCGTATTGGCCGAAAGAGCAGCCAGGAGGGGAGGCATGCAGGTCCCAATGTTGGAACCAAGGACGAGGGCACATCCCATCTCGAAGGTAATCCATCCATTGACGCACATCAGAAGAGCGATGGCAAATGCGGCGCTGGAGGCCTGCACCACCATCGTAAGGATCATGCCAATCAGGAGGAATAGGAGGATGGAGGGATAACCCATCGCGCTGATGTCGCGCAGGTTGTCCAGTAAGGCCGGGAATTCGGACAAGAGAGGAACGATGTGCTTCAGCTCGTCAAGGCCGAGAAAAAGAAGAGAGAAGCCGATGATGAATTCTCCCCATGCGTTCTTGCGGCTACTGCCCGAATTGAAGAACGGCAGGGCAAGGGCAATGAGCGGGAAGACCAGGAAGGCAATATTGAACTTGAATCCGAAGACAGCAATGATCCAAGCGGTCACAGTCGTCCCCACGTTGGCACCCATGATGACCGACATGGATTGCGCAAGCGAAATCATGCCTGCATTGGCGAACGAGACAATCATCACCGTCGTAGCTGACGACGATTGAACAAGGGCCGTGACCAGTATGCCGACCAGCATGCCGGTGAAACGATTGCTGTTCATTGCGGCCAGCACCTTGCGGAGACTGTCGCCAGCAATCTTCTGCAGCCCTTCGCTCATCAGTTTGAGTCCATAGAGGAACAAACCGATGGAACCAATCAACGTCAATACGTCAATCCAAGTCATGGTTTACGCTATTTGATTCTAATTGAGATTTGAAACGGCCTTGGCAAACGAATCGCGGTAGGTCCGTCCGATTGGCATCTCCTCACCGGTTGTCAAGGTCACCGACGTAGCATTGTAGCTCTTCACGTGCTTCAGCCCTAAGAGATAACTTCGCTGAATGCGTGCAAACATCGGAGCAGGAAGCTGCTGCTCAAAACCTGTCAAGGTGCCGATTGTCAAGAGCTTGCGCCCGTTGACGAGTGTAAATTGCGTGTAGTCCTTCTGCGCCTCCAGATAGAGGATGTCGAGCACCCGGATGCGTTCAATCCGACCCTCTGAGCGGATGCTGATGACGGGTTCGGAACGTACCTTGGACAAGGCCTGGCGAAGTCGGTCGAGCGTGTAGGGCTTGAGCAGATAATCCGTTACACCGAAGTTGAAACCATCGATGGCATATTGGTCATAGGCCGAGGTGATGATTACCTTGAGCTCAGGGGCACCCTCGTCCTGCCCCTTTTCCTGCAGGTGCCTGAGTACCTCAATACCCGTAAGCCCCGGCATCTGAATATCGAGGAAGAGCAAGTCGGGAGCTTCGGAGGAGGAAAGAGCCTCGACCAATTCTGTGCCATCTCCAAAGAGGGTGATGTCCCTTGCACGTTCTCCCAGCTTCTGCAGGAAGAACTTCAGCTTTTGTGCTGCCAAAGGTTCGTCTTCGACAATATAGATCCGCATGGCTGGAAGGAATTCAATGGATGAGTAGGTCTTTGATTCGGATTGCCACAACCCGTGGGGTGATTTCGGTCAGGCAATGATAGTCTCCGAACTTGCATGGCTTGTTGCCATAGATCGAGCATGGACGACAGGAGAGCGGCAGTTCGATGCAGTCCTCCTCGCGCTGTTGATAACCCAGGAATCCGGCATAGCGATGGGTGGTGCCCCAGATGGAAAGGCAACGCAGGCCGACGAGTGAAGCCAGATGCATGTTGGCCGAATCCATCGAAACCATCAGCCGCAGATTCGCCATGCATCGCAGATCGTCCTCGATGGTCTGCACACCAGCCAGATTGACGATATGTTCAGGATGCTCTTCTACCCAGGTGTCCAAGGTGGACTTCTCGTCGGGGCCGCCAAAGAGGAAGATTCGAATCTGGGGAAGTTCCTGGATCAGCAGGGATATCATCTGGCGCATAAGCGGGGTGGGATAGACTTTGCCCTGATGCTGAGCAAAGGGGGCAATGCCTATCGACAGCGAATCGGTAGGGACGGCACAGGGATTGTCGCGAAGCAGGGCAGCATGGGTTGCACCCTGATAATCCATTTCGAAGTCCAGCCCTAAATCGGAAAAGACCTGCCGATAGCGTTCGATGCTCGTCTTGAGCTGCCGATGAATCGTCCCCTTGGTCAATGCCTTCTTCTCACTTCGTCCTTTCTGGATCCTTCGAACAGGAGTGCCCGAAAGCCAGAAGCGCAGATCGACCCATTGTGTCCGGAGTACATCGTGCAGGTCCGCAACGGCATCGAACTTCTGCTCCTTCAGCTCGCGGTAGAGGCGATTAAGTCCCGAAATGCCCTTGTAGTCGCCCTTTTTGATGACCTTCACATCGAGATTCGGTCGATGGAGCAAGGTCTGCATGACGATAGCGCCAACTTTGGTGGTCAGCAGCGTAAAATGCACGTCAGGATAGGCGCGCGACACGCTGTCGAGCACCGGCAGCGTCATGCAGATGTCGCCCAGCGCACTCAAGCGCATGGCAAGGACTTTCCGGAAAGGTTTCATTTACTTGTTGCCGTAGAGCACAGGGTTCAGGTTCGGGTCGTTATACATCTTCATCTGCTTATAGACCTTCATGTACTTGCGTCCCGCTTCGATGTCGTCCAGGAGCTGGTCGATAGCCGTGGACAGGTCGGTACGTTGGGTTAGCAGCACACGAAGCTTCTCGGCACATTTGTCGTGATGCTCCTGCGAGACGTCTGTACGATCGACTTCCACCTGCATGTGGTAAATCTTCAGATAAAGGATCGAGAGACGGTCGATGGCCCAGGCGGGTGACTCCGTGTTGATGGTTGCATCGTCGCTCACGCGTACGTCACGATACTTGACAAGGAAATAGCTGTCGATCATCTCCACCAGGTCGGTGCGATCCTGATTCGACTTGTCGATGCGACGCTTGAGAACAAGGGCAGCCTCCGGATTGATGTTCGGGTCGCGGATGATGTCCTCAAAGTGCCATTGAACAGTGTCGATCCAGTTCTTCAGATAAAGGAAAAACTCGATGCTGCCTTTCTCGTAAGGGTTCTGGATAGGCGTATCAACATTATCGGTCTTGTGATAGTCGGCAATGGATCGGTTGAAGATGCCATCGCAAAGCTCTGTAAATTTCATAAAAATCGGGTTTAAGATTTAAATTTGCCGCAAAGATAACATTTTTTTCTGAATAATAACGTAACTTTCACAAAAAATCTTTATCTTTGCACGCGATTTTTTCCAAAATAGCATAATTTTGGCTCTAATCACATCTAAAAACAAGTAAGCTTTAACAGAAAATAGACAAGCATGAAGGTTTGTATCGCCGAGAAACCGAGCGTAGCACAAAGCATCGCGCAGATACTTGGAGCCACCCAAGGAGGTCCCCGACAGGGCTATTGGGAAGGGAATGGCTACCAGGTGACGTGGACTTTCGGCCATCTTTGCGAATTGAAGAACCCCGATGAATACGATCCGAAATGGAAGGCCTGGAGTATCGTCTGGCTTCCCATCATTCCACAGAAGTTTGGCATCACCCTGAAGGACGACGACGGCGTCCGAAAACAATTCGATATCATCCAGCGGCTCTACGAGAATGCCGAGTGCATCATCAACTGTGGCGATGCCGGACAGGAGGGCGAACTGATACAACGCTGGGTCATGCAGAAGGCTGGGGCAATTGAGCGCGAGAAAGATGGAAAAATCCCCATTTATCGCCTGTGGATCAATTCGATGACCGACGAAGCCATACGGGAAGGTTTCCAGCATCTGGAGCTTCAAGGAAAATACGATCGCCTTTATCTGGCGGGTCTGAGCCGTGCCATCGGTGACTGGCTGCTCGGCATGAATGCCACCCGTCTCTACACCTTGCGCTACGGCCAGGTTGGACAACGTCAGATCCTTTCCATCGGACGTGTGCAGACCCCTACATTGGCCATGATTGTGAAGCGCCATTTCGAAATCGTCAACTTCGTTCCCCAGCAATATTGGGAGCTCAAGACTGTCTATCGGGACGTGACATTCAACAGCACGAAAGGCCGTTACGAGAAAGTGGAAGAGGCGCAGGCTGCACTCGAAGCCATCAAGGACAGTCTCTTCACCATTACTGATGTCCAGAAGAAGTCAGGCAAGGAGAGCCCCAAACGTCTCTACGACCTGACATCCCTTCAGGTCGATTGTAACCGCAAGTTCGGATTCAGCGCAGAACAGACACTCCAGCTTGTCCAAAGCCTTTACGAGAAGAAGGTGGCCACTTATCCGCGTGTCGATACCACTTTCCTGCCTGATGATGTCTATCCCAAGTGCCCCGGCATCCTGAAGGGCTTGCGTGGATACGAAGCCTTCACGGGCAAGTTGCTGGAGAACGGAAAGAAACTGCCCAAGTCGAAGAACGTCTTTGACAATTCGAAGGTGACCGACCACCATGCCATAATTCCAACAGGCGTTCCTGCTACCACAATCAGCGCTACCGAACGCCAGGTATATGACTTGATTGCCCGTCGTTTTATTTCTGTGTTTTATCCTGATTGTAAGTTCAATACGACTACTGTCCTGGGTGAAGCGTCCAAGGTGGAGTTCAAGGCTACCGGAAAGCTGATTATCGATCCTGGCTGGCGTATTGTATATGCAGGTCAGAAAGACGATGACGACGATAAGGAAGGCAATTCCATACTACCCGAATTCACGGTCGGCGAAAGCGGTCCGCATACGCCGTCCTTGCTCGAAAAGTGGACACAGCCTCCCAAGCCCTATACCGAAGCCACCCTGCTGCGTGCCATGGAGACGGCGGGCAAGCAATGCGAAGACGAAGAATTGCGCGACGCCATGAAGGAGAACGGCATCGGACGTCCCTCCACTCGCGCAGCCATCATCGAAACCCTCTTCAAGCGCAATTATATCCGTAAGGAGAAAAAGAACCTGATTGCCACCCAGACGGGTATTGACGTCATTCAGGTCATCCACGAAGAACTCCTCAAGAGCCCCGAACTGACCGGCCAATGGGAACGCAAGCTCCGCATGATCGAACGCGGAGAGTACCAGGCAGGCCAATTTATCGACGAACTCAAGCAGATGGTGGTTGACATCATCCATAGCGTCATGTCGGATCAGACCAACCGTCAGGTGGCCTATGTCAATCCAGAAGAGGAGAAGAAGAAGGCCGATGCCGAGAAGAAGGCTGCTGCTGCCGAAAAGCGGGCCAGCCAACCGCGCAAGCCGCGCAAACCGAAGCTGAAGGTGCCTGACAAATGTCCTCTTTGCGGAGGAGAAGTTTTGAAGGGAAAGACGGCCTATGGCTGTTCAAATTGGCGCACAGGATGCACTTGGAGGCTTCCTTTTGATGCTTCCAACTCCTAAAAAAGTACAATTTACCCCTCTTTTTCGCGCGTATGTGTAAAAAAATGCTGCAAAGGTTTGGTTGAATCGAAGAAAAAAACTACCTTTGCAGCGTTTTTTAGTAAATGCAGACTCTATTTAGACGACATATAAACAAGGGCAACGCCCCCATATTGCTGACATTGATATTCCTGCTGGCACCCCTGTGTCTCGGCAGGACTATTTATGCAAAGCCTTCGACTGCCGTCTATCCCCAGGATTCCTTCAGCCGAGACTCCCTCTCTCAAGAGTCGCTCAACCAGGATACTCTTCCTCAAAATCTGCTTACTCAGGATTCTCTCATTCTTCAAGATTCCCTTGCGCTGGATTCGCTTCCCCAGGATTCTCTCTCCATCAAACCCGAAGGTGGAGGGCTGACTGCGGTTGTCAACTACAAGGCACAGGATTCGCTGGTTTTTGCAGCCGGTAACATGGCGTGGCTCTATGGCGAATCGCAAGTCACCTATACCGACATCACCCTCGATGCCGAGCGCATCCAACTATCGCTCGACAGTTCGCTGGTTCATGCTAATGGCGTACCCGATTCCATCACCGGCAAATTAAATGGCAAGCCTGTCTTCAAGGACAATTCGGGCGAATACGAGACGCGCACCATGTCCTACAACTTCAAGACGGCCAAGGGCTTTATCTGCGATGTCACTTCCCAACAGGGAGAAGGTTACGTCACTGGCGGTACAACCAAGAAGATGCCCAATAACGACATCTACCTCGAAAACGGACGCTATACAACCTGCGACCAGACCGAATGCCCCCACTTCTATATTGAGCTTACCAAGGGTCGCTTGCGCCCAAACAAGAATATCGTAACCGGACCCGCTTACCTTGTCGTTGCCGATGTGCCGCTCCCCATTGCCATCCCGTTCGGCTATTTCCCGTTCACGAAATCCTATTCGAGTGGCATACTTATGCCGACCTATGGCACCGACCAGGCCAAGGGCCTCTATCTGCGCGACGGCGGCTATTATTTCGCCATCAACGACTATGTCGATCTGGCTGTTCGTGGTGACATCTATACGAAGGGCTCCTGGCAAATATCCACAGAAAGCCGCTATGCCATTCGCTACAAGTTCAAGGGCAATTTCGCCTTCAGCTACAATGTGGCCAAGACAGGCGACAAGGGTTTGCCCGACTACGTGGAGCAGAAGAATATGAAGATTACCTGGAGCCATTCGCAGGATTCGCGTTTCAATCCGAATCTGAGTCTTTCGGCCAACGTCAACTTCACAACCTCCGGCTACGAGCGCAGCAACACTACCTCGGTCTTTAGCAACGACCTGACCACTTCGACCAAGCAGTCAACCATCAATGCTGGCTACAAGATTCCTAACACCAAGTGGAATCTGACTGCTTCGACAAGCATTACGCAGCGCACCACCGACTCCACTCTTGTTGTCACTTTGCCCCAGTTCACGGCGTCGATGAGTACCTGGTATCCCTTCAAGCGCAAGCAGAAGAGCGGTTCCGATCGCTGGTACGAGAAGATCTCGATGACCTACAACATGAACATGTCGAACAAGATTACGACCAAGGAAAGCGAATTCGGACAGAAGAACATCCTCCGCGACTGGGAGAACGGCATCAAGCATTCCATGCCCATTGGTGCTACTTTCACGGCAGCCAAATATATCCAGATTTCACCACGCATCAGCTTCACCGACCGTATGTACAGCCACAAGACTGTGCAATACTACGATCCGTCGATGGTCAACAACAATGGCTCCTATGGCGGCATAGCCAAGGATACCGTCTATGGCTTCTACAACGCCTACGACTTCAGCACGTCACTTAGTTTTTCAACAAAGCTCTATGGCTTCTTCAAGCCGCTCTGGAAGAATTCCCGCCTCTTTGCCGTTCGTCATGTCATTACTCCAAACATCTCGTTCAACTATACGCCCGACTTCAGCGAGAAGAAATGGGGCAGTTGGGGCAGCTATTTCGTTCCCGACAGCACATCGGCCACCGGACAAAGGGAGGTGAAGTACAACTTTTTCCAGGGCTATTCGCAAGGCTCCACAGGACAAGGTCGGAGCGGCTCCATCTCCTTCTCGTTCGACAACAACATCGAGGCCAAGGTACGCTCCAGCAAGGATTCGACCGGATACAAGAAGATTTCGATTATCGATAAGCTCTCAACCAGCATCTCCTACAACATGGTCGCTGACTCGATGCGATGGAGTACCACCGTTCCCATCAATGCTACCATCAAGATGGGAAAGAATTCGACCATGAACCTCAATACGACGTGGGATGTCTATAAATACGACGAAAATGGTCGCTATTACGACAGGCCCCGATGGAAGGACGGTGAGTTTCTCCGCCTGATGTCAACAGGCTATTCCTTCAACTATTCTCTCAACAACCAGAAGCTGGCCAAGCTTTTCGGACGAGGTGGTGACGAGGAAGAAGAAGAGGAGGATGAAAGCTATGATCTCGACAGCGAGGATGGCTACGTCGAAGAGGAACTCGACCCGACCAGCCTCGAAGGTATGCAGCGAAATGCCGAAAAGCGAAAGCAGAAGGAGAAGAAGCGCACCGGCACCTATGATGATGACGGCTATCTCATCTGGACTGTCCCCTGGTCGCTCAACATTTCCTATTCGATGCGTTATCAGTACAAGTCCTTCAACAAGGAGAAACGCGAATTCAACCGAGGCATCACGCATAGTGCTACGTTTAGTGGCACGATTCAGCCCACCAAGGGCTGGAACTTCTCGTTCAATGGTTCCTACGACCTGAATCTGAACAAGGTCACCTACATGAACATCAACGCGAGCCGCGATATGCATTGCTGGACGCTTACCGCATCTCTTAATCCTCTGGGACGATTTGCTTCCTTCAATGTGAATATCGCTGTCAAGAGTTCCATGTTGTCGGACCTCAAGTATCAGAAGTCAAGCGTGTCGCGCAGCAACAAGATCCAATGGTATAATGACTAATATGAAAGTAGCTATCATCAAATACAATGCGGGCAACATCTATAGCGTCTATTGTGCCTGCAAGCGTCTCGGGTGCGAGGCAGAGATAACTGACGATCCCAAGACTATCCGCGAGGCCGACCGCGTTATCTTCCCGGGTGTAGGCGAAGCGCGTGCTGCTATGCAGTATCTCAACCAGACGGGCTTGTCAGACGTCATCCGCAATCTTCGTCAGCCCGTTCTGGGCATCTGCATCGGCATGCAGCTACTCTGCCGTCATAGCGAAGAGGGTGATGTCGATTGTCTCGGCATCTTCGATGTTCCCGTCGTTCGTTTCCGTCCTTCTTCACCCGAATTCAAGGTGCCACAGATGGGATGGAACACCATTGAGAAGTTCGAAAACCCATTATTTATGAATTTGCACGAAGGAGACTATGTCTATTACGTGCACAGCTATTACATTCCCCTTTGTCCCTACACAATCGCTCAGACCGATTATGACGGGTACTATAGTGCAGCCCTTCACAAGGATAACTTCTGGGCCACTCAGTTCCATCCCGAAAAGTCAGGGTCAGTCGGGGAGCAGATATTACGTAACTTTTTGTCATGATTGAACTTATTCCCGCCGTTGACATTATCGACGGCAAACTCGTTCGCCTTACGAAAGGCGACTATGATACAAAGAAAGAATACAGCCAGGACCCGCTGGAAACTGCCAAGCAGTTCGAAGCCATCGGCATCAAGCGCCTTCATCTTGTTGATCTTGATGGGGCCAAGGGCGGACATATAGTCAACCACAAGATCCTCGAGAAGGTTGCTTCGGGCACCAATCTCGTCATCGATTTCGGTGGCGGAATCAAGAGCGACGAAGATGCTCGTGTGGCCTTCGAAAGTGGCGCACAGATGATAACCGCAGGTTCCATTGCCGTTCAACGCCCCCAGCTCTTTCTGGCCTGGCTCGAAAAATATGGCTCCGACCGCGTCATTCTCGGCGCCGACATCAAGGACGGACGTATTGCCATACAGGGTTGGCTCGAAGAGAGCGATGCACGCTGGCAGACCTTCCTCGAAAGCTATACGGCCCGAGGTGTCCGCAAAGTGATTTCGACCGACATATCGCGCGACGGCATGATGGCAGGTCCTTCCACCGAACTCTATAAGGATATGATGGCGGAGTTTCCCGACCTGTATGTCATAGCTTCGGGTGGAGTCAGCTGTATGATGGATGTGCTTCAGCTTGAAGCTGCCAACGTTCCCGCCGTCATCATCGGCAAGGCCATCTATGAGGGCCGCATCACGTTCTCCGAACTTGAACGTTATCAAAAAAACAATTGTTAATTGTTAATTTTCAATTCAAAAGATGTTAGCCAAACGCATCATCCCCTGCCTCGACGTCAAGGACGGAACAACCGTCAAGGGTGTACAATTTATCAATTTCCGCGATGCAGGCGACCCTGTAGAGCTTGGTAAGCAATACAGTCAGATGGGCGCCGACGAATTGGTCTATCTCGACATCACGGCTTCCCACGAGGGACGGCGCACCTTTACCGACCTTGTCCGTCGAATTGCCGCCGAAGTATCCATCCCCTTCACGGTTGGCGGGGGTATCCACGAGCTTTCCGATGTCGAAAGGCTGCTGGCTGCCGGTGCCGACAAGGTCTCGGTCAACTCATCTGCCTTGCGACGTCCCGAGCTTATCACCGAGATTGCCGAGCGTTTCGGACGGCAGGAGTGCGTCTGTGCCATAGATGCTCGACTGGAGGACGATGGGCAATGGCGATGCTACCTCAATGGAGGACGCATCCCGACCGACCGTTATCTCTTCGAATGGGCACACGAGGCGCAGGAACGTGGCGCGGGCGAAATACTTTTCACTTCGATGAACCACGACGGCTCGAAGCAGGGCTTTGCCAACGAAGCCTTGGCCCGTTTGTCCGACGAACTGACCATCCCGATCATTGCGTCGGGTGGAGCTGGTTGCAAGGAGCATTTCCTCGATGTATTCAAGGTCGGTCATGCCGATGCTGCCTTAGCTGCCTCGGTCTTCCATTTCGGCGAAATCCCGATGCGCGAGCTCAAGCTCTATCTTGCGGAGAACGGCATCAACGTCCGCTTGTAATCATCTTTTTAAAATCCAAAATCCCAAAATAAACGAATGAAAATCGATTTCGAAAAGTTGCAGGGCCTCGTTCCTGCCATTATCCAGGATGCTGTGACCAGCAAGGTCCTCATGCTTGGCTTCATGAACCAGGAAGCCTACGACAAGACCGTCGAGACAGGTCTTGTGACCTTCTGGAGCCGCACGCGCAATTGCCTTTGGACCAAGGGCGAGACCTCGGGCAATGTGCTCCGAGTCGTCCAGATTCTCAACGATTGTGACGACGACACGCTGCTCATCAAGGTCAATCCCGCTGGCCCTGTCTGCCATACGGGTGCCGATACCTGCTGGAACGAAACCAACGAACGTAATCCCTTGCTTTTCCTTACCGAGCTGCAGGACTTCATCATCAAGCGTCACGAGGAGATGCCCGAAGGCTCCTACACAACCAGCCTGTTCAAGGATGGCCTGAACCGCATGGCTCAGAAGGTAGGAGAGGAGGCACTCGAGCTCGTTATCGAGGCCACCAATGGCACCAACGATCGCCTCATCTACGAAGGTTCCGACATGCTTTATCATCTCATCGTCCTCCTTACGAGCAAAGGACTCCGTATCGAGGATATGGCTGCCGAACTTGCCGAACGTCATCAGCCCGGCTGGAAAAAACATTAACACTTTGAACCGTTCGAACTCTTCGAACTGTTCAAACTTTTGAATTTTCGAACTTTTGAACATTTCGAACCTCTTGAACTTCCCAGAACCCCATGATCAGTTACAAGAACGTCACCATCGCACGAGGCGATAACGTGCTCGTCAAGAATATGGACCTTGCGGTCGGTGAGGGGGAATTTGTCTATCTCATTGGCAAGGTGGGTGCAGGCAAGTCGTCGCTTCTTCGTACGATGTACAAGGACCTCGATATTCGCGAAGGAACGGAAGCCATTATCTTCGACGAATACGACCTGCTGTCCCTCAAGTCCAGTCAGATTCCCTATCTGCGCCGCAAGGTGGGCATCATCTTCCAGGACTTCCAGCTTCTTACCGATCGCGATGTCGAAGCCAATCTCGACTTTGTGCTTCGTGCTACTGGTTGGAAGAACGTCGTCGACCGTCGTCAGCGCATCACCGAAGTGCTCGACCTCGTCGATATGGTAGGCTGCGAAAAAAGAATGCCCAACACCCTTTCGGGTGGTGAGCAGCAGCGTATAGTGATTGCTCGGGCCTTGTTGAACAGCCCCCGCCTGATCCTTGCCGACGAGCCTACGGGCAACCTTGATCCGGAAACAGGGCAGAAGATCGTGAGTCTGCTCTACAAGATTTGCAAGGAGCAGCATGCCACGGTCATCATGTCCACCCACAACCTGGCATTCCTCAATTATTTCCCGGGTCGTGTCATCCACCTTACCGACAACCAGTTGGTCGAAGTGGGCGGTACCGACGAGCCCGATACTATCGAGGATGTTGTTGCTGGCTCAACTCCGGGTAGCTTGGAATCCCTTGAAGGAATTCCCAGCGACCTGCTTCACGGTTCAGATGGCAGCAATAATGCTGCAGACCATTGCTGACCAGCAGCCAATCGACCTGCAGGGCTATGTTGTAGCGCCCGATCTGGTCAAAAACCTCCTGCGAGAGCGTCACGGTCGGGGCCTTGTATTCCACAATCAGAAGCGGTTCGCCGCTATCGCCGAAAACCACGCTGTCGCATCGACGTTCCAGCTTGCCCACCTTGATGGCTATCTCGTTGCCTATCCTTCCGGAAGGATAATGCAGGTATTCGACAAGGAAATGCACAAAATGCTGCCGTACCCACTCTTCGGGAGTGAGTTTCACCCAGCGCCGACGTTGTGTATCCCAAATTTCCTGCAGGGAGGTCTTGGGGTTCAGTCGGGTGCGCACTTCATAGGATGGCAGATTCAGAGTATCCATAGCAAAGCCTGTTTGTTAATCGGCTGCAAAGATACAAACAAAATTTGACATGGCAAAGAAAACAGACAATTTTCAGCAGATAAAGGAACAAATCGAAGCAAGACAATTTGCTCCGGTCTATCTGTTGCATGGCGAAGAAGCCTTCTTCATTGACCAACTCACCAATCTCCTGCTCGACACGGTACTTACCGAGGACGAGAAGGACTTCGACCTGGTGCAGTTCTATTCGGGTGCAGGAGAATTTTCGTCAAGCGATGTCATTTCGTCCTGTCGTCGTTTTCCCATGGTAGCCGAGAAGCAGCTGGTCATGCTGCGCGAAGTGCAGGCGCTCGACAAGCGTTCCTTCAAGCTCGATGACCTCTGCCTCTACCTCAAGCAACCCAGCCCCAGCACGGTGCTTGTCATTACCTGCAAGACTGTCGCCATTTCGGGTACCTCCGAGCTGTTAAGGCTCTGCAAGAAGATTGGCGTGGTCTATCAGAGCGACAAGGTGCGCGATTACGAGCTGCCTCGCATCCTCCCTTCTTTCCTGAAAACCTTGGGTGTCACCGCCGAACCGAAGGCCATCGACATGCTGCAGAACTACATCGGCGCCGACTTCAGCCGCCTTTCGCACGAGGTCGATAAGCTGCGCCTCACCATGCAGGGACGTACCCAGATCACCGAACAGGATGTGGCCGATCACGTTGGCATTTCGCGCGAATTTAATGTATATGAGCTTTCCGAAGCCCTTGCCCGTCGTGATGCCCTGCGAGTCGAGAACATTCGTCTCTACTTCACTCGTAACCCTAAGGCCGGTGCTATCCCGATGGTCATCTCGACGCTCTTCACACTCTTCCAGAACATGATGCTCGGGTTTTACTGTAGCGACCGTACCATCAATGGCATCATGAAGGAGATCGGTTGCAGCTATCCGCAGGCCAAGACTGTCCTCGATGGTATGCGTTGCTATAATGCTCGCACCACCATGCGCAACATTTCTATCCTTCGCGAGTTCGACGCCCGTAGCAAGGGTGGAAGAGGAGGGACCACACCCGATCCCGACCTCATGCAGGAACTTTTCTATCAATTGATGCATTAGAAATCAAACCCCTCAAACCCTCTTAACCCCAACAATATGCGAGATTTCAAAGACATAAAGATTGCTGTGGCAGGTACAGGCTATGTAGGCCTCTCCATCGCCACCTTGTTAGCACAGAACCACGAGGTGATTGCCGTTGATGTCATCCCCGAAAAGGTGGACAAGATCAACAAGGGCATCAGCCCCATCCAGGACGAATACATCGAAAAATATCTCGGCGAAGTTCTTCCTGCCCTCCGCAAGGAAGGCAAGGGCGGAAAGCTCAGCGCCACGCTCGACGGTGCAGCCGCCTACCGACAGGCAGATTTTGTGGTCATAGCGGCTCCCACCAACTACGACCCCATCAAGAACTATTTCGACACGTCGCATGTCGAGGAGGTCATCGATCTTGTCATTGCCAACAACCCCGATGCCGTAATGGTCATCAAGAGTACCATACCCGTAGGCTATTCGCGTTCGCTCTACGTCAAGTATGCGCTCCAGTTCCTCTACAAGCCCGAGCTGAAGGGCAAGAAGTTCAACCTGCTCTTCTCGCCCGAGTTCCTGCGCGAATCAAAGGCGCTCTACGACAACCTCTATCCTTCGCGCATCATCGTAGGCTTCCCGAAGCTCATCCACATCGACGAAAAGAACTTCACCGAGGAGAACGCCGCCATCACCGCCATCGGCAATCCCAAGGCCGAGGAGTTCGCCCATACGTTTGCCGACCTGCTGGTCGAAGGCGCCCTGAAGGAGGACATCCCCACGCTCTTCATGGGCATGAAGGAGGCCGAAGCCGTCAAGCTCTTCTCCAACACCTACCTGGCTCTGCGCGTCAGCTACTTCAACGAGCTCGATACCTATGCCGAGGTCAAGGGTCTCGATACCGCATCGATCATCAATGGTGTCGGCCTTGATCCGCGCATCGGCACCCACTACAACAACCCCTCGTTCGGCTACGGAGGCTACTGTCTGCCCAAGGACACCAAGCAGCTTCTTGCCAATTACCAGGATGTCCCGCAGGAGATGATGACTGCTATCGTGCAGAGCAATCGCACTCGCAAGGACTTCATCGCCGATGCTGTGCTGAAGATGGCAGGATGGTACGACTATACCAGCAACAGCCAGTATGGCGCCAGCGACCCCAAGAATTGCGTGATTGGTGTCTATCGTCTTACGATGAAGTCCAACTCCGACAACTTCCGTCAGTCGGCCATCCAGGGCATCATGAAGCGCATCAAGGCGAAGGGTGCCGAAGTCATCATCTATGAACCCGCTCTCGAAGACGGCAGCACCTTCTTCGGCAGCAAGGTCATCAACGACCTTCAGGCCTTCAAGCAGCAGTCCCACGCCATCATCGCCAACCGCTACGACTCCTGCCTCGACGACGTCAAGGAAAAGGTCTATACCCGCGACATCTTCCGTCGCGATTAAAACCGCTCAACCTCGTCCTTCGCGCGTCCCGCCTTTCCTTCGTTCCCCGCGCGTCCCTCCTTTCCTTCGTTCCCCGCGCGTCCCTCCTTTCCTTCGTTCTTCACGCGTCCCGCCTTTCCTTCGTTCTCCGCGCGTCCCTCCTGTCTTTGTTGCAGCCATGCTTGGCTGCCCCTTATAAAACAACCACCCCTATGAACCGCACCGTAATAACCGTAATCGGAAAAGACACAGTAGGCATTATCGCCGCCGTTTGCTCCTATCTGGCCGATAACAACGTCAACATCCTCGATATCACCCAGACCACCATCCGGGAATACTTCAACATGATGATGATCGTTGATATCAACAATTGCAACGTCCCCTTCAGCGAACTTCGCGATGGCCTCACCGCCGTCGGCAATTCCCTGGGCCTCGAAATCAAGTGCCAGAAGGAAGAGATCTTCAACCAGATGCATCGCATTTGAGTCTTCCTTCGTGTAATCAAGACAAAACCTCCCGTGTCTAAGTCGCAGCCATCTTTGGCTGCATCATATTCACCTTCACCATGCTAAATCTTTCCGAGGTCCTTGAGACCAACAAAATGATTGACCAGGAGCACCTGGATGTGCGCACCATCACGATGGGCATCTCCTTGCTCGACTGCTCTACCGAATCCGTGCTGCAGACCTGTCAGAACATCTATGACAAGATTGTGCGCTACGCCTCCAACCTCGTGCGCACCGGCGAGGCTATCTCGCAGGAATACGGCATCCCCATCGTCAACAAGCGCATCTCCATCACTCCCGCTGCCATTGTCGGAGCTTCGTGCTGCAAGACTACGCACGATTTCGTCAAGATTGCCCGAACGCTCGATCGCGCTGCCCATGACGTCGGCGTCAACTTCATCGGCGGCTATTCTGCTACCGTACAGAAGGGCATGACGCGTGCCGACGAACTGCTCATTCGTTCCATTCCCGAGGCGATGAAGCGCACCGAGCTTGTCTGTTCCAGCGTCAACGTCGGTTCCACCAAGACCGGCATCAACATGGATGCTGTGCGCCTGATGGGCGATGTGGTCAAGGAAACTGCCGAAGCCACCAAGGATTCCGGTTCGTTGGGTTGTGCCAAGCTTGTGGTCTTCTGCAATGCGCCCGACGACAACCCCTTCATGGCGGGTGCCTTCCACGGCGTATCGGAAGCTGAAGCCATCATCAACGTCGGCGTGTCGGGACCAGGTGTTGTGAAGCACGTGCTCGAAAATCTCCCCGAAGGAACCAATTTCGAGGTGCTTTGCGAAACCATCAAGAAGACCGCGTTCAAAATTACCCGCGTCGGCCAGCTCGTTGCTCAGGAAGCTTCCCGTCGTCTGGGCGTTCCCTTTGGTATCATCGACCTCTCGTTGGCTCCAACACCCGCTATCGGTGACTCGGTGGCTGACATCCTTCAGGCCATCGGTCTCGAACGAACGGGTGCTCCAGGCACCACCGCAGCCCTCGCCCTGCTCAACGACCAGGTTAAGAAGGGCGGCGTAATGGCCAGCTCCTACGTGGGCGGTCTGTCGGGTGCCTTCATCCCCGTCAGCGAAGACCAGGGCATGATCGATGCCGTCAATGCCGGAGCCCTCACCATCGAGAAGCTCGAAGCCATGACCTGCGTATGTTCCGTCGGTCTCGATATGATAGCCATCCCGGGCGACACGCCCGCCACGACCATCGCCGGTATTATTGCCGACGAAGCCGCCATCGGCATGGTCAACCAGAAGACCACCGCTGTCCGCGTCATTCCCGTCATCGGCAAGGGAGTGGGAGAGGTCGTGGAGTTCGGCGGTTTGCTCGGACACGCACCTATCATGCCCGTCAATCCCTTCGCCTGCGACACGTTTGTCAATCGCGGTGGTCGTATCCCAGCGCCCATCCATAGCTTCAAGAATTAAGATTCATGCGCCTCCTCCTGACTCTCTTGTCCATTCTTCTCTCATTCCCACTTTTAGCGCAGAGTGAGAGCATGGATTCGCTTGCAGAAAGGCTCAAACTCCAGCGCAGCCTTTTCCCGCAGGAGAAGATACACATCATGACCGACCGCGAGCTCTACCGGCCGGGCGATACCATCTGGATGCGTATCTGGTTGGTGGAAGGCGAATCGCTACGGCCACGCTATCGTGGCAGTCGTTTTGTCTATTCCGACTTGCGTGATGGAACGGACAAGGCAGTCAAATGGGTTAAGATCAAGGAACACGAAGGACGTTTCGTCGGGCAGATGATCCTCCCGAAGGAGCTGGTTAGCGGCGACTATACCCTCACGGGCTACACCTTTTATTTATTAGATATAGCTGAGGAATTCATTTTCCGCAAGACCATTCACATTATCTCCGACAAGGATGCAAAAAAGGGGTTCACGTCACTTCCACTTCACGAAGGCTATCGGCCCGATGCCCCTGTACTCCAAACCAGCGTCTCCTATCATCGTCGCGATACTCTGACACGCGTTACGTTCGACGTCCCCGATTCCACATGGTTCTCCATTTCGGTGACCGACGACACAATGACCCCCGTCGATACGTCCGTAACACTCTCGAGCATGTTGCCCAAGGTGCCGGATTTCTTCTCCTTGGAGTCGGTGGCACGCGACAGCCTGCTCTACAGACCTCGTGTCTTTCTTGAACGGACACAGAACCTGACGGGGCGCTTGACCTACCGTGTCGGTAATCGACCTTACAAGGCCCTTCTGATGAATTTTACACGACCTGACATCTATACCGCCCAATCCGACAACAAGGGCTATTTCCAATTCCGCAACATCGATTACCCCGACAGCACCTTGTTCGGCTTCATGGTCAATTCGCCAAAGGGAAAACCCGTATGGGAATTCGAACTGGAGTCCTTCACGCCGCCATTGCTCATCAGTCATCTGCCCTCTGATGCCAAGAGCTTCTACATCAAGCTTTCACCTGATTCTATCGAAGCCGACACCTTGTCCATTGCCACCAAAAAGACTTTGGACGAAAAGAAAAAGAAGCTCGACGAAAAGGTACAGGCCATGTTGCGCACCAGTGAGCCTGACGACATCTATACACGCTCGGCTATCGCATCTCGCTACACAGCCAACCTCTCGGAATACAAGTTCTATGACATCAAGGAGATGATCCTGAAGTTCGACGGCATCACCTTCGATGGCGAAGTCGCCAAGTATATGACGAACGGTAGGCACGTACCCGTCCGTTTTGTGGTAGATACCACCGAAATGCCTATCGAACAGGATTCCTTGGGCAAATATCTTCCGCAAAAAGCCCTGCTATTCCCTGTTGAAGTGGTCTATGCGGTCGATTTCATACCTCCTCACATAGCCAGAACCATCGGACGAACCGAGTTCCCCGATTCGCCCATTATCCGCGTTGACCTGAAGAACGTTGACGAACTCATTTTTCAGGCAGGCGTGAACGACATCCTCAAGCTGCAGATGCCCTTGGGCTATGCCAAGCGATTAATGTTCCCCAACCTTCATATCGCAAACGCTCCCCGTGCTACCCGCTACTGGAATCCGGAAGTATTCAGCGGCACATCAGGTCGTGTCACACTCGACCTCCCGCTTCCCAACAATCGCCATACCACATACACCCTCCGTGCCGAAGGCATTACGCCGCAAGGCGAACTGGTCACGAAGATTTATCGTATCGAGAAATAAATGGTTCCAAGTATAAGAATGCCTTTTAGAAAAAGATGAAGGCGGAAGCCGGTGTTTCAGTTATTTCAGTTTTTCAGTTCGTTTTTTGAAGGTATTAATTTTTCATATCCCTTCTATTTTATTATATAATTAATTAATAATTAAATATTTATATATAATATATATGATGCGAAAGAAAAAGTGACCCTTCGAAAAAATAACTGAAATAACTGAAACTGAAATAATATATTAATCTATATTTCTCTATATGGCTGTATTTCAATAATTTACGCATAATAAATTTCTACATTACTCATGTTTCAATCTTCAATTATTGAAATAATTATACGAAAAATCCCCATTTTTTACATTTTTTTATAGTAAAAACCCCTTTTTTCAGCTACTTTTACCTCTCTAATAAGATTTCAGCATTTCGTGAATTTGTGGGTTTTAACCACTATCTTGCCATTTAGGAAGCCAGTAATCTCCTCAATTTCTTATTTCAGCCTGTTTCATGACCAATTTTGGTATTTCAGCTGAAACACATTTGTCATGGTATCTACATCATGCATCATACGGTTTGGTACCGCGTCTGTAGTTTTCGAAGAAAATTCTTCAACTTTCCTCTAATGGTTGAAAGTATTGCTATCTTACGATTTATTGTACTGTTTGGTACCAAGTAGTGCAATCTCACATTTATCCTGCACTGTTTGGTACCAAGTAATGCAATCTCACACTTTATCCTGTCCTGTTTGTACCAGGTTGTGCAATCTCACACTTTATCCTGGCCTGTATGGTACCAAGTAGTACAATCTAACGTCAATCTTGCTCCATATACTCTACAAAGTAATGCAATCTCACACATTATCCTGTATGATATTATACCAAATAGTACAATCTCATACTTTATCCAGTACTATATGGTACCAAGTAGTACAATCCCACGTCAATCTTGCACTACATCGTACCACGTAGTGCAATTTCTGGACTTAAGGCCAAATTGATTGTAAAGTTGATAGCAATTATCTATAATGATCTAAATAACAAATAGACTCTAAAGACTTTAGTATGAAAAATCATCTACGTCCTTAGAGTCATATTTTAATCAAGGAGTTATTCCTTCGTTCAACCCCAGAAGAATTCGGAGAAGGCACGGATGACGTATTCCTGGTCTTTCGTGCTGCCGGTTTCGCGGACGGAGTGCATGCCCCAGACGCCATTGCCCATATCTACGCCACGTAGTGGGAGAGAGCTCGTGAGGATATTGCCCAAGGTGCTTCCTCCGGCTATGTCGCTATGATTGACGAAGCGCTGGTAGGGTACACCGGCACGTCGGCAGATTTCGCCGAAGACGGCTGCTCCGTCGGCGTCGGTCGCATATTTCTGAGCGGCATTGACCTTGATGATGGGGCCACCTCCGAGCACGGGATGGTTGGTCGGGTCCATCTTCTCGCCATAGTTCGGATGCCAGGCGTGAGCATTGTCGGCGCTTACCATGAAGCTGTTCTCAATCATCCGATAGAAATCGTCGCGAGGATCGGTTTCGAGCCGTAAGGCCTTGTTCTGGGCGATGACGATACGTTCGAGTACCTGTGAGAAGAAGGGTGAACCTGCGCCTTGTTTGGTGCCGCTGCCGGTCTCCTCGTTATCGAAAATGGCCAAGGCCATCGTCTGTTCGGGAATGCCCTGCTTCGCTTCAGCTTCAACCTCGCTACCCAGCATGGCTTGAAGCCCTGCATGAACCATCGATAGGTCGTCGAGACGGCCTGCTGAAATGAATTCCTTGTGCAATCCCACTTCGCAGGCAGGGGTAGTATCGTAGAGATAGAGGTCGAAGTCGAGAATGTCGTCGGGCTCTACATCGAGTTTCGAGGCAATCAGATTGAGGAGCAGATTGTTGGCGGAGAGTTCCTCGTCGATGATGCCCAGAATGGGGAGCATATCCTTCTGCTTCGACAGTTTCACTCCATCGTTGACCTGTCGGTTGAAGTGGATGGCCAGGTTCGGAATGATGAGGATAGGCTCCTGGATGTGGAGCAGACGTGTCTGTGGATGCAGGGGATCGCTTGTGCGCAGCATCACACGTCCTGCCAGCGAGAGAGGACGGTCGAACCACGTGCTCATGATGGCCCCGCCATAGAGCTCGGTATTCAGCTTGACGAAGCCTTTCTCCATCCGGATTTCCGGATTGGGCTTGATGCGGAAGGTTGGAGAATCGCAATGGGCACAAATCAGACGAATGCCGCTTTCGCCCAAAGGCTTGGAACCGATACGGAAGGCATAGAGCGAGGAATCGTTCTTGGTGACATAGAACTTGTCGCCTGCATGAATCTCGGGAATGGTTTTTGTCGGATCAATCTTGTGGAATCCTGCAGCCTGCAACTGCTCTTCGAGTGTTGCGACTGCAAGATAATTGACGGGACTGGCATTCAAAAAGTCAATCAGATTCATAGATTATTCCTTGATGACGGTAACATCGAGTTTGTTGAACGGGAACATGAATCCGGAGTTGCGGAGCTGCTGATATACCTCATACTTCATATAGCCCATGACTGCCCAGTAGTCGGCACTCTTGCACCACGAACGGGTGGCTATGGTGCAACCACTTTCGCCCATGTTGGCCAAGCCCTGCCAGGGACCGGCAACGGGTTCGCCTGCGATGGGTTCCTTGAGGATAAGCGGGCACGCATTCTGAATCTTTTCGATGGCTTCGCGTACGGTTTCGTAGTCGGTGCCGTAGCAGAAGTCAAAGTTGACATCCACACGACGATAGGGCTGCTTGGAGTAGTTGATCATCGAGCCGGTCGAAAGTCCGCCATTTGGAATGATGATGGTCTTGTTGTCGGTGGTGACCAGAACGGTATTGAAGATCTGGATGTCCTTGACGATGCCCTCATAGCCTTGTGCTGCGATGAAGTCGCCGACCTTATAGGGCTTGAAAAGAAGTATCATCACGCCTCCGGCAAAATTGCCCAGGGTGCCCGACATGGCCATACCGATGGCAACACCGGCACCAGCGAAGAGACCGACGAATGCGGCGGTATCGACACCGAGGATGTTGATGATGGCGATGATCAGGCAGAGCCAGAGTCCCACCTTGATGATGCTCTCGAGGAAGCCTTGCAGCGAGTCTTCCACACCCTTCTTGTTCATCATCTTGGTGCTGATCTTGCAAACCTTGTTGATAGCCCATTTGCCGATGATATAAACGACAATAGCGATGACAATCTTCCAAAAGAGTGCTTGGACGAATGCGCTGATAACTGAGTAGTTAAACATTAATTTTTCCATCGTGTTTAGTTTTAAGAGGTTAATATTGATTGTTGGAAATTTCAGGAATGATCTGAATTTAGCTTTATCCCGCAGGAGTTAATGGCGGTTAATGGCCACCATCTTCCTCCAACTCCTTGCGAAGAATCATCTGCTCGAGATATTGTATCTTGAGACCGGCTGTCTTGTTCTCCTGCTGGAGACGGGTGTTTTCGCGAAGCAGCACACCCAGTTCATAGGTAGCGGCAATCGCCTTTCGTGTGGCAGGAAGTACGACAACAGGCTTTTCCTTCCCGTCGATACCGATCAGGAAGAACTTCATCTTGTCGTCGTTGACGTGCTGTGCGATGAAGCCCAGCGCATCGTTGTCGGTATTGGCATTGGCGAGCACAATACTGTCGTTCGACATGCCTTCGCTGATCTTGTCGGAATGGAGGAAGGTGACCGCCTGATAATGGGTGCCGCTGATGTCGTAGCTGTAGTTGGTGCCATCGTTGGGTTCGATGGCCTTGGTGGTGACCTGGGTACCATCACCGGCCTCGATGCGAAGCTGGTGGACAACAAACGACTTGGGACCGCAATAGGTTGCAATGAGCTGGGTGCGTCCGTAGTCATCGACCGCACAGCGCATATAGGTCTTGTAGAGATTCTTGCTCGGATCCATGCCGATGGGACGGAAGCGCCCCAGGTCATCGTATTGTGTCTTTTCGTATTCAAAGCCCTTTTCCTTGGCCGTGTTGATTTCGGGAATGATGGCTATCATCAGGGAATCGGTAACCTTGAGGGTCCGACTTTCGGTTTGGAGCTGTGTGCGGTACTGTTCCAGCTGCATGGCTCTTAGTTCCTTTACGGAAGGACTTTTCGATCCGGAGCAGGAGGCCATTGCTATGCCGAGGGCAAGGATGAGAAGATAGGGTTTCATATCGGTTGAAATGAATAAGTATTTGATAAAAGACGAATCAGTTGGTTCGTGAAACGTTCTTGACACCTTTCACGGATTGAATCTTTCGGATCAGCGTATTGAGCGACGAAAGATCGGAAACGCTCACCGTGAGATGCCCCTGGAAGAGTCCTCCCTCCGTGTCGATCGAGATGGAGCGCAGCAGGGTGTTCGGCTCCTTGTTGATGACCGACGAGATATTGGTCACGATGCCGATATCGTCGTTGCCGACCACGCGAAGGGTGATGAAATACTGACCGGCACTCTTGCCGCTCCAACGGGCTCGCTGGATGCGATAGGGGTATTGCTTCTCGAGGTTCTTGATGTTCGAACAGTCGGAGCGGTGGATGGTGATGCCACGGGCGATTGAGACGAAGCCTACGATGCTATCGCCGTAGATGGGGTGGCAGCATCGGGCCAGCTTGTAGTCGATGCCCTTCAGGTCGCGGTCGATGACCAGCACATCGCTACCGGCCTGTTTCTTGTCGGATTCGACCGTTGCTTCGGGTGATGCAGTAAATTCGGCCGCGGAATGGGCTGCAGGTTCGCCCTGTATCTGCGGCGTCTGGAGCAGTTCGTATTCCTTCAGCACCTCATCGACCGAAATGGTTTCGACGGACAGGTCGTGATAGAAGGCAGTCTGGGTCTTGTAGCCCAACTTGAGTATGACGCGCGACATTTCGGCGTCGTCCATCTCTATCTTGCGGTTCTTGAACCTTCGCTGGAGCAGTTCCTTACCGGTTTGGGCTTCGCGGTTCTCGATCTCCTTGATGCCAGCCTTGATGCGGCTGCGAGCCTTAGAGGTCTTGACGATGTTTAGCCAATCGAGCTTGGGCGTCTGCTGGGACGAGGTGAGTATCTCGACCGTCTCGCCGCTTTTCAGCTGGTGGTTGATCTTCACGTTCTTGCCGCTGACGCGCGCTCCGACGCATTGCATACCCAGTTTCGAATGGATGCTGAAGGCAAAGTCAAGCACCGTGGCCCCCTTGGGGAACTTGTGTACTTCTCCCTTGGGTGTGAAGACGAATACCTCCTCGTTGTAAAGGCCCATCGAAAAGTCCTTCATCAATTCGCCCTTGGGTGCTCCGCTTTCGAGCACTTCACGTATGGAGGCAAGGAGCTGGTCGGCCGAATTGCCGTCGCTCTTGATGCCCTTGTATTTCCAATGGGCAGCCAGGCCACGTTCGGCAATCTCGTCCATGCGTTTGGTGCGTATCTGTACCTCCACCCAGCGGTTGCCAGGGCCATAGACGGTGATATGGAGGGATTCGTAGCCATTTGACTTGGGGATGGAGAGCCAGTCCTTCAGTCGTTTCGGATTGGGCTGGTACATGTCCGTGACGACGCTATAAGCCTGCCAGCAGAGGGCCTTTTCGTTGGGTCCTTCGGCGTCGATGATGATTCGGATGGCAAAGAGGTCGTAGATCTGGTCGATGCGGTTCTGCTGCCGTTTCATCTTCGACCAGATGGACGAGATGCTCTTGGTGCGCCCCTTGATGTGGAAGGGTACGGGAAGGATCTCCTTGAGTCGTGCTTCGAGCGGAGCTATGAACTGCTGGATGTATGCCTCACGGGCACTCTTGGTCTCCTGCAGCTGGTTGGCAATATCGTCGTACACGTCTCGGTAGTCGTACTTGACAGCCATATCCTCCATCTCTCCCTTGATGACATACAGGCCGAGACGATGGGCGATGGGGGTGTAGAGCAGGCGGCATTCCTGCGTGACCTTGTGACGATACTCGATGTCTGGATTGTGGTTGAGGGCCTTCATCAGCGTGTATCGGTCGCAGATCATGCAGATGATGACGCGAATGTCCTGGGCAAACGAAATCATCAGTTTGCTGAAGTTTTCGTCTTCGAGGCTGTCGTGGTCAGCATAGAGGTGCTGCACCTTGGCCATGTTCGTGACAAGGCCGACCACTTCTTCGCCGAAATGCTGCCCCATTTCATCCTTGTCGATGATCTTGTGTTCGGCAAGGGGGTAGAGGAGAGCCATCAGGATGGAACGACGGCCCAATCCGACCTGCTCGAGCAGGACACGACAGGTTTCGAGCGTGTGGACAAGTTGCTGTACTCCGTGGGAATCGCGTCCGTAGCAGCCGGCTTCTATACCTTTTAAAATAAATTTCTTGATCAGGTGCCAATCGTTGACCGACAGTTTACGTCCTACTGCAGCGTAAAGGATGCGGTAGTCGGCACGGAAGAGAATACTTTCTTCGGATGTAAATGAATCGGTCCTGAATATCTTCATGTATCGTTCGATGTTTTTTCTTTCTGCTTTCAAAAGCACGCTGCAAAGTTAATAAAAATATCCTTATTCGAAACTATAATTGCGTAAAAAGTTATTTTTTTTCGTCATTTAAAGCCATTTCCGCCCTAATTTGACTAAAAAATTGCATTTTTTTGTTGAAAATGGTACAACTTATCAAAAAAGTTATTAAATTTGCCGCGTAATTACGTTAATCCTTATTACTAAATCGTACAGAATACTTATGTTTACACAAGAAGACCTTGACGTTCTTGCCAAACGTGGCATTAGTTTAGAGAAGGCCGAGAGCCAGCTCAAGTCATTTGAAACGGGCTTCCCCTATTTGAAGCTCAAAGGTGCAGCCTCCCCCGATTATGGCATCCTTGTTATTGATGACGATGCTGCCAAGTATTATCAGGACCTTTGGCAGAAGTATCTGAAGGCAGACAACCAGATTCTGAAGTTTGTCCCTGCCTCTGGTGCAGCAAGCCGTATGTTCAAGAATCTCTTCGAGTTCCTGGACGCTGACTACGATGTGCCGACCACCGATTTCGAGAAGAAGTTCTTTGCCGGCATCAAGCAGTTCGCCTTCTACCCCGAACTGGACGAAGCCTGTGTCAAGAACGAAGGAAAGGGCATTGATGACCTCATTGCTGCCGGTCAGTACAAGCCTGTTGTAGCCAACCTTCTTCTTCCAAAGGGTCTCAACTACGGACAGCTTCCGAAGGGTCTCCTGACCTTCCACCGCTCTTCGCAGGGCGTGCGCAAGGCTTTCGAGGAGCATCTGGAAGAAGGCGCCCTCTATGCTGCCAATGGAAAGGGACAGGTGAAGCTGCATTTCACGGTCAGCCCCGATCACCTGCCGCTCTTCGAAGCACTCGTAAAAGAGAAGCAGGCTGCCTACGAGATGCGCTATGGCGTGAAGTATAAGATCTCGTTCTCGGTACAGAAAGCCAGCACCGATACGTTGGCTGCCAATATGGACAACACGCCATTCCGCGACGAGAAGGGTAATCTCCTTTTCCGTCCCGGTGGACATGGAGCCCTTATCGAGAACCTGAACGAACAGGATGCCGACGTGATCTTCATCAAGAACATCGACAACGTGGTTCCTGAGAAGAAGAAGAGCCCGACCATCGCCTACAAGCAGATCATCGGTGGCGTTCTTGTAAGCCTCCAGCAGAAGATCTTCTCGTACCTCCAGGTTCTGGAAGGCGGCAAGTACCAGCACGAGCATCTGATGGATATGCTCTACTTCCTCCAGAAGAACCTCTTCATCAAGAATCCCGACACCAAGCAGCTTGACGATACCGAACTTGCCCTTTACATCAAGAACAAGCTCAATCGTCCGCTTCGCGTCTGCGGCATGGTGAAGAATGTGGGTGAGCCAGGTGGTGGTCCATTTATCGCCCAGTCTCCCGATGGAACCTATCAGCTCCAGATTCTCGAGTCGAGCCAGATTGACAAGGACAATGCCGACTATGTGGCCATGTTCAAGGAGGGTACCCATTTCAATCCCGTTGATCTCGTATGCGCTGTGAAGGATAAGAATGGAAAGCCATTCGACCTTCTCAAGTTCGTTGACCCGCAGACCGGCTTCATCTCCTTCAAGTCGAAGAACGGCAAGGAGCTGAAGGCCCTCGAGCTGCCTGGCCTTTGGAATGGTGCGATGTCCGACTGGAACACCGTATTTGTGGACGTTGATCTGCTGACCTTCAATCCGGTCAAGACTGTCAACGACCTGCTTCGTCCTATGCATCAATATTAATTCTAATTTGGGCGTCGTAAACTACGATGCCCATTTTACGTATCCTTATGAACATGAAATTGCGTTTGGCAGTGATGAACTTCCTGGAGTTCGCTGTCTGGGGTGCCTACCTGACCTGTATGGGCAATTATCTTGGCAAGGCTGGATTGGGCGAGCAGATCGCCTGGTTCTATGCCATCCAGGGTATCGTGTCGATCTTCATGCCTACACTGATGGGCATCGTTGCGGATAAGTACATCCAGCCCCAGCGTCTTCTGGGCATCTGTCATCTGCTTGCCGGCGGCTTCATGCTGGGCTGCTGGATGATGGGCGTACAGGCAGGATTCGGAAACGAGCTGGCCAACAAGGGCCTTTTCATCGCCCTTTATACGCTTAGTGTCGCCTTCTTCATGCCGACCATCGCTTTGGCTAACACGACGGCCTTCACAATCCTCAAGGAACGTGGGATGGATACCGTCAAGGATTTCCCGCCCATTAGAGTATTGGGTACAATCGGCTTTATTGCAACCATGTGGATTGTGAACTGTGCAGTTTGGGAGAATGGTTCGTTCTCGTTCACTTTCGATGACAACGCGCACAAGTTCCAGTACACCTATATGCAGTTCTTCGTTTCGGGCATCCTGAGTCTGATACTCTTCATCTATTGCTTCACCTTGCCCGAATGCAAGCTTGGCAGCAAGAAGGAAAAGACCTCTCTGGTGGAAGCCCTGGGCTTGAATGCATTCAAGCTTTTCAAGACGAAGAAGATGGCCCTTTTCTTCATCTTCTCTGCCTTGTTGGGAATGAGTCTGCAGGTTACTAACGGCTATGCCGGTCCTTTCATCACCAGTTTCAAGGGTAGTGCCGATCCGGTCATTGCGTCCTCGTTCGCTGCCAACAATGCGACCTTGCTCACTTCCATCTCGCAGATCAGTGAAGCCCTCTGCATCCTGATGATACCCTTCTTCCTCAAGCGGTTCGGTATCAAGGTCGTCATGCTCATGTCCATGTTCGCCTGGGTATTCCGATTCGGATTCTTCGGATTAGGTAATCCTGCCATGCCGGGTGTGCTGCTCTTCATCTTGTCCTGTATTGTCTATGGCGTTGCCTTCGACTTCTTCAACGTCTCGGGCGGCATCTTTGTCGATCAGGAATGTGAACCCAGCATCAAGGCTTCGGCACAGGGTCTGTTTATGATGATGACCAATGGCATCGGCGCCACTGTCGGAACATTGGCAGCAGGTGAGATTGTCAATCACTATTGTACTTGGCAAGGTGATTATCTGTTGGGCGATTGGCCCTCCTGCTGGTTTGTGTTTGCCGGCTTTGCCCTCACAGTTGCCATTTTGTTTGCCATCTTCTTCCAGTACAAGCATGACCCTGGGAAACGTTGATTTCTGAATTGTTTCTCAATCCTTGTTTTCAATTGCTATTCACACTATGATTATTTTTTATTCGCCTGACATAAAGACATGTCCCAACCTTCCTGAGGAAGAGTCGGGGCATGTCGTGCGTGTCTTGCGTCATGTTGAAGGGGATGAAGTTGAAGTGGTAGATGGAAAAGGCACCTGGTATCATTGCCGAATAATTGATGCGCATCCCAAGCATTGCAGCGTCGAAATACTTTCGTCACATCCGGATGCACATTGGCCCTATCGCGTCGAACTGGCTATAGGACCGACCAAACATCTCGACCGAATGGAGTGGTGGCTCGAAAAGGCTGTTGAGATCGGTCTCGATCGTTTTACTCCCTTGCGTTGCAGATTTTCTGAACGAAAGGAGCTGAAGGTCGATCGAATGTATCGAATCGCTGTTTCAGCCATGAAGCAGAGCCTCAAGGCCACGCTTCCCCGCATCGATGATATGACCGATATCAAGACGTTTATCCAGGAGCCTTTTGACGGGCAGAAGTTCATAGCCCATTGTGTCGAAGACCAGCCGCGACAATTGTTATCACATCTGATACAGAAAGGTAGTCCGGTGAGAATACTGATTGGCCCGGAAGGTGATTTCAGTTCGGATGAGATTGCCTTGGCAATTCAAAACGGTTACATTCCAATTTCCCTGGGGGAACAAAGACTTCGTACCGAAACAGCTGCCTTAGTTTCGGTTCACACAGTACATATTATTAATAGTATTTAATCATTCATTTTCCTAAATCTTTTTTATTTTGCGACTTAAAATTACACTTGAAGTTTTGCCCGAAGTTAGTGGCAATATACTTCCTATTAGCTATCAGTTTGAACTTGCAGCAGCTTTCACACGCCTGATTACTTCCGACAAGGAAGCCTATGATGCCTGGCTTGCTGACAATGGTCTGACGCCTCTTGACAACATCCGTCAGAAGGTCTATTCGTTGAGTAACCTGTACGTGCCCAAGGTTTTCGTCGAAGGAGACCGACTGTATGTCAACGTTCCCAGGATTCAGTTCTGGGTGTCTTTCCTGCCTGAAGTCGAGACGCGGTCGTTCATCGATGCCCAGCTGCTTGATAAACAGTTTTCGATCGGAGATTCCAAGTCCGCAGTTACTTTCAAGATCTCTGCCATCAACGACATCTCACCCGTCGTTTTTACCGACGTAATGGAATATCAGTCCATTTCGCCGGTTGTGATCAAGGCGCTACGACCCAACAATACGCTTGACTACCTGTCGCCCGACAACCAGTTCTTCTCACAGTTCATGGTTGAGGAGCTGATTGAACGTTGGGAGGCTTTCTACAAGCGCAAGTACGAAGGGGACCGTTCTTTCCACTTCAACCTGCTTGCTGCGCCTCGTCGGAAAGCTGTGACAATCTTCACGGATACTCCGCGACATCAGAAAGTGGTGGGCTATATGCTCAAATTCAAGCTTAAGATGTCACCTGTTCTGCAGGAGTTTGCCTACGTCTGCGGCTTGGGCGATGACATCGGATTCGGTTTCGGATACATTGAGCTTTTGAAGAAAAAGAAGTGATTTTTATCGAAAAATGAGGTAAAACACATCCAAACTACACGAAAGAGGCGTTTTTTTCGCCTCTTTTTTCATTTTTTTTCAAAAAAATTACTTATTTTAAATTATTATTCGTACCTTTGCACGCCCGTTATATCTATTATAACGGATTGTTTTACAAAATCTATTATTATGTCAGAGACCCTCGATCCTATCCAGCAGGAAGAGAACATGCTTCCTACGGAACCTGCAGCAGCCGAAGATGCTGCTGAATCTGCTGTTGAAGTTGAATCAACAGAGAATACTGAAGACAAGAAGATTTATGCGAACCGCACAGAGATTCTTGAGCGTATGGCAGAAATCGCTGGTATTGCCACCGAATCTGTCAAGAATGAAATCAGCTACCTCAAGTTACTCTACTACAAGTTGCGTCAACAGGAGACCGATGCCGAGATGCAGGCCTTCATTGACGGGAACGGTGATCCGGCTACGTATGAATCGAAGGCCGACGAACTTGAACCACGTCTCAAGGACCTCCTGAATATTCAGAAGGAGGCACGTGCTGCCATGGTGAAGGCTCGCGATGAAGAATTTGCCCATAATTTGGCCCAGAAGAAGGAAATTCTGGACAAAATGGAGGTCATCGCAAGCAACGCCGAGGATGTGGGTCAGAAGTACAACGAATTCCAGGAACTGCAGAAACAGTTCAAGGAGATCGGTTCTGTCGATCAGCAGGAGGTTGCGGGTCTTTGGAAACGCTATACCCAGTTGACCGAGCAGTTCTACGATGCCCTCAAGATCAACAAGGAGCTTCGCGATTACGATTTCCGCAAGAACTATGAGGCTAAGCTGCAGATTTGCGAAGAGGCTGAGAAGCTCACACAGGCTGCTGATGTGGTTGATGCTTTCCGCAAGCTCCAGGAGATGCATGAGCAATGGCGCATCATCGGTCCAGTCGCTCCTTCTGTACGTGAAGAAATCTGGAACCGCTTCAAGGCTGCCTCCACCGAAATCAACAAGCGTCATCAGGAGCACTTCGAGCGCTTGAAGGCACAGGAACACGCCAACGAGGTCGGCAAGACCGCCATCTGCGAGAAGATTGAAGCTATCGATCTCTCTCAGATCAATACCTTGAAAGGTTGGGAGGATGCCACCAAGGTTATCCTTGCCTTCCAGGATGAGTGGCGCAAGCTGGGATTTGCATCCAAGCGTGTCAACACCCAGCTCTTCGAGCGTTTCCGCCAGTCTTGTGATAACTTCTTCAACCAGAAGGCTGAATATTATCATTCCGTTCGTGGCGAACAGAACGAGAACCTCCAGATAAAGCTTGCTCTCTGTGAGAAGGCCGAGGCGTTGAGCACCAGCACCGAATGGCGCAAGACCACCGATCAGCTCATCGCCCTCCAGAATGAGTGGAAGACCATTGGTCCAGCTCCTCGCAAGAGTTCTCAGCAGGTTTGGGAGCGTTTCAAGTCGGCTTGCGATGCCTTCTTCCGTGCCAAGGAAGAGGCTGTCGGTGGTGAACGCGCTACCGAACGTGCCAACTTCGAGAAGAAGCAGGAGATTATTCTTGCACTCAATAACCTGAAGGAAGATGTGGAGAACGCTTCGGTCGGTGCTGTTCGTGAACTGATGAACAAATGGTCGGAGATTGGTCACGTACCCTTCAAGGAAAAGGACAAGCTTCAGGCCAAGTACAGGGAGCTCATCGATTTCTTCTACGAGAAACTCGACATGAAGGGACAGCGTCGTCGCTTCGAAGGCATCCGTGAGCGTGTTGCCGGTATCAAGGACTCCAACACGCTTCAGCGCAAGCTCGAGCGCCTGATGAACGACCTCAAGACCTACGAGAACAACCTCGGTTTCCTCAATGCCAAGTCGAAGAGCGGCAATGGTCTGGTTGCCTTGATGCAGAGCAAGATGGACGAGCTCAAGGCTGAGATTGAAGAGCTGAAGAAGCGAATCGAAGCAGGCGAAAAGTAATAACCTTTATCATACGGCGGGACACATTGCCCCGCCGCAAATTTATTAGAAATGGAATTAGCATCAAAATACAATCCCTCAGAAGTTGAGGACAAATGGTATCAGTATTGGCTGGACAACAAGGCGTTCAGCAGTAAACCCGATGGCCGTGAGGCTTATACGGTGGTTATTCCACCCCCGAATGTGACGGGTGTCCTTCACATGGGCCATGTACTGAATGAAACGATTCAGGATATCCTCGTTCGCCGTGCGCGTATGGAGGGTAAGAACTCCTGTTGGGTGCCTGGCACCGACCATGCCAGTATTGCCACCGAGGCCAAGGTCATCAAGCGCCTTGCCGAACAGGGTATCAAGAAATCTGACCTTACCCGTGATGAATTTTTGAAGCATGCCTGGGCCTGGACCGATGAACATGGCGGAATCATCCTCAAGCAGCTGCGCAAATTGGGTTGTTCCTGCGATTGGGACCGCACGGCGTTCACCATGGACGATTTGCGTTCCGAATCGGTCATCAAGGTTTTCTGCGACCTCTATGATAAGGGCCTCATCTATCGTGGCCTGCGTATGGTAAACTGGGATCCCGAGCGTCAAACAGCTCTTTCGGACGAAGAAGTTATCTATCACGAGGAGCATTCCAAGCTCTACTACATGAAATATTATGTCGATGAGCCTGCCGGCAGTACCGATGGCGAGGAGCCGAATGCTATCGTTATCTGCAACAACGACAAGCCCTTCGATCCAGAAGTGAAGTGCCAGGTTATCCATCGTGACCCGCAAGGCCGTCGTTATGCTGTCGTTGCTACGACACGTCCCGAGACCATCATGGGCGATGTGGCTGTCTGCATCAATCCCAAGGACCCGAAGAACACCTGGCTCAAGGGTAAGCGTGTAATTGTGCCGATGGTCAACCGTGTGGTTCCCATCATCGAGGACCGCTATGTGGAGATTGAGTTCGGTACAGGTTGCCTGAAGGTTACTCCCGCCCATGACGTTAATGACTATGCATTGGGTCAGAAATATAATCTGGAGGCTATTGATATCTTCAATCCCGATGCAACATTAAGCGAAGCTGCAGGTCTTTATATCGGCATGGATCGTTTTGATTGCCGCAACCAGATCACGATTGACATGAACGCTGCCGGTCTGCTCGAGAAGGAAGAGGATTACGACAACAAGGTCGGCTTTTCCGAGCGTACGAATGTGCCCATCGAACCACGTCTTTCGTTGCAATGGTTCATCCGTATGCAGCATTTTGCTGATATTGCTCTTCCTCCTGTGATGAAGGATGAGATCCAGTTCTATCCTGCCAAGTACAAGTCCACTTATCGCAACTGGTTGGAGAATATCAAGGACTGGTGCATCAGTCGCCAGCTTTGGTGGGGTCATCGCATTCCTGCCTACTTCCTGCCAGGTCAGGAGAATGTCAAGGACGAAGATAAGAAATATGTTGTTGCTCCTACTCGCGAAGAAGCCTTGACCAAGGCGCAAAAGATTGCAGGCTATGAGAACCTGAAGGCAGAAGACCTGATTCAGGACGAAGGCGCTCTGGATACCTGGTTCTCGAGCTGGCTCTGGCCTATCTCGCTCTTCAATGGCATTCTCGATCCGAACAACAAGGAAATCCAGTATTACTATCCGACATCCGATCTGGTTACTGGACCCGATATCATCTTCTTCTGGGTTGCCCGCATGATTATGGCCGGTTATGAGTACATGGACAACATGCCATTCCGTCATGTTTATTTCACGGGTATTGTTCGTGATAAGTTGGGCCGCAAGATGTCCAAGTCGTTGGGCAATTCGCCCGATCCGCTCGACCTCATCGACCGATTCGGAGCCGATGGTGTGCGTATGGGTATGATGCTCTCTGCACCAGCCGGTAACGACATTCTCTTTGATGAATCACTTTGCGAACAGGGCCGAAACTTCAACAACAAGATCTGGAACTCCTTCCGTCTGGTTCAAGGATGGACTGTTGCTGACATTCCTCAGCCCGAGGCTTCTCGCAAGGCGTGCGAGTGGTTCGATGCCAAGGTGAAGAGCGTGGGCTTTGAACTTCAGGATCTCTTTGGCAAGTATCGTCTGTCCGAGGCTTTGATGCTCGTCTATAAGTTGTTCTGGGATGACTTCTCGGCGTGGTATCTCGAACTTATCAAGCCTGCTTTCGGTTCACCGATCGACCGCGTCACCTACGACAAGACCATTCAGTACTTCGATACGGTGCTCAAGATGCTCCATCCCTTCATGCCCTTCATCACCGAAGCATTGTGGCAGAATATTACGGAGCGCAAGGAAGGCGAAAGCATCATGTTCCAGACCCTTCCTACCTATACCGAGCCATCTGAAGAAGAAAAGAAGTTGATTGCAGATTTCCAGGCTGCTACTGAGGTTATTGCCGGCATTCGTACCATTCGTGCCCAGAAGCAGATGTCTCCGAAGGTTGCTGTCGAACTGCTTGTTGTTAATGCCGATTCGAACAACGTTGCCAAGTCCCTGGCTGCAGTCATTACCAAGTCGGCCAATACGTCTGACATCCGGTTCGTCAGCGAGAAGCAAGGCATTTGCGCCAGCTTCATGGTTGGTACTACCGAATATGCCGTGCCCCTTGGCGAAAGCGTCAACGTGGAAGAGGAGCTCAAGAAGCTGGATGCTGATCTCAAGTACAACGAGGGCTTCCTTGCCAGTGTCATGAAGAAGCTCGGCAACGAACGTTTTGTCAATGGCGCTCCTCCGCAGGTTGTTGCCAACGAACAGAAGAAGAAGGCCGACGCTGAACAGAAGATCGCTGCCATCAAGGAGGCCATTGCTGCGCTCAAGGCTTAATCTATTGAGGTTGTGAGGAATCCCCTCACAACCTCATTGTGTATTAATTCTAATCTGACGGGGTAATTTGTTTTCGAGTTGCCGGAATATCGGAATACCGTTATACCGGTATACCGTAATACCGATATCCCGTTATACCGGAATATCGTAATCCCGGAATCTCGAAGTCCAAAATCCCGAAATCCCTCCCCACCAAAAACACCACCACATCATGAAAAGCTTTTTAATCTCCCTTTTATTGATAGTTATGGCCCTTCAGCCTGTTCGAGCTGATGTTTCTGATGCTTTCAAGAATCCAGACAACTTTGAAGCAAAGCCATGGTGCTTCTGGTATTGGATGCATGGTGCAGTAACGAAGGAGGGTATCACCACCGACTTGGAAGCTATGGCGCAAAACCGACTGGGTGGAACCTACCTCATGCCCATCAAAAGTGTGGAGATGAAGCCCGAGCTGGGTGGAACAATCCATCAGCTTTCTCCCCAATGGTATGAGATGGTTGATTTTGCTATGCAGGAAGCCGACCGTCTGGGCCTCAAGCTGGGTATGCATATCTGTGATGGCTTTGCCTTGGCAGGTGGACCTTGGATCACTCCCGAAGAATCCATGCAGAAGGTTGTCATGACTGCTTTAGATGACACAACCGGCACGACAATCGGCTATTTTTCCATACCTTTTAAATATTTAAAGGGGGAAGAATTCTTCGGAACCATTCCCAGCACGCGTCCTAATCCCGATTCGTTTTCGAATCCTGTCGTTTCAGGAGAAGGACCTGACCTCAAGATTGACACCTTGAAAGGTGGTTTTTCGGCGAAACAGCCGTTTTCGATCGAATACAAGTTTCCAAAGGCCATCACGGTCAGCGCCCTCGAATTGATAGTACCTTCTACACAGTTCCAGGCACAGCGCATGAAGGTCTATGCCAGCGCAGATGGCATCAATTTCCAGTTGGTCAAGCAGCTTGTTCCCGCCCGAACGGGATGGCAGAATTATGATTATAATACAACACACAGCATACCCACCACGCAAGCTCGCATCTGGCGATTCACGTGGACACCCGAAGGTTCGCCTGTTGGCAGCGAAGACCTGGATCAGGCCAAATGGTCTCCTTCACTGAAGGTCAACGAAATACGTTTCCATGCGGCACCTCGTGTGAACCAATGGGAGGGAAAAGTTGGTCTCGTCTGGCGCATTTCGAGCACCGAACAGAATACGGTGGCAGACGAGGATTATATTCCCTTGTCGCAAATTCGAGAGTATGCATCGCGCTATAGCATTCCGGCTAAAGACAAGACCAAGTTCTTCTTCCGTATAGCATCCATGAGTACGGGACAGGTCAACGCTACGGGTGGTGATGGCCGTGGCCTGGAATGCGATAAGTTCAACCGCTCGGCTATCCGCAAGCAGCTGAACAATTGGTTCAATAGCCATTTCTTTGCACCAGTTCCGGGGCGGGACAGTCTCGAACACCTGAATCTTGCCCGTCGAGTGCTGAAATATATGCACGTCGATTCGTGGGAATGCGGAAGTCAGAACTGGAGTTCCAATTTTGCTGAAGAGTTTAAGAAACGACGTGGATATAGTATCCAGGATTATCTCCCCTTGATGGTTGGACTTCCCTTGGTCAATGAGGAGACCTCCGAACGTGTCCTGCGCGATGTGCGACTCACCATCAACGAATTGATTGAGGACATTTTCTTCGACGAGCTGCGTCACAATGCTCGGGAGATGGGTTGCCAGCTTTCGGCCGAGAATGTCTGTCCTACGATGGTCAGCGATGGAATGGCGCATTTCCGATATGCCGATCTACCCATGGGGGAATTCTGGTTGAACAGTCCCACGCACGACAAAATCAACGATATGCTCGACGCCATCAGCGGTGCCCACGTCTATGGCAAGCGCATCATCCAAGCAGAAGGATGCACCGAACTGCGGGGCGTCTTTGATGAAGATCCTGCCATGGTGAAGCCGCTCATCGACCGCAATTTCTGCTTCGGCATCAACCGTCTGTTCTATCATGTCTATTGCTTGAATCCAAATCCGTTGTTGCGACCGGGCATGACGCTCGATGGAATCGGTTTCTTCTTCCAGAAGGGAAATACCTGGTTCGACGAAGCTTCCGAACTGACCAAATATCTTACGCGTTGCCAGTATCTCCTGCAGATGGGTCGTCCTGTGGTGGATATAGCTGTCTATACAGGGCAGGAGATACCTCGTCGTTCGTTCCAGCCCGATCGTCTTGTTGCGATGCTCCCCGGAATCTATGGGCCCGAACGCGTTGCTGCCGAGAAGGAACGACTTGCCAATGTCGGTGTCCCTGTCGTGGAACGTCCGGTCGGCGTGAAGTATGTGGCGAATACCTTGAAGGCCGAGGATTGGATCAATCCGATGCATGGCTACCAATATGACAGCTTCAACGAAGATGCGCTTCTGCGCTGCCGTGTTGTGGAGCAGCAGCTTGTTTCGGAAGATGATGAAGATGCTGCACCCAATTATAAGCTCCTTATCCTGCCGAGTTCGCACCTGATGGATCCGGATCATCTTCCCTTGAGCGAAAAGGCGAAGTCCAAAATCGAGGAAATGCGTAATCTGGGTCTTCCGGTCATTGCACCCAACGAAATGCCTTGGGAAGAACCTGATTTCAATGCCCTTGGGCTGAAACGGGATGTCAACTATCTCCCTGAAGGTGTAGCTTATTGTCATCGAACCAGTTCATTTGCCGAAATCTACTTCCTGTCGAACCAGACCGATTCTCTTGTAATCATTCGTCCTCAGTTCCGCGACCAGAAAGGCAGAAAGCCCGAATTGTGGAATGCGCTGGATGGTACAATCCGCAGGATGGGAGAGGAGATTGTCTTGCAGCCCTATGGCTCCATCTTCGTCGTCTTCCCGATTGTCCCGACATCGGACGACCGGCTCAGTCCTTCCTTCAGCTTCGAAAAATCGCCTGAAACCCTGCTTCGACTGGAAGAACCGTGGCATCTCCATTTCCACGATACGAATGTTTCGCTTGATGTCGATTCGTTGTTCGATTGGAGTCAAAGCGAGGACGATGCGGTTCGCTATTATTCCGGACGTGTGACCTATACTACGACCTTCAGTCTCGACTCATTAGAATTAGAGAAGACTTTGGACGAGAATTCGTCCGACACCAAACGAAGGAATCTCTATCTTCGGTTGAATACTATCCACAATCTTGCCTCCGTCTCTTTGAATGGCCAGGACTGTGGAATAGCCTGGACTTCTCCATACGAAGTGGATATTTCCGAAGCCGTCCATCCGGGAGAAAATCAGCTGACTTTGGTTGTTGTAAACACCTGGAGCAATGCCATCCAGGGACATGACGAAGGGAAGGATCCGTTCCCGAATATATGGACCAATGCCCGATATCGCAAGAAGTCGAAAGAACTTCTTCCTGCAGGACTCTTTGGACCTGTTGAAATCGTCCATAAGTAACATTTTCGCAATTTATTATCAAAAAAACGAGGATTTTGCAAAAAAATCCCCGTTTTATTTTGTTATTTGCTATTTTATCTTTATATTTGCCCCGATTTATGTAAACGTTTGCGCAGTTTGTCATCCTGTGCAGGAATTTTCTAAAAAAAGGCAATTCTCAGTTGTGCAAATCCAATTGTTAATTGTTATTTTTTAATTGTTAATTATTTTATGCTACGTATCGCGATTCAATCAAAAGGCCGTCTCTTTGACGACTGCATGGAACTACTTAAAGAATCTGGCATCAAACTGAGCAACGCCAAGCGTACGCTGCTCATTCCATCCAGCAATTTCCCCGTTGAGGTATTGTATTTGCGTGATGATGATATCCCAGAATGTGTTGCCAAAGGTGTTGCGGATGTGGGTATTGTCGGGCTCAATGAGTTCAAGGAACGCAACAAGGATGCCCGAATCATGAAGTATCTTGGCTTTTCGCAATGTCGTCTGTCGCTTGCCATCCCCAAACTGATCGATTATCCAGGTATCGAATGGTTCAATGGCAAGACCATTGCCACGTCGTATCCTGTCATCCTGCAGCAATGGCTCGACGAACATCATCTTTCAGCCGATATCCACGTCATTACAGGCTCAGTCGAAATCAGTCCGAACATCGGTTTGGGCGATGCCATCTTCGACATTGTGAGTTCGGGTTCCACGCTGGTCAGCAATCGCTTGAAGGAGGTCGAGGTTGTAGTCAAGAGCGAAGCTGTGCTCATTGCCAACAACAACCTGGACGATGAGAAGGAAAAGATTCTCAGCGAACTGATCTTCCGTTTCGATGCTGTTCGGAATGCGGAAGACAAGAAATACGTTATGATGAATGTGCCCGATGGTTCGTTGGACGAAGTGCTCAATATGTTGCCATCTACCAAGGCTCCAACTGTCATCAAGCTTTCCACTGAAGGATGGCATGCCGTACATACCGTCATCAGCGAAAAGCTGTTCTGGGAGCTCATCAGCCGACTGAAGGCTGCGGGTGCCGAGGGTATTCTTGCATTGAATATTGAAAAGATTGTAATGTAATCCCCGACATGACCACCTATCGCTATCCCCAACGTTCGGAATGGGCCGACATCATCCAGCGTCCCACGTTCGACAACAGCCAGCTCCGGGAGCTTGTTTCTTCTCTCCTCAACGATATCCGTCAGGGTGGAGATGAGGTTATCAGACAACTCGAGAATCGCTTCGATCATTGCGAACTCACCGATTTGCTAGTCGATGCGTCCGAATTTGACGAAGCCGCAAAAGCTATCCCCGAAGAACTCGCTTTTGCCATTCGTCAGGCTGCTCACAACATCTCGCTCTTCCACGAATCGCAGCGTTGCTTGTCCTATAAGGTGGAAACGCAGCCTGGAGTGACCTGCTGGCAGAAGTCTATTCCGATTGATCGTGTCGGTCTTTATGTGCCTGGTGGCACGGCACCCTTGTTCAGCACCGTATTGATGCTGGCCATTCCTGCACGAATTGCCGGCTGTCAGAAGATCGTGCTCTGTACGCCTCCCAATTCCGAAGGTAAGGTCAATCCGGCCATCCTTTTTGCTGCACAGGTGGCAGGTGTCACCGAAGTCTATAAGTGTGGCGGAGTTCAGGCAATTGGAGCGATGGCATTCGGCACCGAGACGGTACCCAAGGTCTATAAGATTTTTGGTCCTGGCAATCAGTTCGTACAAATGGCGAAGCAGCTCGTCTCGTTGCGTGATGTCGCCATCGATATGCCCGCCGGCCCATCCGAAGTGGCTGTCATTGCTGATGCGGCTGCTAATCTGGAATATGTGGCATCCGATTTCCTGAGCCAGGCGGAACATGGAGCCGACTCACAGTCGGTTCTGTTTACCGACAGCGAAGAAGTGGCCCAATGTTTCCAGGAGGTCATCAACAAGCAGTTTGAATTGCTCAGTCGCCAGACGCTGATGCGTCAGTCGCTCGAGCACAGCAAGATTATCCTTTTGCACGACCAGAACGAAATCATGGAACTCGTCAACGAATACGCACCCGAACACCTCATCATCAACACCGAAAACTATGAGGAACTGGCCGATGCCGTGCGCAATGCGGGTTCTGTGTTCCTGGGTCCCTATAGCCCCGAAAGTGCGGGCGATTACGCGAGCGGTACCAACCACACGCTGCCTACCAATGGCTATGCCAAGTCCTACAATGGCGTCAATCTGGATTCCTATATGCGCAAGGTAACCTTCCAGCATCTGACGCGCGAAGGACTCAGCGGCTTAGGCCCGGTCATCGAGGTGATGGCCGCCAACGAGAAGCTCGACGCACACAAGAACGCCGTAACCTTGAGGCTTCAGAATATGAAGAACGAGCTTTTTCCCTTTGTCCAGAGGCTCAAGGAAACCATCAAGAAATCGTTATAGTATGGATTTGTCTAAAGTCATACGCCCCAATATTCTGGCACTTGCCCCGTATTCCTGTGCTCGCGACGAGTTCAAGGGAGAGGCCAGTGTCTATATTGATGCCAACGAATCGCCTTACGAAAATGGTGTCAACCGATATCCCGATCCGTTGCAGCATAGCGTCAAAGCGCTTTTGGCTCCGCTCAAGGGGGTACGGGAGGAACAGATTTTCCTCGGCAATGGCAGCGACGAGGCTATTGACCTGATCTACCGCATCTTCTGCGAACCTCGTATCGACAATGTAGTAGCCATCTCTCCATCCTACGGCATGTACAAGGTCTGTGCCGACGTGAACGATGTGGCCTATCGTCCGGTGAGCCTCACCGACGACTTTCAGCTCGATGCTTCTGCACTCGCTGCTCAGGTCGATGAGCGAACGAAGGTCATCTGGATCTGTTCGCCCAATAATCCCTCCGGCAATGCCTTCCAGCTGTCTGAGTTGGAATTCATTGTCCAGCATTTCCCCGACCAGATTATTGTCGTTGACGAAGCCTACATCGACTTCTCCGATAAAGGCTCGATGCTGTCTATCTTGGATCAATATGAAAACCTGATTGTCCTGCAGACGTTCAGCAAGGCATGGGGACAGGCCGCCATCCGTTGTGGCATCGCCTATGCCCAGCCTCCTATCATCCAGTACTTCAATCGGGTGAAGTATCCCTATAACATCAACTTCTTGACGCAACAGGCAGCCGTCCAGGCCCTGAGCCATCGCGAAGTACACGACCGGCACGTCGAGGAGATTCTCAGCGGGCGTGAGATCCTGCGCATCCTGCTGGGTTCGCTCAAGACCGTTGAGCATATCTATCCAAGCGATGCCAACTTCCTTTTGGTTCGCATGAAGCTTGATGGCATGGATGCGGGGCAATCGGCCGATTATGTATATCATTATCTACAAAATAAAGGTATAATTGTTCGAAATCGTACACGTGTTCATCTCTGCCAAGGTTGCCTGCGCATTACAGTAGGCACACCCGAAGAGAATGCAACATTATACGAAACCTTAAAAACTCTTTAAATCATAAACAACATGTCTGATTACAAATGGAAATTTGCACGCATCGGTGGTGTCACCCGCGTGTACATCAGTTCTGCCGAAGACATCAAACACCTCGGCGAACTTGACAAGAAGATGTGGACCGTTCTGTCTTGTCCAGTGAAAGGTCTTGAGATCGACGAGCAGTCGCTCGCTTATATGGACACCAATGGCGATGGCCAGATCCGCATCGATGAGGTCGTCGGTGTTTCCCAGTGGCTCTGCAAGGTGCTGAAGGATCTCAAGCCTGTTGTCGAAGGCAAGGACACGCTGCCTCTCAGCGCTATCAATCAGGATGACGAGGAAGGCAAGAAGATCTATGATGTCGCTGCTGATATCCTGTCTCAGCTTGGAAAAGAAACCACCGAAATATCGTTGGCCGACAGCAAGGGATGTCTCGACGCCTATCGCAAGGCCAAGTTCGAAGCAGCTCTGGAGGCTGCCAAGAAGGAAGCCGAGGTGGCTGCACCTTACGGCGACAAGACTGCCGACATTGATGCTGCCTATAAGGCTCTCGATGCCAAGGTAAAGGATTTCTTCCTGCGCGGCAAGTTGACCAAATATTCGAAGGAGAGCACACCTGCCCTCGACGTGCAGGTTGCCAGCATCGAAGGCATTTCGCCCGCCAATCTGACTGACAAGCTCGCTGAGATTGCAGCTTATCCAATTGCTCGTATCAAGGAGGGTGTCGAGGCCATTGACCTCAGCGAACCCATCAACCCCGCTTGGGCTGCCCAGTTTGCTACTGTCAAGGCTGCTCTCGACCCGAAGGCCAAGGTGCTGACCGAAGCCGATTGGAACGAGATCGGTGCCAAGCTCAAGGCATTCGAGGAATATCAGAAGAGCATCTCCATCACTGAGGCCGACATCACCGTCGATGAGGAACAGGCTGCCAAGCAGTCGGTTGACAAGCTGCTCCATCTGACTCGTGATTTCTTCACTCTGCTCCGCAACTATGTAACGCTACAGGATCTCTACAACACCAAGAAGTGGGCCATCTTCCAGGTTGGTACACTCGTTGTTGATCAGCGTACCTGCGACCTTTGCGTACGCGTGACCGATGCTGCAGCCATGGCTGCTCAGGCTGCCAAGAGCGGCATGTATCTGCTTACCTGCGACTGCGTCAGCAAATCGACCGGCAAGACCATGAAGATAATCGCTGCCGTTACCGTGGGCGAAGTGGGAGACCTCTTCGTGGGCAAGAACTGTATCTTCTACGATGTCTATGGCGTGGATTACGATGCCAAGATTGTCAACATCATCGACAATCCTATCTCCATCAAGCAGGCTGCCTGGAGTCCCTATCGCAAGTTCTCGAACTTTGTGAGCGAGCAGATCAACAAGTTCGCTGCCGAGAAGGAAGGTGCTGTAATGTCAGATGCTACGGCCAAGTTCGATGCCAAGACCGCTGAAGTGAAGACTGCCGACATCAGCAATGCTGCTGCTGCCAAGGAGGCAGGCAAGTCGGCTGGAAGCTTCGACATCGCCAAGTTCTCGGGCGTATTTGCAGCCATTGGCTTAGGTCTCGGCATGTTGGGCTCTTGCGTGGTTGCCATCTTCAGCGGTCTGGTCAAGCTCAGCTTGTGGCAGCTTATCCTTGTCATCCTGGCTATCTTCCTCATCATTTCCGGTCCTTCGATGTTCCTCGCATGGCTCAAGCTGCGCAAGCGCAATCTGGCTCCTATTCTGAATGCCCAGGGTTGGGCTGTCAATGCTGCTGCCAAGATCAACATCCCATTCGGCAATGTATTGACGCAGGCTGTCAACTTCCCAGCTAAGTTTGATGTGAAGGATCCATATCCTGATAAATCACACAAGGTACGCAACTTCTTCCTCTGCCTATTGCTCATCCTTGTCGTTGCATACCTCATCTGCAATGCACTTGGTTTTGACTGGCTGGCATATTGTAAGGAGTTTTGCAGTGGTTCGTCCGCTCCCGCTAATGTAAATTGATGAGCTCTACTTTTGAACGTGGAATGCTCCGGCGTTCGGAGTTAATTTTAGGAACCTCGGCAATGCAGCGCATTGCCGAGGCTCGTGTCATTATATTTGGTGTTGGTGGAGTCGGCTCCTGGTGTGCCGAAAGTCTGGTACGTAGTGGTATCCGTCATCTTACCATTGTGGATTCCGACCGAGTGTGCATCACCAACTGTAATCGTCAGCTCATGGCAACTTCGAAGACGATTGGCCAGGTAAAAGTAGAGGCCCTTCGCAATCGACTTCTGGAAATCAATCCCGATGCCGAGATCAATGCCCTGCAAATGATTTATGATGCAACGACTGCCGATTCATTCCAGCTCGAAACCTATGACTTCATCATCGATGCCATCGATTCGCTGACCGAGAAAGCACATCTTATTCTCCATGCCACCAGTTTGCCCAAGCACATCACATTCTTTTCGTCAATGGGAGCTGCCTTGCGCATCGATCCTTTCAAGGTTCGAACTGTTGAGTTCTGGAAGATTCAGGGTGATGCCCTGGCTCGTGCTTTACGTAACAAATTTAAGAAACAGAAGACATTCCCAAAAAGAAAATTCCTTTGTGTCTATAGTGAGGAAGTTCCTCTAAAAAACCAAGGCCAGGAAACTACTTGCGGAACTCAACAATGTATGTGCCCGAAAGCTCGACTTATCAGTGGATTACGTGGAACTGATACGGCTCTTTATGATGCTCCTGGTGACCAGCGACTTGTTGAACACGAATGGTGTACGAGCAAGGCACAAATCAATGGTTCGCTGAGCCATATTACCGGTATTTTCGGCTTTTCTCTCGCCGGTTTGGTCATTCAATCCATCTGCTCGAAATAACAAAATCTCATTGTGTCGTTTATTTATTTTAAGGTTGTTTTCATAAGCTATATTGTAAAATAAATATTACAATAAGGTGTTTTTAATTTATTTACCATTAAATTTGGTTTCTTTTCTACATTATTATTTGTAATTATCTCTTTTATTTATTACTTTTGCAATGTATTTTATAAGTTTTGTTTATTAATTGCCTTAGTTCGCTACTATTTCTTAAACTATTATAATATGAAAACTTCATTTTTCTACAAAGTTTTTGCTGCGCTGACAGCAATATTCTTTGCATGTATAGTGTAAATTGTAACTGAAAAGTGTACCACCCCTAATAATCGAAAAGTGTACCACTAACCATAGAGAAAATATGAATCAGCATGTGGATTTTTTCTGCTTGTTGATATATTGTATAACTTTGCACCGAG
>JAEEUA010000098.1 GCA_016286775.1 Bacteroidales bacterium
GACGAAGCTCTCAACCGCTTCGACAGGACCAAGAAAAAGAAGAAGCGCGGTAACAAGAACCACAACAATGACAAGAAACAGCAGGAAAATGGTTTCCAGGGCAGTCCGTCGAATGGCAATGGTGCTAATAGCGGCGGCAGCAACGACGATACCGAGCGCGTGCAGCGACCAAGAGGACGGAACGAAGCCTGAGTACAATAGGGTTGTCAACGTCTCCCTGCTCGGCTGGGGAGCCAGCGACACCCTGTTCTTTCCTGTTCACGTCACCAATCCCACCACCATCCGCACGCCCATCGAACAAGGTATTCCCTACCTGGTCGGTTATAGCATACGGATGTCGGCCGATTATCATTTCACACGAGTGCCCATGCAGTTCATCATCCAGCAGACCGACACGACTGGAGGCCATGAGCACATCGTGCGTAATGTCCTGCGTCAGCGCATCGCTCCTGCTGTGCGCGACACCTTGGGCCAGCCCCTCGGGCCATCCTGGGGTTCCCTGATCGACTACGACGACTACATCGACGACCTGACTGTCCAGTTCGATTCCGTAGGCACCTATCGCATGCTGCTCATCCCCGAGACGCAGCAACTCTCCAGCTTTGTCGGGCTATCTGCCATTGGCATAACACTATCAAAAGATCTGTAATCCGTCACTTTTTCTAAATACCTGAAAAAACATCATCCGATAGTGCAAGGTTTTGCGACTATCGGCATTTATTGGATAGAAACCGTTTTCGTTCCATCATGTCATACAAAGGCTTTTCCCTCTGGCTTTCCTTCCTGCTCCTCGCATCCTTCCCATCGCTCAAGGCACAAACGACCGAGCAATACATCCAGTCTGCTGGCGACCATGCTGCTCTATACCAGGGCCGTATCGAACCAGGATTCCCCCTGAAGCTCTGGAACGACCATCCCTATTGGGACAGCAAAGAATTCGCGCTGGGAGACATCTGCTTCGACGGGCTGCTCTATCAGCAGGTCTGGCTCCGGTTCGACATCTATCGCAACTGGATGGCTGTTCTCTCTCCGGTCCGAGGGCTGGCTATTCTTCCCGACCAGGAAAAAATCAGCTATTTCGTCATCGACGGCAAGCGTTTTGTCCCCATTGACGGACGCTTCTGGCAAATCCTCCACGAAGGGGAGCACGTCGCGCTGGTTCATCGCCGCGTCAAGAACCGCATTGGCGACATCGTCGAAGACATGCATACGGTGCACAGCCTGAATCAGGTCGATGATTATTTCCTCTTTGCGCCCGATTCCGACCCCATCAAGCTCAAGAATGTCAAAAGCATCATCGCTGCCTATCCGCAGTTCAAGCAGCAACTGCAGAACAACAGCCGCAAGTCGAAACACAAATACAACTTCAAGAACATCGAAGCAAGCCTGTGCAAGGATGTGGACTACCTCGACCAGCTGCTTGCCGGCGACCCCTCGTCCCCTCTCTTAACCTCTCTTAACCCTTCCCAACCCCTCTTAACCCCTCTTAACCCCTCTCAACTCCTCCTTGCTCCCGATTCCATCTTCAGGAACGAACCGGTAAGCATTCGGGCATACTTTGCCTATCAAGGCAACAACAAGCCCGAATACGAGACCGAGGAAACCTATGCCGAATCCGATGTCTTTACGGAACTTGAGCCGATTCGCGAAGACCACATCCTCGACGAGGTGACCGTACAGGGCTTCCTCCAGAAGGTCAACAACGCCCAGGTCGGAATGGAAAAGTTCCGTCCCGCCCAGCTTCGCAACATACCCCTTGCCCTGGGCGAGGCCGATGTGATGAAAATGGTGCAGACGCTCCCCGGCGTCAAGACCATGGGCGAAGCTTCGAGCGGCTTCAATGTGCGCGGAGGGGCTGCCGACCAGAACCTCATCCTGCTCAACGGCAACACCGTCTTCAATCCGATGCATATGTTCGGCATCTTCTCGGCTTTCAACAGCGACATGATTGGCGAAACCGAACTCTACAAGAGCGGCATCCCCACACAATATGGCGGACGCATCTCCTCGGTCATGGACATCCACAATCGCAACGCCGACTGGAAGGAATTCCATGGCTCGGCGAGCATCGGTCTTGTCACCAGCAAGGCCACCCTCGAAATTCCCCTTGTCCGCGACCATGCCACGCTGCTTCTTGGCGGACGTTCCACCTATAGCGACTGGATGCTGAAGATGATTCCCGAGAAGAGCGGCTATCGCGACGGCAATGCCGGCTTCTGGGACGGCAGCGCCACACTCGCCACCGCCATCAACCGCAACCATCGCATCAACGCCTATTTCTACGCCAGCCACGACCGGTTCTCCTTCTCGGAGTTCGACCGATACGGCTACTCCAACATCAACGGCTCGCTCGAATGGAAGAGCCGCTTCAGCAGCCGTGTGAATTCGAGCCTCAGCATCGGCATGGACCACTACGACTACTACAACGAGGAGACCGAGAACGTGTACGACGCCGCCCGCCTCTCGTTCGACATCAACCAGTGGTTTGCACGCGCCAACGTCAACATCACGCTCACCGACAGCCACCAGCTGCAGGCAGGTCTCCACTCCCAGGTCTATCGGGTTCATCCCGGCACCTACGAACCCGTCGGCGAGGACTCCTTTATCGCCTTCCGCGAGCTCGATGAGGACAAGGCCGTCGAATCGGCCGTCTTTGTCGAAGATGCCTGGCAGATTTCACCCGAGCTGAAGCTCATCGGCGGACTGAGGTACAACCTTTTCAATGCCCAGCGGGAAGGGAAGACTCACACCTACCAGTCGCCCGAAGTCCGTCTGTCGGCAAGCTACAAGCTGACCGAAGACCAGTCGGTCAAGGCCAGCTTCAACACGATGCACCAGTATATCCACAAGGTGTCGAACACCAGCATCATGTCGCCCACCGACACCTGGACACTCAGCAACTCTCGCATCAAGCCGCAGGACGGATGGCAGGTTGCAGCCGGCTATTACTACCAGACGCACAACGCCAAGTACGAGATCAACGTCGAGGCCTACTACAAGCAAATGAACAACTATCTGACCTATCGCAGCGCAGGCCGACTGCTCATGAATCCCGACCTGGAGAACGACGTCCTCGGTGTGCGCGGACGTGCCTATGGTGTGGAACTCCAGCTCAAGAAGGACGTCGGCATGCTGACCGGCTGGGTGAGCTACAGCTATTCGCGCACCGAGCTCCAGCAGGACGATGCGCCAGCCGCCCTGGCCATCAACGGCGGCTCGTGGTTCCCCGCCGAGTACGACAGGCCCCACGAGCTCAAGCTCGTAGGCAACTACAAGTTCACCCATCGCTACAGCCTTTCGATGAACCTCGACTACAGCACCGGCCGGCCCACCACCATCCCCGCAGGCCAGTACTACAACCAGCAGCAGAACCGGTTCCTCCCCTTCTACACCGAACGCAACGGCTATCGCCTGCCCGACTATTTCCGCGTCGATGCCTCGTTCAACATCGAGCCTTCGCATCACCTCACCGCGCTGTTCCATTCCTGGTTCTCCATCGGCTGCTACAACGTCCTGGCACGCAAGAATGCCTATTCGGTCTATTACCTCGCCCAGTATGGCAACATCCAGGGCTACAAGCTCTCCATCTTCGGTGCTCCCATCCCCTTCGTTTCCTATAACATCAAGTTCTGATTCATGCGCGCGTACATCTATTATATTATTATAGCCGCCTTGCTGTGCTGCGCCTGTGTCGATGAGTTCGACGCGGGGCTCTCGTCATCCGAGACCAACATCCTCTGTGTCGAAGGTACCATCCGAAGCAACGCCGACTGCCCCTTCTATCTTTCGCACAGCATTCCCATCAAGCTCGACGAGGAGGAGATGTTCGAAGGCATCGCGGTCTTCGATGCACAGATTGCCGTCCATGGTTCGAACGGCGACGTCTGGGAAGGTCAGAACATCTACTACTCCGACACCTACGACTTCATCGGCTACGGCATCAACGCAGGCACCTACCTGGTTCGTGTCGGTCAGCTCGACCCCTCCAGCCAATACTGGCTCGAAATAATCTGGCACGGCAACACCTACACCACCACGCCTCAGGAGCCGCTCCTCACCCCCGAAATCGAGGACCTCCGTTGGGAAATGGCTCCCGCTGGCCAACTGGTCAATATCATGGTAACACCCGCCACCTCTTCTTCCGAAAAGCAGTATTTCCGCTGGAACTACGAAGAGACCTGGGAAGTGCATACCCCGCTGCGGGCCACCTATGAATACGATCCGAATCAGGACCAGATTGTTCCAATCAGAAGACTCCTCGATACCGGATGGGCGCACAACTACAACCATTTCGACATCTACGGGAACAACGAGAACTACCAGGATGGGCGCATCCGCAACCTGGTGCTCTATCAGACCGACAAGGACGAAAACCGCTTCAACTATCGCTATTACACCCGCGTCTATCAGACCGCCATCACCCGCGAGGAATACGAATACCAGCAGCTCTCGTCACAGCTCAGCGACGAGATGGGAGGCCTATTCACGCCCCAGCCTTCCGCCCTGCCCACCAACATCCATTGCCAGACGGCCGATGTCCAGGCCATCGGATATATCGGCGTGAGCCTCAACACCACATCGGCCCACCTCTATGTCAACAGCAATGACGTCGGACATGTGAATCGTCGCTATGTGCAGATTGCCGATGCTGAGTTTGTCGCAGAGAACACCTGGTATGTACTGTGGCAACTGGGATGGCGCGTCTATGAATACATCCTGGGCGCAACCCCTCCCGTCACCTGGGCTGAACGCTGGTGCGTCGATTGCACCTCCCCCTACTGGGGTGCCACCCTCGAACGCCCCAGCTTCTGGGAAGACCGAGATTAGCCTCCCATTAACTCCCGTTACCTCCCATTAACTCGCATTAACTCCCGTTACCTCCCATTAACTCCCATTATCATCCCCATGATAAAGAGAATCCTGTTCCTTCTTCTCCTCCTCAGCGCCCTTCCGTGCCAGGCTGCCGAACGGGCCCTGGCCCTCACCGACAAGGAGCTCTACCTGACCGGCGAGCGGCTGCACGTCAGCGTGTGCATCCTCGACGAAGATATGCGCCCCTCCACCCTCAGTCGCGTGGCGTATGTCGAGCTGTCCGACACCTACCGTCTCTGTGCGCAGGGCATGGTGTCGCTCGACCGGGGACGAGGCTGGGCCGACATCGCCCTGCCCGCCACGCTACATAGCGGCAACTACCTGCTCTCGGTCTATACCCGTGCCATGCGAAACCTCGACCTCTCCACCGACGAAGCGCTGTTCACCAAGGTCATCTCCATCGTCAACCCCTCCCACGTCTCCCGGGCTGACCAGATTGTATTCCTCCCCAAGGACAGCATCGCCGAAAGCCCCATCGACGCCACCCCCATTCGGAACGTCGCAGACGGCAAGGTTACCCTTCCCATGCCGACGGGTGAAGACCTGCTCTTCGCAACCCTCTCCGTGATGCGACAGGACCTCATGGCTCCCGACTATTCCGATTTCAGGCCAGCACGCCGCCTGCTGTCCCCCAAGCCCAGGAACACGATGTTTCTTCCCGAAGTCGAAGGACATCTGGTGACAGCACGTCCCACCGACGGCAAGTCGGTCATCGACCAGACACGCCTCGTCATGGTGGGCCGTCAGTCCGACATCTTCGACGGGCAATGGCAGTCAGATGGCAGCTGGCTCTACTACACCACCGGTCTGTCGGGCCGACGCCCTGCCATGCTCAGCACCTACGACAACGAAGGACACCCCATCGCCATGCAGTTTGTGTCTCCCTTTGCCCGAATCCTCCCGCAGTCCATGCCCCAGCTGCAGGTTGGCTGCACCGAAGCCGAACTGCAGCGCCGTGCCGAAAGCGCTCAGCGCGAACAGGACATCTCCGACTGGCTCGCGGCCGATTCGCTGGCATTCAATAACAACCGCCTCTGGGGCGAACCCCACTACAGCTACGACCTCGACGAATACACCAAGTTCAAGAGCGTCCGCGAGATTCTCATCGAGTTTGTACAGGGCATCAGGCGCGAACGCGTGAATGGTGTCAACCAGCTCTTCGTCATCGACCCCGAGATGCACCAGTACTCCCGATGGTCGGCCCTGGTGCTGCTCGACGGCGTGCCGGTCTTCAACATCGACGACATCCTCGACTACGATGCCCGTCTGCTGAAGTACGTCAACATCTACACCAATCGCTATACCTTCGGAGGCACCACCTATGCCGCCATCATCTCGTTCACCTCGCAGAAGGGACGGCTCTCCAACTTCAGCCTCAGCTCCAGTTTCCACCTCGTGTCCTACAGCTTCCCGCAGGATCACCCCGCCTTCATCAGTCCCGCAAGGCCCCAGGCCGGCACCATCGGCTGGAATCCCGATGCCACCATTTCGACCGGCAGTCCCGCCTCGTTCGCAGCTCCCGCAGAGCCCGGCGTTTATCGAATCCTGCTGCAGGGTTTCGACAAATCAGGAAATTATCAAAAATGGGCGTTTAGGCTCGAAATTGACCAAAAATAGCCCTTTTTTGCTTCAACAAAGTGTGAAATTTGTTCAACGAAGAACGCGAAATTGTGCATAAATGATAGAAATCAGCCCCTTAAAGAGGGCATTTTAACAATTAACAAATATTTAAGGTGTCAAAAAGACTTAAATTTTAATTATTGCAAAATTCGAAAAAAAAAATATGGAATTCCTTGGGGTTCCATATTTTTTTTCGTACATTTGCACCCGAAAACCAGCGATAATTGTTAATTCTTAATTGTTATTTATATATAGTATGAGACCCAACATTACCCTAATCGCCCTGTTGCTGTCTGCTTCCTCCTTCACCACCATCCAGGCCCAGGGATGGTCGCTCGACGATTGCGTCAAGTACGCCTTGGAGAACAACATCCAGGTGCAGCAGGCACAGAATTCGGTCGAGAGCGCCGAAGCCGACGTCAAGTCCAGCCGTGCAGCCCTCTTCCCCTCGCTTTCCTTCAGCTCCTCCCAGTCCCTCGGCTTCCAGAAGGTCGAGAGCCAGAGCTATTCCACGTTCGACGCCATGCAGAAGAACCCCACCTACAACGGTTCCTACAACCTGTCGGCCAACATGACGCTCTTCGACGGCGGCGCCAACTGGCGTACGCTCAAGCAGAGCAAGATCAACAAGCAGGCTTCCGAACTCGAGGCCCAGCAGACTGCCAACAACATCCAGGTGCAGATCATCCAGGCCTACTATCAGATCCTCTATGCCCACGAGAGCGTGCAGACCAACGAGGAGATCGTCGCTGTAGCTCAGCGCGAGCTCGACCGCACCAAGGCCAAGGTCGATGTCGGCAAGGGCACCAAGGTCGATGTCGCCCAGATGGAGAGCCAGCTCCAGCAAAACATGTACAACCTCGTCACCGCTCGCAACACCGAGGCCTCCAACATCCTCTCGCTCAAGCAGCTCCTCCAGCTCAGCCCCGACGCGAACTTCAGCATCAACTACCAGGATTTCAGCGACGAGGACGTCCTCTCCATCATTCCTTCCGTAGCCGATGCCGAGATGATGGCGCTCAACAATCTGCCCGACGTCAAGGCTGCCGAACTGCAGACCAAGTCCGCCGAACTGCAGACCAAGATTGCCAAGGCCGGCTATATGCCCTCCATCTCGCTCAATGGCGGCGTCAGCTCCAGCAACGGCAACGTCTATAAGAGCGACTTCGGCACGCAGATCAAGGACCACATGCGCGAAAACGTCGGCGTGAGCATCTCCGTGCCCATCCTCGACAATCGTCGCACACGCTCGTCCATCGACCGCGCCAAGATCCAGTACAGCAACGCCCTGCTCAATCAGGAGAACGCCCTGCTCAAGCTCCAGAACACCATCGCATCGCTCCACCTCGACATCCTCTCCGCCCAGTCGCGCTACCAGAGTGCCATCGCCAGCGAAGCTTCGGCCAAGGAGAGCTTCGAGATGATGGAGGAACGCTACAACGTCGGCCTCGAGTCGGTCATCGACCTCCTCACCGAAAAGAACAACTACCTCCGCGCCAAGCAGGAGACACTCCAGTCGAAATACACCGCCCTCATGGACCTCGAGCTCCTCGACTTCTACACCGGCCAATAACCAGTTTCCACCCCTCCTCCCGCTATCCCGAAATCCCGATATCCCGAAATCCCGATATCCCGAATCCCCCACCCCGAAAAATCCCGAAAATAACCCAAAAATATGAAAACTACAATCCAAAACATCGTCCTCGCCCTCGCCGGCTGCACCCTCCTCGCCAGCTGCGGAGGTCACGACTACAAGGTGACCTACAGCACCGAGCAGGTGCAGAAGGGCGATATCTACACCAGTATCACAGCCACCGGAACCATCGAACCCGTTACCGAGGTCGAGGTAGGCACCCAGGTTTCCGGCATCATCGACAAGATCTACGTCGATTTCAACAGCGAGGTCAAGAAGGGCCAGCTCATCGCCGAGCTCGACAAGACCAACCTCAAGTCGCGCCTCGCCAGCGCCAATGCACAGCTCTCCAGCTCCAAGAACGAGATGGAGTATCAGCGCAACAACTTCAACCGCATGAAGGAACTGCACGACAAGCAGTACATCTCCGACGACGAATTCGAGTCGGCACGCCTCTCCTACGACAAGGCACGTGTCTCCTACGATGCCCAAAAGCTCAGCGTGCAGGAGGCACAGACCAACCTTTCCTATGCCTACATCTATTCGCCCATCGACGGCGTGATTCTCAGCCGCGAAGTCGAGGAAGGACAGACCGTGGCCGCATCGATGACCACGCCTACCCTCTTCACCATCGCACAGGACCTCACCGACATGCGCGTCATTGCCGACGTTGACGAAGCCGACATCGGCGGCGTCAAGGTAGGTCAGCGCGTTTCCTTCGCCGTCGATGCATTCCCCAACGACAAGTTCGAAGGCCGCGTCACGCAGGTTCGCCAGCAGGCCACCACTTCCTCCAACGTTGTCACCTATCAGGTGGTCATCTCGGCACCCAATCCCGACCTCAAGCTGATGCCAGGTCTCACCGCCAATGTCGAGATCTTCACCCTCGAACTCCACGACGTGCTCTGTGTCAGCGCCAAGGCCCTGCGCTACTTCCCCCGCGAGACAGCCGTCATGAAGGGCGATGTCATCGAACCCGCCGAAGGCCATAGTCCCAAGCTCTGGTATCGCGACGGTCAGACCATCAAGGCCCTTCCCGTCCAGATGGGTGCCTCCAACGGCATCCTCACCCAGATCACTTCCGGTGTGAGCGAAGGCCAGGAGGTCATCAACGAAGCCGTCATCAACGATGGCAACGCCGAAATGCCGCAGATGCCGCAGCAGAACAACAACCCGTTCATGCCAGGTCCACGTCGTAACAACAGGCGCTAACCCCTCAAACCCCTCTTAACCCCTCTTAACCCCTCGAACCCCTCTTAACCCTCAACATATGAGTGAAGACAATAGAAAAGTCGTCATCGAACTCAAGGACGTGTGCCGCGACTTCAAGGTCGGCGACGAGGTGGTCCATGCGCTGCGTGGTGTCTCGTTCAAGATCTACGAAGGAGAGTTCGTGACCATCCAGGGCACATCAGGCTCTGGAAAATCCACCCTGCTCAACCAGATCGGCTGCCTCGACACGCCCACCTCGGGCGAATACTATCTCGACGGCGTGTCGGTGCGCAAGATGGGCAGCAACCAGCGAGCCAAGCTCCGCAACCGCAAGATTGGCTTCATCTTCCAGAACTACAACCTGCTCGCCAAGACCACAGCCGTCGAGAACGTCGAGCTGCCCCTGATGTACAATGCCAAGGTCAAGCCCAAGGAGCGCCGCGCCCGTGCCATCAAGGCACTCGTCGAAGTCGGCCTCGGCGACCGCCTCGAGCACAAGTCCAACCAGATGTCCGGCGGTCAGATGCAGCGTGTAGCCATCGCCCGCGCACTCGTCAACGACCCCACCATCATCCTCGCCGACGAAGCCACCGGTAACCTCGACACCCGCACCTCGTTCGAGATGCTCGTCCTCTTCCAGAAGCTCTACAACGAGGGCCACACCATCATCTTCGTGACGCACAACCCCGAGATTGCCCAGTACTCCTCGCGCAACATCTTCCTCCGCGACGGCCAGGTGCAGTCCGACACCATCAACCGCAACATCCTCAACGCCGAAGAAGCCCTCGCAAAACTCCCCAAGAAGGACTAAGCTTAGAAGGCTCCTCTCCCGCCCCCCGAATTAACGATATCCCGATATCCCGTCATCCCGATATTCCGATATCCCGATATCCCGGCATCCCGCCCTCTTAACCCCTCAAACCCCAAACAATGAACATCATCATCCTAATAGCCATCCTCGTTGTAGCCTTCCTCCTCTACCGGCGCTATCGCGACGAGAGCCTGCTCGGCATGATCTTCAAGGTGGCCATCAAGGCCCTCTCGAACAACAAGGCGCGCTCGTTCCTGTCCATGCTCGGCATCATCATCGGTGTGGCTGCCGTCATCGTCATGATGTCCATCGGACAAGGCTCCAAGGAAGCCGTCCGCAAGAACATCTCGCAGATGGGCACCAACATCATCATGATCCGTCCCGGCGCCGACCGTCGTGGCGGCGTGCGCATGGACCCCTCGTCGATGCAGACACTCAAGCAGGAGGATTACGAGGCCATCCGCAACGAGTGCAAATACGTCAAGTACATCTCGCCCGAAGTCCAGTCGGGCGGACAGGCCATCTACGGTGCCAACAACTACAACACCACCGCCTACGGCGAAAGCCTCGAGTATTTCGAGATCCGCCAGTGGGAAATCCAGGACGGCACCGCGTTCACCGAACAGGATGTGCAGACAGCTGCCAAGGTCTGCATCATCGGCAAGACGCTCGTCGATAACCTCTTCCCCGACGGACAGTCGCCCATCGGCAAGACCATCCGCTTCAAATCGACACCCGTGCGCGTCATCGGCGTGCTCAAGTCGAAGGGCTACAACTCGTTCGGCATGGATCAGGACAACCTCATGATCATGCCCTACACCGCCGTCATGAAGCGACTGCTTGCCCAGACCTATTTCCAGTCCATCAACGTCTCATCGCTCACCGAAGAGACCACCGACCAGACCATCGAGGAACTCACCACCGTCTTGCGTCGCACCCACAAGCTCAAGGACGATGCCGTTGACGACTTCACCATCAATTCGCAGGCCGAGATGATGGAAACCATGTCATCGACCATGGACTCCATCACCATCATCCTCGTTGTGGCAGCCGCCTTCTCGCTCCTCGTTGCAGGCATCGGCATCATGAACATCATGCTCGTGTCGGTCACCGAGCGCACCAAGGAGATTGGTCTCCGCATGTCGGTAGGCGCCCGCAGCATCGACATCTCCGTGCAGTTTCTCATCGAGTCCATCCTCATAAGTATCACGGGAGGCCTGCTGGGCGTGTTGCTGGGCTACGGCATATCCGCGCTCGCCACCAGCCTGTTCGGTCTCCCCACCTCCGTACCGTTCTGGTCAGTCATCCTCAGCTTCGTGGTCTGCACCATCATCGGCATCGTCTTCGGCTACATCCCCGCCCAGAAGGCCGCCAATCTCGACCCCATCGAAGCCATCCGCTACGAGTAATCTCCCGTCGCACGTATTCTATTTTTCTGTCACGAATTAGAGAATTTGAGAATTATAATTGGACCAATATTCCCCCAAAATCTATAATTCTTCAATTCTCTAATTCGTGATAAAGAAAAACCTTATTTCGTAAAAAAAAGATAGATTCATGAAACACCTCTTGACCTTCCTCACTCTTTGTACCATCCTCCTCTCCCCCTCCTTTGAACTCAGTGCCCAGGACGAGCCCTACCAATGGCCCAAGGAACCCGACGTCCTTGCCAAGCTCCAGGCCTGGCAGGACCTCAAGTTCGGCATCATCCTCCATTGGGGCGTCTATTCCGTGCCCGGCATGGTCGAATCGTGGCAAATTACCAGCGAGGACTGGATCACGCCCGACACCACCCGCACCTACGAGGAGGAGAAACAGTGGTACTGGGGCCTCAGCCGCGACTTCAATCCCACGCAGTTCGACCCTAGGCAGTGGGCACGCGTCTCGCGCGAAGCCGGCATGAAGTACGTCGTCTTCACCACCAAGCACCACGACGGCTTCTGCCTCTTCGACACCCGCACCACCGACTACAAGGTCACCAACAGCGGCTTCAAGGGCAATCCCCGCGCCGACGTGCTGCGCTATGTCATGGACGCCTATCGTGCCGAAGGGTTGATGGCAGGCATGTAC
>JAEEUA010000099.1 GCA_016286775.1 Bacteroidales bacterium
CGGGCTTGCTGATCTCGCCGTCCTTCACGCCCTTGATGTCGGGCAGGTTGGCTGCGGCGAACTCGAGGTCCTGCACGGCCTGTGCCTGTACGGTGGCCTTGGACTCACGGGTGTAGTCGGTCTTGGGGGCGGTCACCTCGTCGAGCTGGAGGGGCACATCGCCGTAGAGGTAGGTGAGGGTGCGGTAGCCGAGGGCACGGAAGAAGCGTGCCTTGGCCTCGTAGGCGTTCTTCTGCTCGTCGGAGAGTGCAGTGCTATTGGGCAGGCGGCTGATGATGGTGTTGGCCTGGGCGATGAGCTTGTAGTTCTCGTCCCAATAGAACTTGGCAATGGCTCCCGAGGGGGAGAAGTCGGCGGTGACGTTCGACTTGAGGGGGTCGGCGGTGATCCACATGTCGGCAACCTTCGAGAGGTCGGTCGTGCGGTCGTAGGTGGTATAGTATTCCTCGCGAACCAGGAAATAGAGTTCGGTGACAGCTGCGTCGAAGTCGGCTGCTGTGTTGTAGGAATTGGATGCTGAGTTGAAGTCGAGGGCCTTCTCTTCGAGGAATGTGTCTTCGTTACATCCGGTCAGCACCGCTGCGGCTAAGGCAGCACAATATAATAATTTCTTCATAATTTTGATTTTTTTGGGGGAGTTAACGGGAGTTAGCGGGAGTTAGTGGGAGTTAATGGGAGTTAATGGGAGTTAATGGGAGTTAGTGGGAGTTAATGGACGAATGTTTTTGGGAACCAATTTCAATAGGCGAAGCTATCGTCCCTAAAAATCCCTTAAAATCCCTTCGATTCCTTTAGAATCCCTTAAAATCCCTTCGAATCCCTTAGAATCCTTTAGAAGTTGATGTTGATACCAAATGTGACACTCTTCATGATGGGACGGTCCTCGTAGCGGCTGCCTGTGCGGCGGTTCTGGCCGTTGATGTCCTGATAGGTCATGTCGGGCTCGGGATCCCAGCCGTTCCAGCCGGTGAAGGTGAGGAGGTTCTTGCCGCTGACGTAGAGGTTGATGCCGTCCATGCCGATCTTCTTCATCCATGCGCTGGGAAGGTCGTAGCTGAGGGTGATGTCCTGCAGACGTACGAACGAGCGCTTCTCGTAGCGGAAGGGGTTGATGGCAGGGTTGGCATGATAGAGTGCGAAGATGCCGTCGGGGTTGCTGGGAGTCCAGAAGTTATCGACCTGCTCGGTCAGACGGTTGTGGCGCAGCGTGTTGTCGTTGACAAGCTCGGCATAGGAGTTCTTGCCCAGGTAGCTCTTGTCGCCGCCGAGGACGGAGTTGAGGAAGAAGCTGAGGGTGATGCCCTTGTACTTGAAGGTGTTGAGCATACCCATGCGCACAGCGGGGTCGGTGCGGCCGATGATGCTGCGGTCGTTCTCGTCAATCTTGCCGTCGTTGTTGATATCGACGATGCGGTAGTTGCCGGGATGATAGCCTTCGGGGATGTCGTCACCCACCTGGTAGATGCCATCGACGGTGTAGTCGTAGATAGCCGAGAGGGATTCGCCGATGAAGAGCGACGAAGAGGTGAGGTCGTCCTCCTTGCCATCCTTGTCGGTGTCGAGGCCGGCGAGCTCGGTGATCTCGTTGCGGTTCATCGAAAGGTTGAACGAGGTGGTCCACTCGAAGTCGTGCGTCTTGATGTTCTGGGTGTTGAGGGTGAGCTCGAAACCGTGGTTCTTGATTTCGCCGACATTCGACATGATGGAGGTGAAGCCGGTGATGGATGGGATGGATACGGCATAGAGCAGGTCCTTCGTGGTGGTCTGGTAGTACTCGACGTTGCCGCTGATGCGGTTGTTGAGCACGGCGAAGTCAAGACCGAAGTTGAGACCGGAGGTCTTCTCCCACTTCAGGTCGGCATTCTCCATCGAAGCGAGTTCCTGGCGCATAGCTCCCGAAACGCCGTCGCCGAAGATGTAGCCGATGCTGGAGTTGACCTTGGCGAGCGAAGAGTAGCGGCTGGTCTGGTTACCGCTGACACCCCAACCTGCACGGAGCTTCAGGTAGTCGATGCCTGCCACCTTGAACCAGTCTTCGTTGGTGATGACCCAACCGAGGGCTACCGATGGGAAGACAGCCGACTTGTTGTTGGCAGAGAAGCCCGAGAAACCATCACGACGCACGGTGGCGGTGAGGAGGTAGCGGCTGTCGTAGGAGTAGTTGACGCGGTACATCTGATAGAGCAAGGTCTCGAGCCAGGCGTCGGAATTGGTGGTCTGGGTGGAGGCGAGCTCGAGCGAGTTGTAGCCGAGCGTCATGCGGGGGAACAGCTTGGCATCGGCTGCCGTGTAGCTGTACTTGCGGCGCGAAGCACCATAGACGAAGGTTGCACCGACGTTGTGCTTGCCGAAGTCGTTGGAATAGTTGACGATGTTATCGAGGGTATAGTCGTAGTAGGTCGAGTGGTGCTTGTAAGCCTGGCCGTTGTTGTTCTCGGCGTATTCGCTTGCATAGTTGTGCTCGCCGATGCGGTAGTTGTTACCGTAGTTCACGCGGTAGGTGAGACCCTTGAGGGGGAGCTGCACCTCGGCGTAGAGGTTGGCGAAGAACGAGTTGTTGCGGTCGTAGTCATCGACGAGGGAACCATGATAAGGATTCTCGCGCGCATCGTGTGCGGGATAATCAATAATGATGCCGTTCTCGTCGTAAGGATGGGTGAGAGGGCTGCACTCGATGAGGAAGGGGAGGTAGGTCTCCTGTCCGTCGCGGTTCTCGAACGAGCCGAAAGCCTGCACGCCGGCCTTGAGCCACTTGGTGGGCTGGATATCGACGTTCACGCGGATGGAGTTACGCTTGTAGTCGTCGTTGAGGAGGTAGTTCTTCTGGGTGGTGTTGCCGACCGAGATGAGGTAGGACATGGCATCGCTGCCGCCCGAGATGTTGAGCTTGTTCTCCTGGATCTGGCCGGTGCGGGTGAAGTCGCTCCACCAGTCGTAGTCGCCGGGGACGATGTTGCCCTGGCTATCGGTCATCCACGAGTCGGGCATACGCGAAGCGAGGTTGAAGTTGGGGTCCTGCTGGGTGTAGCCCGATGCTTCGGTCTTGGAGTAGAGCCAGAGGCACTCGTTGTCGAACTTGAGCATTTCCTCGCGGTCCATGGTGTGGAGGTCCTTGGTGGGCTTCTGGATGCTATAGCTGCTCGAGAACGACACCTTGGCCTTGCCCTTGGCACCCTTCTTGGTGGTGATGAGCAGTACGCCGTTGGCAGCCTGTGCACCATAGACGGCGGTGGCAGAAGCGTCCTTCAGTACATCGACGCTCTGGATATCGGCTGGGTTGATGCTGGAAAGACCGCCGGTGTAGATGATGCCGTCGAGCACGACGAGCACGCTGGAGTTACCCGAGATGGTGTTGGCGCCACGCACGGTGATCGAGGGGTCGGAGCCTGCCGAGCTGGCCTGGCCGACGTTCAAGCCCGGCACGGAACCCTGCAGCGACTGGAGCAGGTTGGTGTTGGGCGACTTCTCGAATGCCTTAATGTTCGCGCTTGCGACTGCGCCCGTGAGGTCGCTCTTCTTCATGGTGCCGTAACCTACGACTACCACGTCGTCGAGCAGCTTGTTGTCCTCGGCCAGGAGCACGCGGAAGTCACTCTTGCCTTCGACGGCAATCTCCTGGGTGGAGAAGCCCACGTAGGATACGACGAGGACGGCATTGTTCTTCACCGAGAGGGTGAACTGTCCGTCAAGGTCGGTTACAGTGCCGTTGAGCGAACCCTTCTCGAGAACGGTCGCACCAATGATCGGCTCCTGATCGGTAGCTGAAATCACAACGCCACGCACGGTGTTCTGTGCGTAGGTGACTACCACACTTGCAAGAAGCATGAATAGTAACAAAAATCGATTTCTCATTGTTGGTTTGTTTTTATTATATGTGAATATTTTTGGGTGATTTTTCCGGTTTCGGTCAATAGGTCGTTTTTGACGGTGCAAAGGTACGGCATTTATTTGATGCAGGGAAATTTTTCCGATACACGTTTTTTTCTCGACGAAACGAATTGCAAACACCACCCCTCGAAATGATACAAGTTCTTTCGATTATGAAACATTGCCCTATTTTTTGCTCGAAATAATTTGCATTTTTCGGTTTTCCTATGTATTTTTGCATCGGATTTTTGATACATGCCATGCGCCGCAAACTCTTCATACTGACCTTCCTTCTGCTGGCCTGCCTCACGGGGCGGGCACAGTCGTTCCGGTTCCTGACCTCGGACAACGAGCTGCCCAGTTCGATGATCAACGACCTCTTCCAGGACCATTACGGCTTCGTCTGGATTGCCACCGAGAACGGCCTCGTTCGCTTCGACGGGGCGCGCTACGTGACCTACACCAACCTGCCTTCCGACCCCCATTCGCTCGCCCACGACTTTGTGACCTCGCTGGTGGAGGATCGCGCGGGTACACTCTATATTTCCACGTATGCGGGCGTACAGACCTACGACTACGCCACGAACCGCTTTTCGGCGAATGTGACGTGGGAGGACGGCAGCCCGTTCGGCGAAAATTCGAACCACCTCTTCTGCAGCTCTTCGGGCAAGGTGTATTCGTCGGGGCATTCGGCCTGCGAGATCGTCTGGCTCGACGGGCGCATCACGGCACGCAAGCTGGCATTCTCGGGCGAGCTGAAGAACTATTCGAAGATGCTGGAGGACACGAGCGGACACCAGTGGGTGTCGATCCGGGGATTGAACACGATGCTGCGCATCCGCGACGAGCAGATCGAGGCACGCTACGAGTTCACCGAAGGGAACTTCACGCTGTCGGATTTCACCGTAGCTGCCGACGGGACCGTCTATGCCACCGTGTCGGAACTGGGCGTGGTGGAATACAATCCGCAGACCGACCGATTCGAAGTGATCCTGCCCGAACTGGCTCAATCGCACCTGAACTCCATCAGCGCCGTGGACGACCGCCTCTATATCCTGGCCGAGCAGAGCCCCATCTACGTCTATGACCGCAAGAAGAAGAGCCTGTCGCAGGAGAATCTCGAGATCGGGAACGGTCGGCTCGACGAATTCAATTCGACGCACTTCCTCATCGACCGCGACGGGGATACGTGGCTGAGCGTGGCGCAGCAGGGCGTGCTGATGATCCCGGCCTACAGTTCTCCCTTCGGCTACTTGGGCAAACGGGTGGCCAATGCCGACCTGGTGGGCCACAGCCCCATCAGCGCCCTCTTCGAGGATTCCGAGGGCCACGTCTGGCTGGGCACGGCAGGCGACGGCCTCTACTGCCTCTCGGAGAAGCTGAAGCCCCTGGCGCACTACAAGGATCCTGCCATCGTCACCCGCATCTACGAGGATGTCGCGGGCGACATCTGGGTGACCAGCTCGAGCACCGGCGTGTCGCGCCTGAACCGCAGGCAGATGACCTTTACCGACTACGTGATACGCAGCAGGGCAGGGGCTCTGACCACGGCGCACGACATCGAGAGCGATATCCGCGGCCGCCTGTGGGTGGGCACCATGGGCAACGGGCTCTACTGCTACGACAAGCAGAACAACCTGGCCATCTCGATCAACGAGACCAATACCACCCTGCACAAATGGATCGACCGCGTCTTCGTAGCCAACGACGGCACGCTGTGGCTGGGCACCTTCGACGGCCTGGAGCGCGTCAACACCCAGTCGCCCACCTTCGAGAGCATCCGCTTCCTGAAGCGTACCATCGTCTATGACATCGCCCAGGACAAGGACCAGAGCCTTTGGCTGGCCACGAGCGTGGGCCTGCTGAACGTCTCGACCGAAGGCGACACGCTGCAGCAGTTCACCCCCGAGGACGGCCTGCCCAGCCAGTCGCTGGCTTCGCTCCAGCTGGCTTCGGACGGCAGCATCTGGGTGAGCAGCAACAAGGGCCTGTCGAAGGTCGATCCCGCCACGCGCACGGTGATCAACTTCTATTCGGGCGACGGACTGCAGGGCAACGAGTTCTGCAAATGCGCCTCGATGACCGACCGGCAGGGACGCATGTGGTTCGGCGGCAACAACGGCGTGACCTATTTCGTGCCGAACAGCGTTTATGCCGACAGCAGGCTGTGGCAGGTGCGGATTGTAGCGATGACCTTGGCCGACCGCGAGGTGTGTGCCGCCACGCTTTCCGACAACGTTCCGGCCACCGACGGGCCGATCTACGAATCGGAGCAGGTGACCTTGGGCCACGACGACCATGCCTTCACCATCTATTTCGCCACCGAGGAGCTCAACAGCCCCCTGACGATGCAGTTCGAATATCGGCTGAACGACCAGCCCTGGCAGCGCCTGCCCGTGGGTGTCCACTCCGTGTCGTTCTCGAACATGCCGACAGGCACCAACCTCTTTGCCGTGCGTGCGGTGAACAACCAGCGCGATTCGACCGTCAAGTCGCTTCGCATCGTCATTCGTCCCCACTGGTACGAGACCTGGTGGTTCATGTTGCTCTCGCTGCTGCTGCTGGCGCTGATTTCGGTGCTGGTCTTCATGACCGTGCGTTCGCACTATCGCGAGAAGAACGAGCGCCTGCTGTCGGAAAACATGGAGGCCGTGCACGATGCGCAGACGCGTCTCTTCATCGACCTTACGCACGAGATACGCACCCCGCTGATGCTCATCCTGGGTCCCGTCAAGAAGCTGCTGGCACAAGATGACGACTCTTCGCGCCGCAGCTCCTACGGCACCATCCAGCGCAATGCCAACCGCATCCTGCGCCTCATGGACCAGATGATCGACCTGCGGCGCATGGACAAGGGCGTGCTCAACCTGCACTTCGAGGAATGCAACCTCGTCGAGACCGTGGGCAATGTCTTCGCCGACTTCCAGGAGCAGGCACGCATCAAGCGCATCGACCTGACCTATCAGCACGAAGGACTTTCGCAGCTGCCCGTGTGGGTGGATTCCGACTATTTCGACAAGATCATCATCAACCTCGTCTCGAATGCGCTCAAATACACGCCGAAGGGAGGCAAGGTGCAGATTGTCCTTTCGCGTCCGAGCGAAAGCCGCGTGAAGATTGCCGTGACCGACAACGGACCGGGTGTGCCTGCGAGCGAACGCGAACGCATCTTCGACCGCTTCTATCGGGGCAAGAATGCCGACGGTTCGAAGATACAGGGTTCGGGCATCGGCCTTTCGCTCACCCGTTCGCTCGTCGAGAAGCACCATGGCGTCATGGGCATGGAGAGCAGCACCGAGCCGCCCACAGGCTCGACATTCTGGGTGGAACTGCCCCTGGGCCGGAAGCACCTGGCCGACAGCGAGATTGCCAGCGTGCCGACAACCGATGACCCTGTCGCGAAGGAGGAGAATCCCGCAGCCCCGCAGATCCTGGAGGACAACCCGCGCGCCAAGACGAAGTACCATGTCCTGGTGGTGGATGACGAGGAGGAGATCCTGCAGTATCTGAAGCATGAGCTTTCGGCCGACTTCCACGTGGCAGGCTGCAACAACGGCAAGGAGGCGCTTTCGATGCTTTTGAACGTGAAGTTCGACCTGGTAATCTCCGATGTGATGATGCCCGTGATGGACGGCGAGGCACTCTGCCGCAAGATCCGGCAGAACATCAACCTCAACCATCTGCCCGTCATCCTGCTCACCGCCAACACCGAAGAGGAGGCGATGATCTCGGGCCTCGACACGGGTGCCGACGAGTACCTGGTGAAGCCTGTCAGCATAAACCTGCTCCGCACGCGTGTCTATAACCTGATACATGGCCGCGAACGGCTCTACAACAATTTTGCTGGCAAGCAGATCGAGGAAAGCAAGCTCGAGGAACTGCACGTGAAGACACCCGACGAACAGCTGATGGAACGCATCATGCGCGAGGTGAACAACAACCTGGGCAATCCCGAACTCACCGTCGAGATGCTCGCCGACAAGGTCGGTATGAGCCGCGTGCACCTCAACCGCAAGCTCAAGGAACTGACCAACCAGACGGCACGCGACTACATCCGCAACATCCGCCTCCGACAGGCTGCCATCCTCCTCGAACAAGGCAATCACCAGGTGAACCGCATCGCCGAGCTGGTGGGCTTCACCAATGTCAGCAACTTCACCACCGCCTTCCACGCCCTTTATGGCGTCGCGCCGAAGGACTATCCTCCCAAGAGGGAGGAATAACCTTCGAACCTCTCAAACCCCACTTGTTTCAATCGCAGCCAAGCTTGGCTGCAGCATAACCCCCTCATAACCCCAATGAGACCCCTCCTTTCCATCCTCCTCCTCCTCGCCCTCGCCCCAATCGCCCGGGCTATCAACCTTACCAAGGCAACCATCGTGTATAACCCCAAGGATGCGCCGCTCGTTGGTCAGATGGCGCAGACGCTGGCCGATGACATCGAACGCGTTTCGGGCGTACGTCCCGCTGTTGCTACCCGCAAAGGCAGGGGTGAGAACATCCTCCTTGCCACCACCAAACAGGCTGCACGCAGCCCCAAGGCCCTGCGTGGGGCATGGGAGCGCTTTGCCATCGAAACACGCGGTACCGACCTCTGCATCACCGGCTCCGATCCGCGTGGTCTGGCCTACGGCGTGTTCCACGTCAGCGAACAGATCGGCGTGAGCCCCTGGTACTGGTTTGCCGACGTCCCCGTGCTCGAAGCCAAGATTCCCATTCGTGATTACGTCGAGAACTTTCTCAGCCCTTCGCCCACCATCCGCTATCGCGGCCTCTTCATCAACGACGAGGACTGGGGCCTGTTCACGTGGGCTTCGCGCAACTACGAGAAGGAGTTGGGCGATATCGGGCCCAAGACCTACGACCGCGTCTGCGAACTAATCCTGCGCCTCAAGGGCAATATGCTGGCCCCTGCCATGCACAGCATCACTGGCGCCTTCTACAGCCACCCCGAGAGCCAGGTGATGGCCGACAAGTGGGGCATCATGATCACCACCAGCCATTGCGAACCCCTGCTCTTCAACAACGCCTCCCTCTGGGAATGGGACAAGCAGCGCGATGGCGAATGGAACTACGAGACCAACAGCGAGACCATCCTGCGCAAACTCGATGACCGCATCCGCGAGACGGCACAGTACGACAACATCTACACCATGGGTATGCGCGGACTCCACGACGAGGCGATGAAGGGCAGCACCGACCCACGCGACCGGGCACGCACCCTCGAGCAGGTTTTTGCCCGACAGCGCGAAATACTCGAAAAATATAAGGGAAAGAAGGCTTCGACCATTCCACAAATCTTCGTGCCCTACAAGGAGACACTCGACATCTACGATGCCGGCCTTCGTGTGCCCGACGACATCACCCTCATCTGGCCCGACGATAACTACGGCTATATGAAACGTGTGAGCAATGCCGACGAACGTCGGCGCAAGGGAGGAAGCGGCGTCTATTACCACCTCAGCTATCTCGGCACGCCCCACGACTACCTGTGGCTCCCCTCCACGGCTCCGATGCTGATGTACGAGGAACTCCTCAAGGCCTACGAGGCCGGTGCCGACCGCTATTGGCTCCTCAACGTGGGCGATATCAAGCCCATGGAGATCGAGACGCAGCTGTTCTTCGACATGGCCTACGACTTCACGCGTTTCAGCTACGACAATGCCAATCGCTACCAAGCCCAGTGGCTGGCCGGCGTCTTCGGCGAACAGTATCGCGACGATTTCCAGTTCATCCTCGACCACTATTATCGTCTGGCTTGGGACCGCAAACCCGAATTCATGGGCTACGAATGGGAGTGGAACACCCCCGAACGTGAACGTCTGCACGACAGCGACTTCTCGTTTGCCGACGGTTCGGCACAGCGACGTCTCGTCGAATACCAGGACATCTGCTATGCCGTCGATCGCATCGACCAGAGCGTGAAGGAGGAGCAGCGTCCCGCCCTCTTCGAGATGCTGGGCTATGCCGTGCAATCGGCCTATCAGATGAACCGCAAGTTCCTCTATGCCCAGGCCAACCACGAGACAGGCCTGGCGCACTATGCCCAGCAGGCCACCGAAGCCTATTACGAACTCAACCACCTGCGTCAGTGGTACAACACGCTGCTCGACAGCAAATGGGACCAGATGATGTCCGAAATCCCCCCGGGATTCTGTGCCAGGTACCAGCAGATGCCCGAACTCTCCAATGTGCCCACCGACGCCTATCGTCTGCCTGCCGACCAGTGGCATCCTTCGTTTGCTGGCAAGATAGATTTGAATTCGTTGGCATCCAGGCTTGAAGGACAGGACACCTTCCGTCTGCTCGAAGGATTGGGCACCGACTGGGTGGCACTCCAGATGGGACAGCCCCTCGACGCCGAAGCACGTGGCACAATCGATATCCCCCTGCCTGCAGGTTCGGCCGATTCGATTACCGTGTGCATCTCGGTCCTCCCGATGTGGCCCGTTTCCTATGACGTCAGCAATCGCATCGGCGTCAGTGTGGATGGCGCCGAAACAGTGGTTTGCGAAAACAAGTTCAAGGAATGGGGAACCTCGTGGAGCATCCAGGTGCTTGCCAACAGCAAGGAGTACGTCCTCACCTTCCCCCTGGCACGTCAGCGCGAACACATCCTCACACTCTCCATCGTCGATCCCGGTCAGATTGTGCAGAAGATCACCTATAAGTGATTTCCTTCGAAGGCATCCTGTTACCTTATCGCCAGGAAGTAGATAACTGAGGCGATGATGACGACCGCCAGGATGAACCAGAAGATAGAGGTTATCATCAAATATCCAAAGACGCGATGCTTGGAGTAGCCCGAGAACTGGTGCAACGACACCAGCAGCATCAATAAGGCAATGATCCTGATGATAGTGGAGTCGAGCAGGGTTGCTATGATCATAAAGAGCGTGTAGGTGTTGTAGGAGCAAATCAGCACCGCCACAAACTCCGAGAACCTCAGATTCGGGTAGAGTGGACAATGGCGGAAAAATACGAACAAGGACAGCGAAAACAGCACAAGCAGGATCAGCGTGAAGAGTGCAGGATTATCATCGGCGAACTTGCTGATCATCTTGCCTACTTTATGGAGCATTTGGACTTTAGGGTCTTTCGAACTGCTATCCAGTCTCTTGTGGATTTTTTCTGTTTCCGAAATACTATCGTTTTCTGTTTTCGAGGCAGCATTTATCTCTTCCTCATCCGTAGTCGAAGCAGTTGCGACTTCATCCGTAGTCGAAACTGTTTCGACTTTGTCTGATGTGAGAGCGATGCTGTCCTTTTCCTCCCTCAACTCTTTCACTCCCTTGGCCGCAGCCTCCATCTCCGACACAATGTCTGTGTTGTCACTTGCTGCTTCGGGCGAGTAGAAAAAGCCATGTTCGACGAGCAGCGAGAGGGTAGCGAGCAGGAAGAACATCTTGAAAGGGGAGAAGTAGCCCGCCTGCATGCCGTTCAGGTAGTCGCGAATCATATAGCCCGGGCGCAACAGCATGTCGCGCATCGTACGGAAGACACTGCGGTTGTTCACGTCCCAGACGTCCAGGAAAAGGTCGATGGCCTGTTTCAGCGAGAAGTGTTTCACCGATGCCGACTGACCGCAGCGCGGACAGAAGTTGCCCACGAACTCCGTGCCGCAGCACGCACATTTGCATTGCGTGTCGGCAAGAGGTGCCACTTCGTGAGGCCTTATCTGCCACAGGTGGAAGGCCCTTTTGCCGACGGTCCGCAGATGTTTGTCCTTCACATATTTGATGATGCTCGTTCCTTTTTTCATCGTTCGCTGATTAGTTGGTTTTTCGGTGATGTCATTGCCATTTTCCGTGTGCAAAGATACGTCCTTTTTGCGACTTCACCAAATTATATATAACGACTTTGCACGAAAAAAATGTAGAAATATTGAAAACTGCACGAAATTAAAGCAGAAATCGGCAAATCCTGCACTTTTTTTATGCAAAAGTTACATTTTAATGTGGATTTGTTGGACAATTCGATAAAATACCATATATTTGCAGCATGCTTTTCGATCATCGAAAACAATTTTATTAAAATGATTCTTGGGCTTAAATTCCTACAAGACGAAGGTATCGTCCGTTAACTCCCGTTAACTCCCGCTAACTCCTAATAACTCCCAATAATACCATTTCCACCATGAAGATTCAATTTCTTGCAGCATCCATGCTGCTCATCTGTTCCCAATCCCTGACGGCACAGCAGCTCACGCTCAGTGCCGACAACGTAGATGAAGTCCTCAAGGCAATGACCCTCGAGGAGAAAGCCACCCTTTGCGTAGGTTACAGCATTGCTCAGGCCACCGAGCAACTCAATGGCGTCAT
>JAEEUA010000322.1 GCA_016286775.1 Bacteroidales bacterium
GCCCAGCACGAGCAGGATGCCCAGGAACGGAGGCAGATGGGTGAGGGTCTTGAAGATAGGCACAAAGACGAGACCGCCCACGCCAAGCCAGAAGATAATGTCGCGCTGCACCTTGGTGAACTGACTGACATCGGCTGCCGGCAGGTTCTGACTTTTATCGAACTTTCCATTGAGCGAATACTGCAGGATAAAGGCCGGGATGACCATCGAGACGAGCGACGGAATGAAGATTTCGGTGAGCACGCCCTGCGTGGTGATGACGCCCTTGATCCAGAGCATGATGGTGGTGACGTCGCCGATGGGCGAGAAGGCACCGCCGGAGTTGGCTGCGATGACAATCAGGGCCGCATAGATAAGCCTTTCGCTGTGGCTCTGTACGAGTTTGCGCAGCACCATGATCATGACAATCGAGGTGGTGAGGTTGTCGAGGATGGCCGAGAGAAAGAATGTCATGAAGGCCACGCGCCACATCAGTTTGCGCTTGGAGCGCGTCTTGAGGGCATCGCGCACGAAGTTGAAACCTCCGTTGGAATCCACGATTTCCACAATGGTCATGGCTCCCATGAGGAAGAAGAGCGTTCCGGCAGCGTCGCCGAGATGGTGCTCAATGACCTCGCTGATATGACCGATAAGGCCGTCGGGGGCCACATCGGGATAGAATGATCCGGGGGCCATCATGAGCAGCGTCCAGCAGAATACGCACATGAGCAGGGCAATGGCTGCCTTGTTGATTTTTAACAGACTTTCCGTGGCGATGCAGATATAGCCGACCACGAAAACGATGATGATTACTAATGTTAATGTGGACATTTTTTGAATATAGATTTTAGTATATTTGATTTTCGGGGCAAAGGTAAATAAAAATTGAGAATTAAGAATTAAGAATTAAGAATTATTTTGCGTAAACGATTCCAGTTTCAAAAATTGCAGTTCAAAAATCAAATTGTTGTGGTGGGATTTTCGTTTTTTCCCTAATTTTGCAGCATTCAAACTACAAAGCAAACAAAAAAGATGGACACTAACAAGTATTTCTTTGCGGTGGACCTGGGAGCCACAAGCGGAAGAACCATTATCGGAAGTCTGAAGGATGACAAGATCCTGCTGGAGGAGGTGACGCGCTTCCCCAACAATCTCATTGAGCAGGGCGGTCATTTCTACTGGGATATCTATGCTCTTTATTTTGAAGTCATCCGCGGCCTGAAGGAAGTGGCCCGCCGGGGACTGGAAATCACCTCGATAGGTATCGACACGTGGGGTGTCGACTTTGTCTTCATTGGTGAGGACGGAGCTATATTAAGGAATCCGCGCGCGTATCGCGACCCCATCACCTTCGATGCGATGGATGACTACCTGAAGCATGTCATCTCGCGCCGAGAGGTCTATGACGTGACGGGTATCCAGCTGATGAACTTCAATTCCATCTTCCAGCTCTATGCGATGCGCCGCGAGCAGAACTCAGCGCTGGAACATGCCCAGAAGATACTCTTCGTTCCCGATGCCCTTTCGTGGATGCTGACCGGCAACGAAGTATGCGAATATACCATCGCCTCTACCTCGGAACTCCTTGACCCACGCACCAAGCTGCTCGACGAACGGCTGTTGCATTCGTTGGGACTCAGTCGCGGTAAGTTCGGCAAGATGGTGAATCCCGGCACGATGATCGGCACTTTGACCGACGAAGTGCAGCAGATGACAGGCTTGGGCGCCATCCCCGTCTATGCCGTGGGAGGTCACGATACGGCTTCGGCCGTGGCTGCCGTGCCTGCAAAGGACGAGAAGTTCGCCTATCTCTCCAGCGGCACCTGGTCGCTGATGGGCATCGAGACCAAGGATGCTATCATCAATGAACTTTCGTATGAGCGCAACTTCACCAACGAAGGCGGAATTGAGGGAACCACCCGTTTCCTGAAGAACATCTGCGGTATGTGGCTCTATGAGCGTTGCCGCAAGGAATGGCCCGAGGAAGTGCAGCAGTTGTCGCATCCCGAACTGCAGGGTTCGGCCATGCAGGTGGAGGCTTTCCGCTCGCTCATCAATCCCGACGATGCACTTTTTGCCAATCCTGCTTCGATGATTGAGGCTATCCGTCAGTATTGTAAGGATACCGACCAGTATGTGCCCGAGACGCCTGCTGAGATTTGCCGTTGCATCTTCGATTCGCTGGCCCTGCGCTACAAGCAGGTGTTCGGCTATCTCGTGGAGATGGCATCGTTCCCCATCGAAGTGCTCCATATCATTGGTGGCGGTTCGCTGAATAAATACTTGAACCAGTTCACGGCCAATGCTACGGGCGTGACGGTGCTGGCTGGTCCGCAGGAAGGTACCGCACTTGGTAACATTATGGTACAGGCCAAGGCCGTAGGTGCCGTGAAGGACATCTGG
>JAEEUA010000100.1 GCA_016286775.1 Bacteroidales bacterium
AGCTATGTAAAGAGTGTCACCATCAACTACGAGGCAGCTTCGTTCGACGCTTCCGTTGCCCATGCTCCACGTTACACCGAGGGCAAGGCTTTCGAAGTAGTGCTTGGTCCCGACCTCGTGCAGGGCGGCTTCCCAAAGACCGATGCTGAAGGCAATGTTAGCACCAAGAACGGCATCTCTGAGAAGTACGACTGGGTAGATTACATCAACCCAACATCTACCCTTGACAATGGCAAGGCTGAGGTTCAGACCGCCAACCGCTGGACCAACTTCGACCCCAACTACGAGGATTACAACGTCGGTGAGGGTAACAACTGGATCCAGGTTACCGGCAACAATGGCTCTGTCAACTCTCCTGTCCTCTCCGCTCAGTGGGGCAAGTACATGGTATTCTATGTAAAGGAAACTGCCAAGATATCATTCCTCGGCGTAGGTTCTGCCGGTGGTTCGGCTGAAGACGGAAACTGCCTCCGCGTTGTTGCCCTCTCTGAGGATGGCGACATCATCGAAGCCAACTCTACTCCTGGTGGCATCTATGGCAAGGGCACCGCTTCCGACACCGTCAACATCGCCCTCAACCCCGAAAAGGTTTATCAGATCACGGTGAAGGGTGACGAAACCGTCAACAAGGACATCATGCTCGCAGGCTTCCAGATCTTCGGCGCATCTGAGGCTCCTGGCTTCGCACCAAAGGCTCCCGAAGTTCCCAACTTTGCATTCTGGGAGACCGTCAAGGGTCCTGACATGTTGACCACCAAGCCAAAGACTGCCGACGACGGCACCGTTTCTGATAAGACGGCCATTGCTCTCGACTGGATCGAATATGTCAACCCAACATCGACCCTCGATGACGGCTCCGCTGAAGTTCAGAACTCCAACCGTTGGACCGACCTCAATCCTGAGACCGGCGAACGCGGCGAATGGATTCAAGTAACTGGCGCTGACGGATCGGTTATCTCTCCTGTCATTTCTGCACAGTGGGGCAAGTTCATGAAGTTCTTCGTAAAGGATACCAAGAAGTTCACTGTCTATGCTGTTGGTTCTGCCAGCGGCAGCGCTGAGGATGGCAACTACGTTCTTGTAACTGCCAAACCATTCAACAGCACCAAGAATATCGTTGCACAGACTGAGCCTGGCACCATCTACGGCAAGGGCACTGCATCTGACTGCGTTACCGTTGAACTCGATCCAACCGAGAAGTACGAAATCTGGGTTGAAGGTGCTCCAGAGGTCAACAAGGACATCATGATCTCCGCTGTTACTCTCCAGGACGAGACTACTGCCGAAGCACAGGAGGCTGGCAAGGGTACTCTCAACATCGCCATCGCAAATGCAACGGAAGTGGAAGGCACTGGCATCTACACCGTTGAACTCGTTGAAGGAAAGACTTATACCCTGAACGGAGAGGCTCCGTTGGGCGGAAAGAATCTTGTCATCTTCGGTAATAATGCTACCGTAATAACCGATGCTACCGGACAAATCACTGCCCAGACCGGTCTTGTCATTTCCGATGCCAACTTCGACTGCGCAGCTTCCACTGTTGCTCCTATTGCGATGTCTGAAGAGCCCGACGAGTCGCTCTACACCTATAGCGAGACAACCGAAACTGCTGAAGACGGCACCGAGACGGTTGTTGGCACATTCAAGTACGAGGGTGCTAACCAGAAGGTTTACGAAGGCACTATCCTCAGTGTTTTGAATTCCAACTTTGCCAACCTGCCCGTTTCGCTCATCGACGGTGGCACAAAGCCTTGGGCTCTCCGTACACTCCTCATCTCCAGGTCCATCATCCAGAACAACAATGCCGAAGGCAAAGCCATCATCCGTTGGGACAATGGTGCCAACAGCATTAAGGACATCGAAATCAACAACTCGACCTTCTACAACACCAACGAGACCACCAACTACTACTTCCTCCGCTTCTCGAACGCTTCCAATGCTACAGGCAGCAAGGTTTGGGGTACCGAAGATCAGGCCATGACCTGGAACATGAAGAACAACACCTTCGTCAACAGTCCATCCAACCAGAACTTCGCCAACAACTACGTGAACAACAAGTGCGTCACCGCCGAGTGGACACAGAACATCTTCGTCAACACCTATCGTCTGCAGAAGGCTATCGGTGGCTCGTGCAACTATGTCACCGACAGCACCAACTGCATCCAGGGCGGAATCAATGAGGTGGATGGCACTGACGCCACCAAGTTCGCTGTGCTCGATTCGATGGATATCCAGTACACTGAGCTTCCTGCTCTCGACCTCACCAATCCTGAGGCACTCAAGGAGTTCTTCGCTCCATACGAGAGCAGCTATGCAGCCAAGGTACAGGCCGGCGATCCTCGCTGGGCAGTAGAGTATATTGATCCAACTCCAATTGTAGGCATTGAGCAGATTGACGCTGAGACCATCGGCACCAACCGCGCTTACAACCTCAATGGTCAGCCCATCGAGAAGGCACAAGGCCTCATCATCCGCGATGGCAAGGTTCAATACGTCAAGTAGCACATCTATTTCCCTTTCATATTACGAGCCGGTCCCAAGCCGGCTCGTTTTTGTATGTTTCCTCGTCTTTGTCGCCATATCCCATCATCTTTGTCGCAGCCAAATCGCCCCGTTTCGTGTCATTGTCGCAGCCATCTATGGCTGCCACCCCAAAAAATTCCAAAAAAATTTGCATCCTATCAAAATAATACCTATCTTTGCACCGTCTAACAGCACGAACACTGCACACGAGAATAACCAACATTATAAATCACCACTAATTCAATCAACATGAAGAAGTTCTTTACTCTTGCCGCTGCATGCCTCTTTGGCGCTGCAGCATTTGCACAGGAAGGTGAAAACGAGTACATCATCGTCGATACCGTCCTCACCTACGATTTCGTAACCGCAGGTGCACCCCTCGAGCTGGCCAACCTCAACTGCAGCTGGGCATTCTATTCCTATGAGAACGCCGAGAAGCTCGACAGCAAACGCCAGGACTACAAGGGCTACGAAGTCAATGACAACTCAAAGGCTGTCGGACTCCCCGATGAGTGCCACGTGTGGGTACGCAACCCACGCCTCGTTCAGAACCTCACTACCGATGGCCTCTATTTCGGCCAGGCTCGCAACTTTGTCGTTGATGGACTTGTAGTGGGCAGCAAGGTCGTTGTCGAATACACCACCACTTCCGAAGTCGAAGGTGAACAGGCTCTCCGCTATGACAACTCCGAAAGTTCCAAGACTCAGTGCTCCGTAGAGGGCACCGTGCTCGAAGGCGGCGTTTCGACCTATGCTTCCGGCGCTACCATCACCGTTGACACCACAGCTTACGACAATGGCAAGACTGGTCTTGATGGCTATGTTTCCTTCTTCGTTTTCAAGGAGACTTCCATCTCGAAGGTCACCATCACCAACCCCGATGAGACTACCTTCGTTTATGACCTCAAGAAGGCTGGTTCGACCCTCGAATTCTCTAACTTGAACCGTAATCAGGGCAATTCCGGCTATATCTATGTCTATGAGTCGGAAGAGAATCCCAACAAGAACCGCAACGACTTCAAGGGCTACTCTGCTGATGAGAAGTCGCAGCTCGTAGGTCTTCCCGACGAGTGCCACGTCTTTGGCCGTCAGGACCGTATCGTCCAGAACTGGAGCCAGAAGGGCATCCAGGTAAAGCGCGATACCCAGTGGGCTATCGATGGTCTTGACAACGATGACCAGGTAAAGATCTTCTACAATGCCGAGGCTATCGAAGATGCCGAGAAGCAGCAGATCAAGTATGCTACCGGCGCTGAAGCTGCTACCGTAGCTTACCTTGGCGAAAGCACCGAGGCTCTCCAGGGCAACACCACTGCCATTCCTTCGGGCGAAATCATCAACGTGAAGGAAGCTGCTGGCACCGACGGTGAGGGCAATGCACTTGAAGGCATGGGCTACATCGTCTTCCAGGTTTACAACGGCATGTTCATCGAGAAGGTTGTCATCACCAAGATCACCGACAACACCCCACTCGTTGGCATCGAGCAGATTGCTATCGAAAAGGCCGACACCCGCGCCTTCAACATCTACGGCCAGCGCATCCACAACGCCCAGGGTCTCATCATCCGCGACGGCAAGCTCCAGTACATCAAGTAAGCACTTCCTATTCCTATTTTATAGCGAGCCGGCACGATGCCGGCTCGTTTTTTATGTCTCCTTCCTTGTCGCCCTGCCTTCTCGTTTTTTATGTCTATGCAGCAGCCATCTATGGCTGCAAAAAAATATTTTCCCCAAAAACTTGCATCCTATCAAAATAATCCCTATCTTTGCGCCAAAGAACCCACACAAGCAAACAATAACAACACACATCCCTATGAAAAAGATCCTGCTAACTTTGCTCGCCCTTTGCACCATGCTGTGCATGACATCTACGCAAGCCCGTGCTGAACGCCAACTCGCCTTCCCGGGCGCTGAGGGCTACGGACGCTTCGTCACTGGTGGTCGCGGAGGCGAAGTATGCTACGTCACGCGCAACGATGACTGCTCCGACAACAACCTCGTCGAAGGCACACTCCGTTGGGCAATCAACCACGAGAATGGCGGTCGTCCCCGCATCATCCTCTTCAACACATCAGGCACCATCTACCTTCAGTCGAAGTTGCGTTTCCGCTTCCCCAACGTTTCCATTCTTGGTCAATCGGCACCAGGCGGCGGCATCTGCCTCACCGGTTACAACATGTACATCAACAACGACAACATCATCATCCGACACTTGCGTTTCCGTGCCGGCGACATCCCCAACAAGTCAATGACGGGCCTCGACATGGAGAACTGCGAGGGCGTCATTCTCGACCATTGCTCCATGACGTGGAGCATGGAGGAATGCCTCACCGCCTACGATAGCGACTCCACCACCGTCCAATGGTGTATCATCGGCGAAGGCCTTTACAATTCCAAGAACTCCAAGGGCGCTCGTGCCTATGCCACCCAATGGGGCGGCGAGCACAGCACCATGCACCACACGCTCATCACCAACAGTCATTCACGTGCCCCGCGTTTCAATGGTGTGCGCTCACCATCGAGGACAAAAGGCGAACACGACTATCAGGTGGATTCCGAGTTTGCCAACAACGTCGTCTTCAACTGGAGCGGCGCTGGCAACCAGTATGGTGGCGAATACGACAAAAACACAGTCGAAGCAGCAGCCTGGACAAAGGACGACCCTGGGTATAACCGCGTATATCTCATCAGCAACTACTATCGCCCAGGTCCTGCCACACAGCGCAACACTTCGGGCAGTCGCTACTGGTGTGCTCCCTCCACTCCCTACGGACAGTGGTACCTCAGCGGCAACAAGTTCGAAGTGAACAGTCGCTGGGCTCCCCAGAACAGCAACGTATGGAGCGAAACCGAACTCAACAAGGTTAATGCCGACAACTACTATGGCGCTGAAGCAGGAAGTGCCAGCCGAGGTATCAATCTTACGGGTTCCAACTTCACCACCTATACCCTCACCGAAATTCCTTATGCCTTAAGTGGACTCGAATATGAAAGCGCTGACGATGCCTTCCAGAAGGTAATCAATCAGGCGGGTGCCTCCTTGCCAAGATATGACGAAGTCGATCAGCGACTTCTCGATGAAGCAGCAGGCCGCATCGATCCACAATATGCTGGTGCTTCCATTCCCAACGAGAAAGGCATCATCGATGCTCCCGATGACATCCAGTTGTCCGAACATGACACCTATGTCGTCGATGGCGTCACCTACACCAACTTCCCCTTCCTCGGTATGCGAGAAGGCGATCGCTACATCGTCGATGCTGACTGCGACGGTATGCCTAATGCTTATGAAGACGAGATGGGCTTCGACAAGAATGACCCCGCCGATGGGGCAACCCTTGCAGCCAATGGTTACACCAACGTCGAAAACTACCTCAACGGCATCGCCGATGGCACACTGCAAAAGTCGCGCTACGAAACCTCCGACTACGCCATCACGCCAGGTCATGACGTTACCGACGAAGTGTCCTACTCCTTCACCACTGGCAGCGCTGATGGCGAAGCGCCCCAAGGCGGCACCCTCCCTTTTGCCTCGCAGTACACCATTCCTCAGAACACCTCCCTCTTCCTCGATGGATACACGCTGATCGGTTGGACATGCCAGGGCAAAATCTACCACATCGGTGATGTCGTCACTCTTGTCGAAGATATGACCTTCTCCCCCGTCTTCCAGAATAACACCATCTCGATTGATGACCGTCGTCACGACACTCGCTGGACTTGGGACTTCACCCTGCCCGTAGCCCCGGTGCTCAATGCCGAGGACGAAGGCATCTATGTCAATCAGAACGAGGTCGAAGGCATCCGCATCGACTCCTATGTAGAATATTCCGGCCTTCGCATTACCTTGCCCTTTCGTCCAGGGGCAAAAGCCTTTGTTAACGACACCGAGGTCGAAAACAGCGTAAGCCCCGACTCCACCCTCGCCTTCATTACTGTACCCACCAATGTTGCACTTCGCTCCATTGCTGTCCTATTCCCCTACGTAGAACCGACCCATGCCCAATCGGGTAGCGTCACCATCACGTGGCCTTGGAACACAGGAGCCTATGTGGCAGCAGGCAACTTCAGCGACGAAGACTCTGCCCTCGCTTTCGCCTCAGCCACTGCCTCCTACAACGAAGATTACCTCAGTTATATGTCCAAGACCGACAAGGTGATCAAAGCAAGTTGGGTAGCCTTCCAGCCCGCCGAACAGATCTCTGCTCCCGACCCGAACTATGTGGTAGAATTCCGCGTCGTCCCCGCTACTGGTGTCAGCTTCACCCCCACGGCAGTCAGCCTCAATGCCATGCGCTTCGGAACCGATGGTGGCAAACTCGACATCTATGCCGTCTATGGTGACGAGGAAGTGCTTCTCGACGAAGGACTCGTCCCCGAACGCGACAACACTGCCGTAACCTCCATCTCCCACGACCTCTCAAACCCCTCAAACCTCTCGAACCCCTCAAACCCTTCAAACCCCTCAGCCCCCTTTGCTCTCCGCATCTACATCTATAGCCTCGGCAACACCAAGCAGGTGGGCTTCAATCAAGTCACCATCAGTGGCGATTGGAGCGGCAGTTCCTCCGCCGAACAATATAGAGTCGATGCTGAAGCCCTTCCTGCCGAAGGTGGCACAGTTACGCTCACTCCTGCAGGTGGTGTTTATCGCGAAGGGACTGTCGTCACACTCACAGCCAAAGCAAACTCTGGCTACAACTTCGTTGGATGGACCGATGAGGACGAAATCCTTGTCAGCAAAGACCCATCCTTCGAACACACAGTGACTTCCGATGCCTATTTCTTTGCCAACTTCAAGGCATATAGCGCTTACGACGAAATATTCGAGAACTGTGCACCATACGATGCCGCTGTACGTTCCATCGACGAATTGCTCGTTGCCCTTGATGCAGCAGCCAAGCGTCCGAACCTCGACGAACGCTATCGCATCTTCCTCTTCGATGGTACCTACGACTTCGGCACCAAGGCTCTCACCAAAGTCGTGAAGAACACTTCCCTCATTGGCGAAAGCATGGAAGGGGTGCTGCTCCTAAACAATCCCGGCACAGTAACGAAGTATCAGGACGAGACGCCCGTGCTCTTCATCGACCAGAATCAGAACGGCGTCTATATGCAGGATCTGACCATACGTCAGGCTCGTGACTGGGATACCGGCAAGTCCAAAGGACAGGCATTGGCTCTTCGCCAGCGTGCCAAACAGGCCATCTACAAGAATGTGCGTCTCCAGGGCGTGCAGGACACCTATTATCTCAACAAGGCAGATGCTACCGCTTACTTCGAGGATTGCGACATTGCCGGCGAAGTCGATTTCATCTATGGCGACGGCACAATGTTCTTCGAGCATTGCACCTTGCGTCCCATTAGTTCAGGAGCCGTCATCACTGCACCCAACACGCAGACTGGTTACAAGGGCATCGTCTTCAATGAGTGCACCATCGAAGGCGCCGAAGGGTATCGTCTGGGACGTCCATGGGGTGACTCTCCAGCCAGCACTTACCTTCACACCACGATGCGCTCTCTGCCCAATGCCGCAGGTTGGGGCTCGATGTCGTCAGGTCTCGTTGTTCGTTTCCATGAGTTCGACTCGCGTGATGCCGATGGCAATCCGCTCGACCTCAGTTCACGCTCCATCAGCGCATGCAATGCCGCTGCCAACTCCGACCCATGTGTCATCACCGAAGAGCAGGCTGCCGAATACACGCTCGACAAGGTGTTCCCCAACTGGGATCCACAAGATTACACCGAACAACTCAACGTCGAAGTAGTGCTCACCGACCGCACACTCACTTGGGCATGTCCCGAACCAGCCATCGGCTTCGTCGTTTGCAAGGATGGCCATCCAGTCGCCTTCACCACTGGTCTCACCTACACCCTGCCCGAAGGTGACGCTGCCGGCACTTACTCGGTACGTGTCGCCAACGAGATGGGCGGCCTCGGCATTCCCTCCAATGCCGTCACTGGCATCCAAACGATTCATGCCGACACGCCTTCCTTTCGTTCCACAGCCCTCTACAATCTCTTCGGCCAAAAAGTGACATCCAATTACCAAGGTATCGTAATCTGTAGTCAAGGGGTCATAATGAAATAACAAAATAATACTATCAACACAAAAAGCATCCTGCTCAGCTTTTGCTCGACAGGATGCTTTTTTGTCCACATCATAATCCAACGTTGTCGCTCGACGAATCAAGAAAACATAATTTTCCCCAACAACATTGTCATCCGATCGCTTATCTCGGCAAAATCCTCTATCTTTGCACCAGATAAGAAATCAAGACATAAGTAAAACGCTGTATGGAGGGTGGCCGACCGTGAGGTTAGCCACTTTTCGTTTTTCGGATGAAAATAGAAAGGATAAACGGAATGAATAGGGCATTATTCGTTCGAAACTCACAATTATTATACGATTCCTGCGTTTTTCCTTTGAATTATGTAAAAAAAATCGTACCTTTGCACTATAATACACAAATATTATAGATGATACTAAGTATCTACTAAAATGAAAAATGATAAGACCATAGACAATCTGTTTGAACAGATTGACGAACACGAAATCTTTCTTTTTGCAAAGGCATACGCCAACGTGAACGAAACTTTTGCAGAAAAGCTGAAGAAGCGGTTTAAAAAGCAACTGCCTTCCAAAGACAACCTTCCTTCAAAGGCAGAATTGACGAAAGAGATAGCAAAATGCTTCAGTCACTACCATAAAAATCCCTCCTATAATCGCTACCAGAGCTGGGAGCCTGACCTATTGGATTGGAATCTGGTAGGTCGCGACATTCAGCGCATCAATCGCCAACTCGAGATACTAGTCGAAAACGAGAGTGCTGAACTGGCAGTTGATATGGCAATCCTGTTACTAGATCGTGGGGGCGAATGCTACGATCAAGAATGGGAATACGAAGTGGAAGTGGATTACGAGGACCTTCATGCCGACGATACGTTCAACCTTATCCGCAGCGTGTTAGAAAACGATAAGATAGGCACCCCGAAGAAACTCGACATCTGCGAAAAGTTAGAGGAACTGGCTCATTGCAGCGCCTTTGACGATATCGACATTTCCGGCTTCATCGATGAGACACGTAATGTGTTGCTCTCCGACGATGACCGAATCGCGCTGCGTCGAGAGAAATACGAAAAAGCCAACGGGGATTATGCACGAGAATCTGCTGCGAGAGATCTTTGGGATTACCTCATCCAGTTGGGAAGGGAGAACGAGGCTGTGGCTTTCTTCGAAAAGAACCGCGAACTGAGCAACCTTAGCGAGAAGTATATCGATTGGTTGGTTGACCACCGCAGATTATCCGATGCGCTAAAGGTGATTGACGAAGGTCTTACCATTCACAAGCAATACGACGGCATCATTTATAATCTTGAATGCCGAAAACTGGCATTGTTGGAGCAGATGGACGACATCCCCAGTATCATTAAGCAGACCACTAAGCTCTTTTTGGAACATAATTCCAGCACAATGACATACTATCACAAGCTGAAGAAACTTATCAGTCCCGAAGTGTGGCCCAACGAACTGCGTGCTCTAATCAAAAAGCAGGACTTCGGTGAGAGTGCCATCTCATATCTTGCAGAAATCTACGACGAGGAAAAATGGTATGCCGACTTGTTCCAACTGCAGAAAGAGTCGCGCACGGATCTTCTCTCCGGAATCAGCCGTTATGCCAGAAACTTCACTCCCGAACAGCAGCATGCTCTTGTCCATAGGTTGGAGCCAGTTTTCCGCGACATGGCCCGGAATCCAAGTCCTCGCAAGTATTACCGGGAACTGGCCGACAAACTAACGAAACTCAGCATGAGCTGTCCTCCAGGAGCCGAACTGGTTAAAAGGCTTGTCGCAGAGTTCCGTATCAAATACAGGAACCGACCTGCTATGATTGACGAGCTTAAAAAATTTTGAATTGTACGACCTGTGGACAAGCAGTACAATATTATTGCAAGATGGAGCAACTTGGAAAATGAGTGACCTTCACCCACAAAATAGGAAGGAAGGAAAACAATCAAGAAGAAATCTTGCCTGAAGATAAATAAAATGCCCTAACTGCTAAACCTATTAAAAATATCGTGGCATAACCATTCTTGGCCAAGAATGGTTATTCTTCTTCGAGAGTATGACCAATCCTGGCCAAAAATGGTTATGAGAAAATCAACGCATGACCAATTCGAGCCAAGATTGGTTATGCTTTTATCGTGGCATAAAGAATTTATTTACGGATTCGACATGTGGAGATTGTCGCATGACCATTCTGCGCCAGGAATGGTTATCTGACTAAAGTTGCATGACCATTTCTGGCCAAGAATGGTCATGAAAGAATTAGAGGTATGACCATTTTGTGCCAAGATTGGTTATGAAACGATCGGATAGAGTATTCTGTCGCGCGACACGATACTTGCAACAATCGCTACATGACCAATCATGGCCAAGATTGGTCATCCAACGATAACAGCATGACCAATCTATGCCAAGAATGGTCATGCTGCTATTAGAGATAAAACAATTCGTTTCGAAAAAGGGTATTAGAGGAATGCGATGGTGAGACCTGCCATCACGATGCTGACCATCGACATCAGCTTGATGAGGATGTTGAGCGAAGGACCGGAAGTATCCTTGAACGGATCGCCTACGGTGTCACCCACGATGGTAGCCTTGTGGCATGCCGAACCCTTGCCGCCGAAGTTGCCTTCCTCGACATACTTTTTGGCATTGTCCCACGCACCACCTGCATTCGACATGAACACGGCAAGTGTGAAGCCCGACGAAAGACCTCCGACAAGCAGGCCAAGTACACCAGCCACACCGAGGAACAGACCTACGAGGATGGGGATGATGATGGCGAGCAGGGCTGGAACGATCATCTCGTGCTGTGCTGCGAGGGTCGAAATCTCCACGCAACGGCCATAGTCAGGTGTGCCCTTACCTTCGAGGATGCCCTTGATCTCACGGAACTGGCGACGAACCTCCTCGACCATCTTGCCGGCTGCACGTCCTACTGCACCCATAGTAAGACCACAGAACAGGAACGCTGCCATAGCACCGATGAAGATGCCGACGAGCACCTTCGGGTTCATCAGGTTCACCTGGAAGTAGTTCATGAAGTCGGGGATATTTGCCTTGCCTGCCTCGATGGTATTGCCGGCAACGTCGGTCATGGTCTTCCCCACACGATCCATGGCAATCTTCACCTCTTCAATATACGAAGCCAGAAGTGCAAGTGCGGTAAGCGCTGCCGAACCGATGGCGAAGCCCTTGCCCGTAGCAGCTGTAGTGTTGCCTAGTGCGTCGAGAGCATCGGTGCGATGACGTACCTCCTCTCCCAGTTCGCTCATCTCGGCATTACCACCGGCATTGTCGGCAATAGGACCGTAAGCGTCGGTAGCGAGGGTGATGCCGAGCGTCGAAAGCATGCCGACAGCTGCGATGCCGATGCCGTAGAGACCCAGCTGGATGCTGCCTGCACTCATGCTGAAGTCAAAGCCATTGGCGCAAAGGTAACTCAGGCAGATGGCAATCGAAATGGTGAGCATAGGGATGCAGGTCGAAATCATACCTGTGCCGATACCCT
>JAEEUA010000101.1 GCA_016286775.1 Bacteroidales bacterium
TGTGCGATGCAACTTGACGATAGGACGTATCACGAGCCAGCAGAATGCCAGCAGGATAAGTGCATAGAACGCATATTCCATCCACCACAGGTGGGTGACCCTCGTCAGCTTCTCGCCGATGGTAATCACGTCACCGATGAACATCAGCACGATGATGCCCAGGATGATTATCAAAGTAAGGATGATGTTTCGCTTCATATTATATCAAAGATTATAAGGGATTATAAGGGATTTTAAAGGATATGAAGGGACGTATGTTTTCTTGGACCCCATTCCCAACTAGGCGAATGTATCGTCCCTAAATTTCCCTTAAAATCCCCAAATATCCCTAATTATCCTAAAATATTACGTAAATTGTATTCCCTCCAATTTCGTCTTGAGCATCTTGAGTGCCGTGATGCGGGCATCCACCTGATCGAAGTCGGGAATGATGCTGGCGAGCACTTCGCTGCGTTTCTCTTCCAGCAACTTCGAATAGGCCTCGCTGCGTTTGCGGATGATGTCCTGGAGGCATTGTTCCACGTCCTCTTGTACGCGAGGCAAGATCGTCGTTTGCAGATAGCCACCGCGATAGATGCCTGGCTCAGAAGGTTGCGACACGCCAATGATGGTCATCTTTGCTTCATTCATCATGCTGCGCATACGTTCGTAATTATATCGGTCGATGAGGTAGGTGTCGCCAATCTTCTGCTCCACGTTATATGCCTTTGTGACTGAACTCAAATCAATGGGCTTCAGTTCCTCGTCCTTGAAACCTGTCAATGGTTTGATCTGGATTCCGCCCACACGATCCAACGCATTGCGGATCTCCAGATAACGGCTCTCGGTCATAGCATTGATCTTAGCCATATAGTCCGACATCGAAACATGGCTATCGACGTAGGTCCGGATGGTCTGGGCGAACATTCCCAGCATCGACGTGACGATGCCTCGGGCAGTTGCGCCATTGTATTTGGTGCCCATGGTCAACTGCTGACTCATCGTCACATTGGAAATGCCGTCGAGACTGCTGGCCACATCGTCGGCAGTAAAATGCAAGGGGAACGCGGCACGCGAATAGACGAGCTGCCGGTCTTCGCGGATTGCATCGAGCTCCTCCTCGGCCTGATGGTATTTCTCGCGTGCCTCGGCAAACCGTTTCAGCTGCTCATCAATCATCCGGCAGAGCAGTTCCTTCTCGTACCGGATGCGGCCCAGGCAGTTGTTCAGACGTGTCGTATGCTGGCTGCTGATGATGTGCTGATAGAGCTCCTTCTCTATCTCGCCGAAGGAAGCTGTGGCAGCCTCCAATTCGGGACGATATTCCGGAAGTATCTCCTTGCCATAAGCCTCCTCGCGATTGTCTGCCACCTTGCCCAGGTTGATCGAGAAACAATTGGCGTCGGGCAGGTTGAAGCCGCGTTGACGAATAATCTCCTTTGCTTTTTCCATTTGTCCTCGGATGGCCCGCTGCTGTTCCTCTTGTGTGCGCCAATAGGCAGATTCGAAGTAATTATGAATCAAGCATACAGGAGCCGAACCATTTCCCTCCTTCAATATGTCAAAGAAGTCGCTCGAAATCTTCGAAATGGCCGAATTGGAGCTCTGGATGAAGATGACCAGGTCGGCACGATGGGTGATGATGGGATAGGCCTTGTCCTCGAGGTTGGCATTCAAGCCATCGAAGCCCGGCATATCTACCAGAAATATATCTTGACCCAAGAAGTCGCCACCAGGTGCTGTGATGCTGGTCAGCACGTTATCGGTCGTGACGCGAACAACTTTGTTATCTATCGGCTGCTCGACGTGTTCGGTGAGGTTCTCCTCGTTGAGCGGATAGTGGCGCACCTCAAGACCCGAGAGGTCGGCGTAGCTCAAGCCCTTGATGTAGTCGATGATGGCCTCCACGTGGTCGGCCTTCGTGGCCTCAGTATCGAGCTCAGTCTGACGAAATGTCGTGATGCTGCACTCCTCCCCTGCCTTGCATTGCGAGATGACCGAAGGGCGCACCGTACACTCCAGGAAGTGTGTCGGGCTGACATGCGCATGAGCCAGCGAATTAACAAAAGTCGATTTGCCGGACTTCACGGGTCCCACTACAATCACCACAAACGCCTTGCTGTGCACTTCCTCTGCACGATTCAGCAGAAGATGCATCTGTGCATCAAGTTCGGCATTCCATGCAATATCGGTATCGTGGGCAATCGTTTTCAGTCGGTCGCTCACCCTTGCTGCCGTCTTTTCGAGCAGCTCCAGACTTGTATTAGGGGAATTAGCCATTGATGGTATCTTTTTCTGGTTTCCTTATATTATCGGTTATTCTTCAACTCTTTGTATATCCTGCATTTTGACCTTTAGCTTGTCTAAAAGTTTAGTCTTGCAGCACTTTCTATAAATTTCATCTTTTAAAATACGCTGCAAAAATAGCCTTTTCTTCCCATCACTCCAAATTATTTTGAAAAAAATTATCATTTTTCTTGCAACATTTTCATTTTTTCTGCTACATAGTTATGAAAAGCAAAAAAACTAACAATAATATTCACTCTAAAAACTCAAGTAAAATGAAAACTCGCGTATTCAACCTCATCATCCTCGACGAGAGCGGTTCAATGAGCTGCATCGAGCGTCAGGCCCTCACCGGTGTCAACGAGACCCTCCAGACCATTCGTCGTGCACAGGAGAAGTATCCCGAACAGGAGCAGTATGTCACCTTCGTGCCCTTCCAGACGGGTTCCATCAAGTTCGTCCGCGACTGCGAACCCATCGCTAACGTCAAGGACCTGGAGCCCAAGGATTACAATCCCGGCACCTGCACCCCACTCTACGATGCCATCGGTCTCTCCGTCAATCATCTGAAGAAGAATGTCGCAGAAACCGACTCCGTGCTCGTTACAATCATCACCGACGGCTACGAGAACGACTCGCATGAGTTCTCGAGCAAGGATATCAGTCGCATCGTCGAAGAAATGAAGTCCAAAGGCTGGCTCTTCACCTACATCGGAGCCAATCAGGATGCCATCGAAGTGGCCAAGACCATGAATATCAAGAATGCCATGAACTTTGTCCAGGACGAAGCTGGCACTCGTCGAATGTTCGCAAAGGAACGTCGTTCGCGGGGTCGTTTCATGGAAGCTTTGAGCTGCATAAGCCACTGCTATGCCCCTTCGTCGAAGGAGGCGCAGGAACAGCGCCGCAATCTGGCTGACTCGGACAACTTCTTCGCCGACGATGACGACAATGCCTAAGGACTTGGTTGACGAAGAGGAATGGAGGAACGATAACGGGAGCACCCAACTGGGCGACTCCCGTTATTTTTGTCAAACTGAAAGGAACGACTTGAAATTGTCGACAAAGGTCTCGACGAAGGTTCTCTTGGGCTTCTGAGGACGTTCCACCGAAGCTCGAGAAACCTTTTTGCTCGGCTTGAGCTTTTCGAAAATTCTTCCCAAAGACGAACCTGGAGAAGCATCTGGTCTGCTTGAAGCAGATTCCGCTTCGGACGAAACGCTTGCCTTGCGTTTTTCCAATATATCGAAATCCATATCCAAGCTCGATTCCGGTAGTACAATCGATTGGAAGACAGGGCCATGCTCCTTCCGCAACCTTGCCTCCAACAAATCGCTATACTGCGGCAGTTGGCGCTCGGCTCCAGTCACCAGACTATCAACAATCGAATCGAGCGTGTTCTCATCGATGTTGCAGATACGATCGACGAGCAGGAGGCTGTTCGCATCGAGCTTGGCAAAGTCCTCTTTCTTCATCTCTGTCATCAGTCGCTGCACCTCCTTGCAGCATCGACTGGACTGCGAACGATAGGTCGCATAATTCATACCCAGCGCCCGGGCTGTCTCCTCATCGCTTAACTCCTCACGACGATTGAATGACTTGGTCACCTTTTTCTTCATACTTCGGAAGAAGATATAGCGATTGAGCTCCGACTCAAACTGGTTGAACCAAGCCAAGCTGAAGGCGATGCGCGTCAGCTCAATCCGCGGCTCATTCAAGTGTTGGTACTTTTGCTCCAGCAGATAGGCAGGCAGGGCCTCGGCAAGTTTCACCAATGCACGTCGCTCGTTGCCGATGAACTGCTTGAAACTACGTTGCATCCAAGCATCGACCTTCGTGTTGTCGGTGATGGTCTTCAAATAATGGTACTGGGTAGCTCCTGTCACATAATCGGGATGACCTTCATAGAGGTAGATGTAGAAGTCGGTGAGGTAGTCGCCGAAAGTCTTGAATTCATCAATCTTTGTTTCTGGAGTGCATTGATTATAACATTGTTGCAAACTCTCCACGAAGCGAACCGAGAGGAGGTACCACAGCACCACCTTACTCTCGTTGTTGCATAACAGGATAGCAGACAAAAGTTGCGCTGGAGTCATACCCTCGTAGCGCATCATCTGCTTTGGTAATATGGTTAGATTCTTCGTTTCCATTGAACTATAATTAATGGGAGTTATCGGGAGTTAATGGGAGTTATCGGGAGTTAACGGACGATACCTTGTTCCCTTCGGTCACGTCCGAGAGAAGCGTATGGAAAGATTTTGTTCGAGCCGACAACTGTTAATTGTTAACTGTTAATTGTTAATTTCCTCCCCCTTGTGTTTGTTCTTTCTTGTGTAGATTTTCTTCGAGCGATGAGCCTTGTCCTTGGCATGAAAGCCAGGGCCCAGCGTCTGCTGCTCCGCTTCGCGATTGGCCTTCTTCATGGCCTTCACGAAGTCATCGATGGTGATGCGTGATTTGCTTTTTCTGATACGTTTCATGATGTCTCCTATTCTTCCAAATGTTATTTGTTAATAATTTTGTTAATTGTAAAAGTGGGTGCAAAGGTAATTCTTTTTTCCCATTTCTCCAAATTTTTACTTCTTTTTCTTGCAAATATCAAGAATTATTACGTTCTTTGCACCGTGCTTTTCAAAAAAAACTATCAGCCGTAACACAAAAAAACGAATGAAAGAACTGAACGCATCCCAGCCCCTGGACAAAAAGAGCCTTCCGGCCGAACCGTGTCATGCCATGCTGTGCTCCGACGGGAAATACCGTTGGGTCTATGAGCTTGACATGTTGCGCAACCCCAGCCTGCTTATCCTGGTCTTCAAGGTCTTCTGCATCTCCATCCTGATTGTGGGAGGCTTCATCTTTCTCATGGGGCTTTACGATGGCGACTCGCTCCGGGAGAATCTTGAATTCACAGGCAAGTTGGTGGGCATCATGTGCGGCATCGTCTTCACGTTGGGCATCGTGTCGTATCTGATTCTCGCTGCGAGCTTCAACTGGAAATATGTGGTGTTGTACGAGATGGACGAAGAGGGTATCGAATGCCGTCAGCTCAAGAAGCAGGTGAAAAAGAGCAAGGCAATCGGGTTCATCACGACGATGGTGGGCATCGCAACGGGCAATCCCACTACGATGGGGGCCGGCCTCCTTGCCGCCACTCAAAGCACGGCCTATTCCACCTTTGCTTCGGTCAGGGCCGTGAAGCCCTATCCCCGCCGGAATCTGATCAAGGTCAACGAGCCATTCTTCTTCAACCAGGTCTATGCCGAAGACGAGGATTTCGATTTTGTCTTCAACTACATCCGCTCGCATTGTCCCAAGGTGAAGTGACCTGCTCCCTCAGCCAATTGAAAGATATTTTTCTCATCGATTCATCGTCGGCAGCTTCAACCGATAGCTACATGACCATTCTGTGCTAAGAATGATCATGCCGTTTTCGTGGCAAGCATTCTGTAGCGCGTTACAATGCTTTATCCAATTATGCCAAACTTCCTGTCGGCCGTTGTAGTTCCCTCTTTTATCGTCCTATGACCAATCTGCGCCAAGAAAGGGTATGCCAATTTCATCGCAAGGATCGTATTGAACGTCAGAGTATTCCATTCCGATTGCCGCAAATATTGTGTCGGCTGTTAGAGTACTCTATTCAAGAGCTGCATTACCAATCTGTGCCAAGAATGAATATGCAAGTTTCGTGGCAAGCATCCTATCGGCCATGGGAGAATGCCAGCCAATTGGAGCGAGCATTCTGTAGGCCGAGAGAATACTCTCTACAATAGGGACAAGCATCCTGTCGGCCGACAGAGTAATAATGATATACAAAGAGTAATTTACCTATTTTTGAGTATTGTCTGTTATTCGGATTCGTCGTACCTTTGCACCCGGAAATTTATCAAATAATAATAACAAAGGTATGAAGAATATTTTCAAGGATTTTTTTAGTCAATGTGCTCGTCCCGAGGGGTTTCTGGGTCGTTGTATGCTGCGTTTCATGAATTTCGGCCATGCCCCGCTCACCAACTGGGGACTTGAACACGTTTCGTTCCGTGATGGGATGACAATGCTCGACATAGGATGTGGCGGAGGTGCCACGCTGAAGCGTCTGCTCAAGCGAAGTCCAGGCGGCAAGGTATATGGCATCGACATTTCCGAAGAAAGTGTAACCAAGGCCAAGGACTTGAACAAACAACAGCTGGGCAGACAGGTTTTCGTCGAACAAGGATCAGCTGACAGCCTGCCTTGGGAGAACCAGGAATTCGATGTGGTGACTGCCGTGGAGACCGTCTATTTCTGGCCCAATCTGCCGAAATGCTTCCAGGAAGTGAAACGTGTACTGAAGCCCGGCGGCCAGTTTGCCATCATGCTGGAAGTGATAGAAGGTGATTCCATGTGGACGAATGTCGTTGAAGGGATGACGGTCTATTCACCTGAAAAGTTGAAGGACATGCTGGAACAAGCGGGTTTTAGTGATGTAGAGGTCTTCAGGAAGAAACCATCGTATGCGACCATCAAAGGAATACAGAAATGAAAGATGCCTGTCATCTCTTTGTTACCATAAGCAAAATCAGAATATTTAATATTTAAAATTTATTGCTGTCCGAGCTTTTATTGGGCAGCAATAATCATTTATAAATAATCTCGATTATAAATAATGTTCACGCACGAAATCTTTTTCAACTGGACACTCTATTTCTGTATCGCAATATCGCGTTACTTGCGCTTTTGCGAAACCAATGAGCCTGGAAATATACCTCGAAGCGGAGCCATTGGACGAAAAAGGGAAAAAGATTTGGAGAAACAAGGAAAACTCATTATCTTTGCACCGTTTTTCAAGTGACTGAGACAATAAGCGAGAAAGTAATTCAGTTATAGTTCCATGCAGACAGGTGAATGCTATGTAAATCGATTCGACTCGTCAAAGGCCTACAAGGTGATGGCCATCGACGGATCGAAACTGCATGCCGAGCAATGTTTCTGCCGTCCGGACGGCATGGAGGTGAGCGGCTTCTCGTCGTCGATGGCCTATCGTCTCAAGGATTCGCAGATACGCCCCGAGACCTACGAGCGCATCAAGAAACAGATCCGCCAGGCGCTGCAGCTGTGTGTGCAACTGGTTCAAGAGGCCGACACCTCTCCCCTGATGCCGTCCTTCGGCGACTTCGGCCAGCTGGAAACTGTCCCACAGCCCAACGACTACATTGTGGCCTATTACGACGAAGTGACCACACTGTTCCACGTCACAAGCTGCAACGGCAACAAGGTGTCGGGCGAATATTTCCAGATTGACTCCACGTATGTGGAGCACGATCAGGCTCGTGCATTCGACCTGCCCGACCGCGTGATGCTGGTCAACGAGACGCTTTTTGCCAAGATTCCCAAGGTGATGCAGATGACCGAATCGGTGGTGAAAGCCCTGATTGAGGGAGAACGGAAGAATGGGTTGGGATGAGATATTGCTGCATTTCGCCATTTTTTTGGCATAAAATTTGGCAACATAAAATTTTATTCGTATCTTTGCCGCGTTTTTAAAGGATTAATCCGAATGATCAACAGACTACTTATACGTATCAAGACTGTGCAGCTGGTCTATGCCTGCCTGCAGAGTGAGGAGCCGCGCGTCTTTGCCGACGAAAAGCTCCGCGAGTCCCTCGTAGCTACCCAGAAACTCTATAACTACCTGCTCGCCCTCATCGTGCTGGTAACCAACTACCGCCGCAAGCAGCTATTGGCTGCCAAGGGGAAGTTCCTGCCCACCCGCGACGACCTGAATCCGAACACCCGCTTTGTCGATAACAAGCTGGCACGCATGATTGCCGAACGGAGCGAGGCGGTGGATTACTGCGAGCGCGAAGGGTTGACCAGCGACTTCGACACCGAACTCTACCGCACCATCCTCGAGGCCATCGAACAGAGCGAAGCCTACACCCAGTACATGAACCAGCGCGAGACGCCCACCTTCGAGCAGGACAAGGAGCTTTGGCTCGACATCCTCAGCACCATCATTCCCCAGTGCGAGAAGCTCGACGAGGTGCTCGAAGAGCGCGACATCTATTGGAACGACGACCTGACCACCGTGCTCAAGACCTTGACGCAGATGATCAGAAACCTCAAGCCCGAAAGGGAAATGATTCCCGCCGGCAAGCTCTTCCGAAACGAGGAAGACGAGCGTTTTGCCCGCGACCTCTTCCACTATGCTCTTGACGACTACTACGACAACGTGAAGCTCATCGATGCCATCACTCCGAACTGGGAGGCCGAACGCATCGCCCTGATGGACAAGGTCATCATGGCGTGCGCCCTTGCCGAAATCCGCCACTTCCCCGACATCGCCATTGCCATCACGATGAACGAATACATCGAACTCGCCAAGCATTACAGCTCGGCCAAGTCGGCCAGCTTTGCCAATGGTGTCATCGACAAGATTGCCAGCAAATGGCGCGCCGAAAACGTGATCTTCAAAAGATAACTTTAGAGCAAAAAGACAACTAATCAACAACAAACTATCAATATGCTTAACACCATTCTACTCCAGGCCGCTGCAGGCGGCAGTCCGTACAGCTCGCTGATCTTTATCGTGCTGATTATCGCCGTGTTCTACTTCTTCATGATTCGTCCCCAGCAGCAACAGCAGAAGAAACTCCGCGAGGAGCGCAACAACATGCAGAAGGGCGACCCAGTGATCACCAGCGGTGGCCTCTATGGCAAGATCGTGGGCATCAAGATGGGTCCACAGAACAAAAAAGGCATAGCCGAGGTCGAGAGCTTCATCATCAGCCTCAAGCCCGACTATACCGTCACAGTCCAGGTCAGCAAGGAGTGTGTCTTCAAGGACCTCAACGACGTAACAGCTGCCCAGACCAAATAACATGGCCCAGCAAAGGCAACAAAATACGAAGGACGCCGAATCGTCCCGATTCATGCGAAAAGCCAACATCCTCATCCGCCGTCTCCGACGGGGTGAGGTGGGGACTTTTCTGTTGTTTGTTGCCATTGCATTCTTTTTCTGGATCGTACAGACCGCCCGCGAGGAGTCGGCTTCGGACTTCATCGTGAAGTTCTACGTCGAGGACCAGCCCCAGGACATGGTGTTCACCACCCATGTGCCCCAGGAGATGAAGGTAACCATCTCGGACACGTATTCGCGCCTGGCCAACTACCGGCTCAACAACCGCCTGGACTCCCTCTGTGTCAATTTCGAGCGATATGCCGACGTATTGGGCAACTTCCGCATCTCGGCTGCCGAGCTGCAGTCCCTGCTGATGGCAGGACTGGAGAGCAGCACTCGCGTGGTGGCCATCTCCCCTTCGCTCATCGATGCTCGTTTTGCGCAGACCGAAGGGCGCAAGTTCCCCGTCCGGGTGAGCGGCAGGTACGATGTTGCCCCAAACCATCGGATGCGCAAATTTGTCATCCAGCCCGATTCGATTGTCATCAATGCGCCAGCCGCTGTGCTCGACACGATGCGATGGGTCGAAGCCATCGGCAAGGGCCGGCAGGACATGACCGACACCATCGAAGAGGTGTTGTCGCTCCAGCTGCCTCTTGGCGTCAAGGCAACCCCTTCGAAGGTGAAGCTGACCATTCCCGTGGCACAATACGTCGAGAAGTCTATGCGTCAGGTGGAGGTGCAGGTCCTCAAGGAGCCCACCAACCGCCACCTGGTCATTTTCCCCTATTCGGTGGAGCTGACGTGCCTGGTGGATTTCGACCACTATCGCGACATCAACCCCGAGGACTTTCTGGTCGCTGTGAACTACGACAGCATCCAAGGACAGGCCCGGCAGGGTATGCTGCCCATCACGGTGCGCTACATCGGCCCGCCCGAGGTCGTCACGAATATCGTCATTTCGCCCCAGACGGCGGAATATGTTGTTGAGAAGCGATGACTCCGAAATTGATTGCCATCACCGGAGGAATAGGTTCCGGAAAGTCGGTGGTCTCACAACTGCTGCGCGTCATGGGCTACACCGTCTATGACTGTGACGAACGGGCCAAATGGGTCATGACGCACGACGCACAGCTTCGCAGCGCACTCTCCGCACTCTTTGGTCCCGACACCTACCTGCCTACCGGTACGGGGAGCTTCGAACTCAACAAATCGTATCTGTCTGCCCGAATCTTTTCGGACAACCAGGCCCTGGCACAGATGAATGCCTGTGTGCATCCTGCCGTGTGGCGTGACATGCAGACCTTTTTGATGGCTGAACCCAAGGAATTCTTTTTCTTCGAGTCGGCCATCCTTTTTGAATCGGGGTTTGACCGGCTTGCCCATCCCGACGTGGTGTGGACCGTCAGCGCACCACTTGAACTGCGCATAGCCCGTTCGATGCAGCGCGACAATACCTCCCGCGAGAAGATTCTGAGCCGTATTGCTTCGCAGATGCCCCAGGACGAGAAGGAGCGCCGCGCCGACCAGACCATCCTGAACGACGACAAACATTCACTCATCCTCCAAGTGAACTCCTGTTTAGAGAAACACGGCAGTTCGTGAGATATTATCCAAGACTATGATCAACAAGGACGAACGTGAGCAAATCATTGCCTTAATCAATCGCGAAGTAGTGCCAGCCATCGGCTGTACCGAACCGATGGCTGTGTCGCTATGTGTTGCCAAAGCCGCCGAGGCTCTCGGCGTGCGCCCTGCTCGTATCGAAGTACTGCTGAGCAGCAACATCCTGAAGAATGCCATGGGTGTCGGCATACCCGGCACGGGAATGGTGGGTCTGCCCATCGCCATCGCCCTTGGTGCCCTGATAGGACGAAGCGAATATGAACTCGAGGTGCTTCGCGACGTCACTCCCGATGCCGTGGAGCAGGGACGCCAGTACATGAGCGAAAAACGCATCAGCATCGGATTGAAGAAGGACAACTGTCCCGACAAACTCTATATCGAGGCGCTTTGCTTCGCCGAGAACGGAGATTCGTCAAGAGCCATCATCGAGCACGACCACAATCACTTCGTCTATGTCTCAAGGACCACCGATGGCCGGGAGACAATCCTGCTCAACACGCCACAATCGCACGTCCTTGACGAAGAAACCGATGACCACGAGTTGTCCCTTCGCAAGGTCTATGAGTTCGCCACCACCTCCCCGCTTGAAGAGCTTGAGTTCATCAACGAGGCACGTCGCCTCAACGAGAATGCAGCCAGGATTTCGCTCCGAGGCAATTATGGTCACGAACTCGGCAAGACGTTGAGCCGACCATTGGGCCGCGGCATCATGGGCGAGTCCATCTTCAGCCACATCCTGTCGGAAACCTCCTCGGCCTGCGATGCACGTATGGCTGGTGCCATGATTCCCGTGATGAGCAATTCGGGCAGCGGCAACCAGGGCATCGCTGCCACCTTGCCCGTGGTTGTCTTTGGCAAGGAGAACCACAACACCGAAGAGGAAATTACCCGCGCCCTCATCCTGAGCCACCTCACCGCCATCTACATCAAGCAGAGCCTTGGCAAACTCTCTGCCCTCTGCGGCTGCGTCGTGGCTGCAACAGGCTCCAGCTGCGGCATCACCTATCTGATGGGCGGCAATTACGATCAGGTTGCCTATTCGGTCAAGAACATGATAGCCAACCTGGCTGGTATGGTTTGCGATGGTGCCAAACCTTCGTGTGCGCTGAAGGTTTCGTCGGGCGTTTCCACTGCCGTACTCAGCGCCATGCTT
>JAEEUA010000102.1 GCA_016286775.1 Bacteroidales bacterium
GGTGATGAAGGTGGGAAAAGGAGAGCAGGACAGCTACTATCAGCAATTGACCGATGACGGATTACTCGATCTGGCGAATTACTGCGACTATATGCTTGTGAACTGGTATGTGGGTAACGCCGACTGGGACCACAACAACTGGCGCTGCTTGCGCAGTCGCACGAATCCTGGCGCGGGATTCCGCTACTTGGTGTGGGATGCCGAAACGGCCTTCGAGGATGTCGATTTCAATAAGGTGGAGGCAGTAAAGGGCGATCCGACCAGGATGATGGGGGTGTTGAAGGGTAACCCTGACTTCCAGAGGCTGATGCAGGAACGAATCGAACTGCACCTGACAGGGGATGGCATTCTGACACCCGATCGGGCAGCCGGTCTTTACGAAAGATTGTCGAACGAGATTGATCTTGCCATCATCGGCGAGAGTGCACGCTGGGGAGACTATCGTCGTTCGACGGGAGAGTCAGATGTAACCTATACGCGCAACGACCACTGGCTGGTACGGCGCGACGAACTGCTGCGCGACTACTTCCGGCAACGAACGGACATTCTCCTGTCACAGCTGGAAGCCTTTGGACTATATGTTCCGAATGCCTTGACCAATTGTCCGGATGATCGGGTGACGGGGAGCAGCAGGACGTACGACGTGTTTGGCATGCCTGTCGGCAAGGGATTCCGTGGTTTCGCAATCAAGGACGGACGGAAGGTGCTGATCCGATGAGTGTCTTGTGCTGAAACGGTTTACCAACGGATTTCAGAGGGGAGCGATAATGCAGGGAAGGTTGTAGCGACGGAAGAGCTCCCGGTCGGCATCGGAGAGATTGGAGTCGGTGATGATGGTATCGACCAGGGTGAGCTGGCCGAGTGTGGCGAAGGAGCTCCGCCCAACTTTGGTGCTATCGGCAACGAGATATACGTGGTCGCTGACATCAATCATGGCCTGCTTGACCACCAGGTCGCTCATGCTGGGATAGGTGAGGCCACTGGTGACACTTATGCCTGCGGTAGCGAGGAACACCTTGTCGGCATGGAGCCCGTTGAAATATTCTGCCGCCTTGGGACCTGTAAGAGAGAGGGTGGGCGACTTGAATTCGCCTCCCGTAACGTTGAGGTTAATGCCGGGGTCCTTGCCCAATATCATGGCGATATTGATGGCATTCGTAATGACGGTGAGATTGGAATAACCCGTTATGAGTCGGGCTATTTCGGTGGTGGTCGAACCGGAGTCGAGTATGATGGTCTCGCCATCGCGGATGAGGGCCACAGCCTGGCGGGCAATGGCACGTTTGGCGGCGAGGTTATCCTGGTTGAGAGTCTTGAGTTCACCGACGTTTGCACCCGCTCCAGCGAGGATGGCTCCTCCGTGGACGCGCTGGCAGATGCCTTCGTCCTCGAGCTTCTCGAGGTCTTGGCGAATAGTGACTTCGGTGACGTTGAACAACTTGCTGAGCGCGGCGACCTTGGCATGGCCGTCTTCGCGTATCATGGCTGCAATCTTTTCCTTTCGTTGAGCTGCCAGTAACATGGGTTAAGAGGGTTAAGAGTGGATTATGCGGGGCAAATGTAATTCTTTTTTTGCATAAAAAAAATTTTTTGGTCGATTTTTTATCGTTTTCATACCATTTTTTTGTTTTTTATGCAGTTTGCTGTTCAAATTAGTTGTCGGAAAGCATCTTTTCGGTCTTTTATTTGTTAGAAAACGTTAAAAGTGAGAACAATCGTTTTCGTTTTCTTTCGTTTTTGCTTTCGATTAACTATATTTGCACCATGAATAATTAATTGTTACTTACAAATATGTTGTTTGATAATTGGTATTTTTGAATGGAATCCAAGGAACTGAAAAGAAAGGCAGAACTTTTGAGAAGAAGGCTGCTGACCCTGATTTATCAGGGCGGAACGGGGCATACGGGCGGCGATCTGTCGGTCCTGAATCTGCTTACCGTCCTTTATAACCACACACTACATGTTGATCCTAAAAATCCGAAGATGGCCGAGCGCGACCGGTTCGTGCTGAGTAAGGGGCATTGTGCCGAGGCGCTTTACGTCGTGCTTTGCAACAAGGGCTTCTTCGGCGAGGAAGAGTTGGAGGCTTATGGTAAGTACGGTGCGCATTTGGGCGGACACCCCGACAACACGATTCCTGGCGTCGAGATTAATACGGGTGCGCTTGGACATGGTTTGAGTGTGGGTGTCGGCATGGCTTTGAGCGCCAAGATGGATCAGAAGGACTGGAAGACCTACGTCGTGATGGGCGATGGAGAACAGGCCGAAGGGTCGATCTATGAGGCAGCGATGGCTGCCAACAAGTACCATTTGGACAATCTGGTGGCCTTCATCGACCGCAATGGGCTTCAGATTTCAGGCTCGACCGAGAAGGTGATGCCCCTGGAGTCGATTTGCGAACGCTGGACAGCTTTCGGATGGGATGTGAAGACCATCGACGGAGACAGCGTAGAGGACATTGTTTATGCCCTTGACCACGTCGATTTCACAAATCGAAAGCCTCATCTCTTCGTCTCGAAATCGACCAAGGGGTTGGGCGTGGGCTTCATGGAGAATGTTGCCAAGTGGCATCATGGCGTACCCTCGGCAGCTCAGTACGAGGAGGCACTGAAGGATATTGATAACCGCATTGCAAATTGTTAATTGTCAATTGTTTTCATGAAAGAGATCAGCAAGATACCATGCCGCAAGAGCATCACCAGCACCCTGGTCGAACTGGGACAGGATGATAAGGATATCATTGTAGTAACTTCCGATGCTACGGGATCGGCCACATTGGACGACTTTGCGAAAACCTTGCCCGAGCAGTTTGTCGAGGTGGGTATAGCCGAGCAGAATTCCGTAGGCATCGCGGCGGGCCTGGCTTCCACAGGCAAGAAGGTGTTCGTCTTTGGACCAGCCTGTTTCTATGTAGCCCGCAGCCTGGAGCAGGTCAAGGTGGATTTGGCCTATAGCCAGATGCCGGTGAAGATTGTCGGCGTGAGCGGTGGCGTGGCCTACAGTCAGTTGGGTGCCACTCATCATAGCCTGCACGACATCGCTGTGCTGCGCACGTTCCCGGGCATGGAGATTTATCTGCCCTGTGATGCCCGCCAGAGTCGCAGGCTTTGCCAATACCTCGTGAACCACAATAAGCCTGCCTATGTGCGCGTGGGCCGCAATGCCGTGCCCGATGTCTATGACGACGACAATTTTGAGTTCGTACCGGGCAAGGCAAATATGCTGCGCGAAGGAAATGACCTCACCCTCATTGGCTGCGGTGAGACGGTAGCCCATTGTGTGGAGGCGGCCGAAATGCTGTCCAAAGAAGGCTTCCAGGCCCGCGTTCTCGACATGCATACGCTCAAGCCTTTCGACAAGGAGGCTGTCCTGAAGGCTGCTCGCGAAACAGGTGCCATCGTCACAGCCGAAGAACATAGCATCTTCGGAGGACTTGGTGCTGCTGTGGCCGAGGTGACATCACAGGAGTGCCCCGTGCCGATGCGCATCCTCGGTGTGCCCGACGAGAACGTCATCCATGCCAAGCCGCTCGAAGTGTTCCATCACTATGGCTTCGACTACGAAGGCATCTATCGGGCGGCGAAGGAAATCGCAATGAGTAAATGATGGTTTTGTCGCTATAACGATATACCGAAATGCCGGTATTCCGTGATTCCGGTATTCCGTGATTTCATGATTCCGAAAAATTTGAAATAAATCTAAATTCCAGAAACCATTATGAAATACATCATTGCGATTGACCAGAGCACATCAGCAACCAAGGCGTTGCTCTTCGACGAACAGTGCCAGCTCCTGACGCGTTCGTCGGTGGCACATCAGCAGTATTACCCGCAGGCAGGATGGGTGGAGCATGATGCGGAAGAAATCTATCGGAACACGATTCGGTCCATCGGCCTGTTGATCGAAGGCCGGGAACTGGATTCCGACAACTATTCGTTGGCGATTACCAATCAGCGCGAGACCATCGTGGCATGGGACAAGCAGACAGGTGTTCCAATCTGCCATGCCCTTGTGTGGCAAGATACGCGCGGGGCTGAGCTTTGCCGTCGGTGGCGCAAGGTGCCGGGCTTGGAGCAGCTCGTCGAGCAACATACGGGCCTCAAGGTTGACCCAAACTTTTGCGCAAGCAAGATTCGCTGGATTCTCGACAACGTTCCAGGTGCGCGTTCCAAGGCAGATGCTGGCGAACTCCTGGTCGGAACCATCGATTGCTGGCTGGTGTGGAAACTGACAGGGGGACAGACGTTTGCGACCGATTATACCAACGCGAGTCGCACCATGGTCTTCGATATCTACCGGTTGGTATGGGACGACGAGCTGCTCAAGGCAACCGGCATTCCTGCTTCGGTGCTTCCCGAACCGCGTTCCTGCGATGCCTGCTACGGCGCGACAACGGTGGAAGGTCTTTTCGAACAACCCATTCAGATTGCCGGCGTGCTGGGCGATTCTCATGGAGCCCTGATTGGTCAGATGTGCTTCGATGCAGGCACGGGCAAGGTGACCTACGGCACAGGTTCGTCTGTGATGCTGAACATCGGAGAGGAGCCTCGCAAGGCCCCCGAAGGCTTGGTCTCCTCCATTGGCTTTTCGATACTCGGCAAGACCTACTATGCCTACGAAGGGAATATCTACAGCACAGGAGCTACATTGAAGTGGATGGCCGACCAGATGAAGCTCATCAGCAGCCCTGCTGAGACCGAAGCCATCGCTACCAGTGTGGAGAGTAATGGTGGCGTCTATCTTGTACCGGCATTTGCCGGACTTGGCGCTCCTTGGTGGCAGGATCAGGTAAAGGCTGCCATCGTAGGAATGACATTCAACACAACTCGTGCGCACATTGTCCGTGCGGCAGTCGAGAGCATCGCTTACCAGGTGACCGACCTTGTGAAGGCAATGACTGCAACAACAGACATCAGCATCAGCGAACTCAGTGCCGATGGCGGACCAACCGGCAACCGGTTCCTGATGCAGTTCCAGGCCGACCTGCTGAATGCCGATATCGTCTGCACCGATGTGGAGGATGCTTCGGCCCTGGGTGCCGTCGTGGTCAATGGGTTTGCTCGTCGCGTGTGGACACAACCCGAAGAAGTGAGCCGGCTGAAGAACATCGTCAAGCGCATTACTCCTGCTTCGACCAATCAGACATCCGAAGTGTATGCCGCATGGCGAAAGGCGGTTGAGCATTTGATCAAATAACAATTAATAATTAACAATTCTATAAAATCCATATAATATATTATGAAAAACGGTAAAGTTTGTTTTGGCGTAATCATTGGCACACGCGCCTACTTCAATTCAGAACTCGCAAGAGACGTTAAGAAACAACTGCTCAAGACGCTCGACGAGAAGGGCTACGAATATGTCATCCTTCCCGAGGATGCTACTCCAACGGGCTCCAGTTCCATCGAGACCCTTGAGGACGGCATCAAGAATGCAGAGCTCTTCCGCGCCCACCGCGATGAGATCGACGGTATTTTGGTCAGTCTTCCCAATTTCGGCTATGAGATTGGTATCATCAACACCATCTTCCGTGCCGAACTCAATGTGCCCGTGCTCGTTCAGGCCTGCGACGACGACAACGACAAGGTTGATTTGGATAGCCGTCGCGATGCCTTCTGCGGCAAGATTTCTGTCTGCAACAACCTCTATCAGTATGGCATCCCCTTCTCCCTCACCAGTCTCCACACTTACAGCATCTATAGCGAGGAGTTCAAGAAGGACGTGGACAAGTTCGCTGGCATCTGCCGCGTCGTAGGAGGCCTGCGTCATTGCCGCATTGGCCAGATTGGAACACGCCCTCTCGGCTTCAACACCTGTCGTGCCAGCGAGAAGCTCCTCCAGCGCAGCGGTATCACCGTTGTTCCTGCCGACCTGTCGGAGATTCTGTTTGCCGCACAGAAGATTGCTGACGACGATCCTGCTTTGCTTCAGAAGCTGGATGATATTCATGCCTACGCCAAGGTGCCCGCTGCCTATCAGGAGAAGCTGCGCGTGCAGGCCAAGTTCGGAGTGGCCGTCGAGGCTTGGGTCAAGGCCAACAAGGTTGATGCTCTCGCCCTGCAATGTTGGGACTCGTTGGAGCAGAACTATGGCTGCGCGCCTTGCATCACCATGGCCATGCTCGGCGATATGGGCATCCCTTGCGCCTGCGAAACCGATATCACGGGTGCTGTCTCGATGCTTGCTCTCCGCCTTGCTTCGGGAAATGCTCCAGCACTGGCCGACTGGAACAACAACTTCGCCGACGACCGCAACAAGTGCGTCTGCACACACTGCGGCAATTTCCCGCGCTCCTTCATCGGAAACAACGACCTCAAGCTCACGCCACTCGGCGTTCTGGGTCGCACCCTTGGCAAGGTACGTACATTTGGCGCAGTCGATGCCAAGGTCAGCGAGGGAGACTTCACCTTCTTCCGCGTTTCGACCGACGATGCTGCCGGTAAGATCCGCGCTTACGTAGGCGAAGGCAAGATTACGAACGATCCTTACGGAATGGACGGTTGCATAGCCGTGACGCAGGTCGATAACCTCCAGAAGCTGATGAAGCACATCTGTCGCAACGGCTTCGAGCATCATGTCGCACTGGTGCGCAGCGATGTGGCCGACATCATAGCCGATGCCCTCGAGAACTATCTCGGATGGGATCTTTATGTGCATGAATAATTAGTTTTTGTGCCATGCTCAGTCGTTCGTTTTCTGCCATCGTTCTCCTCGGCAGCATAGCCTTTTGCTTCACCTCGTGCAGTTCAAAGTACGAGGAGAAGCCGATGGGCCAGTATCATCTCGTGATTCAGAAGGGCGGTGCCACCCTCGGCTATTCGCCCCAGTCAGGTGTTCATTTGCTCGAACAGGATGGATACAGGTTCAAGGACTTGAACCGCGACGGCAAACTCGACAAGTACGAGGACTGGCGTCTCACGCCCGAAGAGCGTGCCCAGGATTTGGCGGCCCAGTTGTCGGTCGAAGAGATTGCCGGACTGATGCTCTATTCTGCCCACCAGTCCATCCCTGGTGTTTCGCGTTCAGGTCACTTCATGGGCTCGACCTACAACGGTACTACCCTTGAGGAAAGTGGCTTGACGAGTGCCGACCTCACCGACCAGCAGAAGAAGTTCCTCGGCGAGGACAATCTTCGTGCCGTTTTGGTAACCACGGTCGAAAGTCCTGAAGTTGCTGCCAAGTGGAACAACAATGTGCAGGTCTACGTCGAAGGTCTGGGGCATGGCATCCCTGCCAACAACAGTTCCGACCCGCGTCACACCGTGTCGGCCGATGCTGAATACAACTATGGCGCTGGAGGAACCATCTCGTTATGGCCCTCATCGTTGGGCATTGCCGCCACTTTCGACCCCGCTGCGATGAAACGGTTCGGTCAGATTGCTTCCCGCGAGTATCGTGCTTTGGGCATCGCTACGGCCCTCTCTCCACAGGTGGACATCGCCACCGATCCTCGTTGGAGCCGTTTCAGCGGCACTTTCGGCGACGATTCCAACCTTGCTACCGACATGGCTCGTGCCTATTGCGACGGTTTCCAGACCTCGCCTGCCGACAAGTCGGTCGAAGGTGCCTGGGGTTATGAGTCGGTCAATGCGATGGTGAAGCATTGGTATGGTTATGGTGCACAGGAGGGCGGTCGTGACTCGCACTTCTGTTATGGCAAGTATGCCGTCTATCCGGGCAATAATCTCGAGGAGCATCTGAAGCCTTTCGTCGAAGGATCATTCAAGTTGGACGATGGCACGGGCATGGCTTCGGCCGTGATGCCTATCTACAGCATTCTCTGGAACCAGAGTCCGTCGGGCGAAAATGTGGGCGGCAGCTACAGCAAGTGGATGATTTCTGAGCAGCTTCGCGAGAAGTATCATTTCGACGGTGTGGCTTGCACCGACTGGAACATCATGTTCGACAACAATGCGATCGAGAGTTTCGGTGGCATGTGCTGGGGCGTAGAGAATGTGCCCGTGGCCGAACGTCACTTCATGATTCTTGAGGCGGGTGTCGATCAGTTTGGCGGACAGAACGACAAGGGTCCTGTGCTCGAAGCCTATCAGATGTGGATTGACAAGTATGGCAAGGAGAGCGCCGACCAGCGTTTCCAGAAGTCGGCTTATCGTCTTTTGCTCAATGTCTTCCGTGTAGGCTTGTTTGAGAATCCTTATCTCGATCCTGCTGAGACGACTGCCATTGTCGGTTGCCCCGAGTACATGAAGGCCGGCTATGACGTTCAGCAAAGGTCGGTGGTCATGCTGAAGAACCACAAGCAGGCGCTTCCCGTTGCTGAGAAGAAGAACGTCTATGTTCCCAAGCGCCACTTTGTCAAATCGATGGGTTTCTTTGGCCCGACGGGCGAGGACAAGTGGGACTATCCCATCAGTCTCGACCTCGTGAAGAAGTATTACAACGTGGTCGATGACCCGAAGGATGCCGACTTTGCCCTGGTACTCATCAACGAGCCCTCGTCGGGTGCGGGTTATGACGTAGCCGATCGCAACAAGGGAGGCAATGGCTATATGCCCGTCAGCCTGCAGTACAATGACTATACGGCCACCTATGCACGCAAGACCAGCATCGCGGGTGGTGACCCCAAGGAGAACTTCACCAACCGTTCGTATCGTGGCAAGACCGTCAAGACGGCAAACAAGGACGATATGAAACTCGTGCTCGACACCAGGAAACTGATGGGCAACAAGCCTGTCGTGGTTGCCCTCAATACGGGTCGCCCTGTCGTGGTATCCGAGTTCGAGGGTGCTGCCGATGCGCTGTTGCTCACCTTCACGGTCGAGAATCAGGTGATTCTCGACATCATCAGTGGCAGGGTGGAACCTTCGGGCTTGCTCCCGATGGATATGCCCGTCAGCATGAAGGCCGTCGAAGAGCAGTGCGAGGACGTAGCTCACGACTTCGAATGCTACAAGGATGCCGATGGCAACACCTATCGCTTTGCCTATGGTTTGAATTGGAGTGGTGTCATCAACGACGCTCGTGTGCAGAAGTATGCTCATTAAGGGAAATGAAGGGATATTTAGTGAAATGAAGGGATTTGAAGGGACATTACCTTTATTTATCGAAATAAAGGGCCCTATAAACAAATGTCCCTTAATATCCCTTTTTATCCCGAAAAATCCCTAAATATCCCTTATTTTAATCCATGAGGTCCTACGCCAAACTTCTCCTCCTTCTTCTCATCCCCATGGCCTTGGTCGTGGGGTATGCCTTGTCGTCGCTCGAGATTGGCTCGGGCGACGTCATGCTTGAAAAGGCGGACCTGTCGGGCGTGAAGCGGTTGTTCCCGATGCTTTTTGCAGAGTCGGACGAAACACTTCCTCCTTCATCGGCATCTATAGTGCCTATAGATACTATAGCTCCTACAGATACTTTAGCTCCTGCAGACACCATCCTCCAGGACTCATTACCCATTCCTCCCAAAGAGGATTCCCCAAAAGAGATCAAGGTGCATAAGCCCGACTTAAAAAAGTATCGCATCATGATCTTCGGTGATTCGATGCTCGAGTGGTTGGCTAAGCGCTTGTGTGACTATACGCTCGAGAATGGCTACGACCTGTCGAGCATCATCTGGTATAGTTCTTCCACCAAGCTTTGGGCTACTACCGACACGCTGCAGTACTTCCTCGACCGCATCCAGCCCGACTACGTTATGCTGTGCTTGGGTGGCAACGAGTTGTTTGTCCGCGATTTGTCGAAGCGCGAGAAGTACATCGACACCATCGTCAAGCGCATCGGCGACCGTCCTTTCGTCTGGATCGGGCCACCCAACTGGAAGAAGGATACGGGCATCAACGACCTTATTCTCCAAAGGGTAGGCGATGGCCGCTTCTTCGACAGTCGTGAACTCGAACTCGATCGTGCCGAGGATAATATGCATCCCACACGTAGTGCGGCAGCGCTGTGGATGGACACCATTGCCGTTTGGCTGAGCAGTTCCAAGGCAAGGCATCCGCTCAAGATGGACCGGCCCACCCAGTCGCGTCGGAGAGTCTATCACCAGTATATGCTTCGTCCCCCTCAATAGCCTATGTTGCTTTTCTCCGACATCATCTTTTGGATGGTCTTCATTTTCTTCCTGGCCATCTATGCGTTCATCCGTCATCACAGTCGGATGGGCATGGTGCTCTATGTCACGGCATTCAGCCTGTTGTTCTTCTATCTGGCCAACGGGTGGTTGATGGTGCTGCTTCCTGCGGTGGCACTGGTGGCATGGTGGGCTGGTCGCATGTTAGCGGCTATGCCAAAGGAGAGTGGTGGAGCCGTGTCCCATAGCTGGAAGGACCGTTCGTTGCTCGCATTGGCCATTGTCATCATCCTACTGCCGCTTCTTTACTTCAAGTATTCCAATTTCTTCCTGTCGTCCATCAATGCTGTCTTTTCCAGCAACTTCGGTTTGCTTGATGTGGCGCTTCCTGTCGGCATTTCCTTCTTCACCTTCCAGGCCATCAGTTATGTGGTCGATGTCTATCGCGGCAGGTTCACGATGCGTGTCTCTCTGCTGGAATTCCTCTTCTATCTCTCGTTTTTCCCTTTGCTTTTGGCGGGGCCCATCACCCGTGCCCATATCCTGTTGCCTCAGGTTCGCAAGCCTGGAGCCATTTCCGAGCGCTGTCTCTATATGGGCCTATGGCTTGTAATGATCGGTCTTGTCAAGAAGTGTGTGATTGCCGATTACATTGGCCAGTACAACGATTGGGTCTTCTCAAGCCCTGCCACCTATTCGGGCTTCGAGTGCGTGATGGGCATTCTCGGATACACGGTGCAGATCTACTGCGACTTCTCGGGCTATAGCGACATGAGCATCGGCATTGCAGCGCTGATGGGGTTCCATTTGCTCGAAAACTTCTCTTTTCCGTATAGTGCTCCGAATCCTTCCGAGTTCTGGCATCGTTGGCACATCTCGCTTTCCACCTGGTTTCGTGACTATGTGTATATTCCAATGGGAGGCAATCGTTGTTCGCGCGCACGAACCTATTTAAATAATATAATAACGATGCTTGTGGCGGGCCTTTGGCATGGATCCACATGGATGTTTGTGCTTTGGGGCGGCATCCACGGGTTGGGGCTCGTGGTGCACAAGGCATTCAAGCCATTGCTCGGACGTCTGCCCGACAGTCGTTGGTCGAATAGCCTTGCCGTCGTCCTCACTTTCATCTTCGTCGCCATAGCTTGGGTCTTCTTCCGCAGCGAGAGCATAGCATCGGCCTGCCAGCTGCTCTCACGTTCTGTCAGCGACTTCGACATCGCCTATCTCATCCCGTTTGTCAAGGCGCGTCCCTGGTGGTGTGTGCTCACCCTTGCCCCTCTTGCCGCCCAGGCCATCGGCCGTCGTGGCTTCTTGAGGCTGCAGACTCGCTTCATTCTCTTGCCCTGGATCGTCAAACTGCTCTTGTTCCTGCTCACCATACAGCTGATATTGCAGTTCCAGACCAGCAATGTCCAGCCTTTCATCTATTATCAGTTTTAGGTTTTTGCTCGTCAGAACCTTTTCAACATCTTTTTGGGCATTGTCTCCTTGCATTTTTGTCATACATGTGTGGCAAAGATGAACGATTAGCAGTCTGTTTTGGCACCAAAACGAATTTTTTCAAAAAAAGTCCGCAAAATATTTGGAGCGATTGCAAAAATGCGCTATCTTTGCACCCGCTTAAACGATGAAGCGCAAGCGTCACGGATAAGCGACGATCTTTGAAAGAGTGAAATCTTGACAAAGCGTTACTGAAATAAACAGTAACCTGCAAGCAACAGCCTAGTCAATTCAAACGATAAAAACGTACAACGAAGAGTTTGATCCTGGCTCAGGATGAACGCTAGCGACAGGCCTAACACATGCAAGT
>JAEEUA010000103.1 GCA_016286775.1 Bacteroidales bacterium
GGCATTCTTGGGCATGAAGGCTTGCCCAACCGAGTCTATGCCGAATTCCAGCGGGGTGCTGCCGAACTCGATAAGGTAGGCGACCGCCTCGTGAACATCCAGAAACAGAACCGCGTGGCCCTTCTCTTCAGCCATGATTCGAAGCATGCCCTCGACTTCATGCCCTACACCGACCGCGACCAGTACAAGGACTTCCTCCTCTACGATGCCCTTTATCGCCAAAACATCGAGTGCGACATCCTGCCTGTCGACAAACCCGAGATGCAGGACTTCTCAAAATACGACATGCTCGTCATCCCATCTCTATACGTAGCCACCGATGAACTGTTGCAGAAGATCAGCGACTTTGTCAAGAATGGAGGCGAAGTGGTGATGCTCTTCAAGAGCGGCTACACCGACTTCGACAATGCCGTGCGTCCTGTGCTAGCTCCCGGTCCCCTTGCAGAGGCTTGCGGTTTCACCTATCAGGAATATTCGTCCATCCAGCAACTTCCGCTACGCCCCAATGATCTGGGAGCCAACGACAACACCGTCAGCACATGGATGGAATTCCTGCAGCTCACCACAGCCAAACCCCTCGCTACCATCGAGCATCCCTTCTTCGGCAGATGGCCCTGCATCACCGAGAACACCTACGGCAAAGGTCATCTCATCTACATCGGCACATTGCCCAGCACCGAACTGTTACAAAAACTTATCGCACGTGCAGCCGACCGCAAGCAGATTCTCCCTGCCGAACGTCAAAACCAGTTCCCCATCATCCTGCGTTCGGGCTTCAATGATTATGGCAAGAAGATCCATTACATCTTCAACTATTCCTATGAACCGAAAACCATCACCTATCCCTTCGGCGACAGCCGCTCGCTGCTCGACAAACAATCGCTCAAGGCCAATTCGACAATCACCATCGAACCCTGGGGTGTCGTGATTGGCGAAGAGATATGAACAAAAGAATACACCCGAAATCAAACGGACGCGGTCATCGGGCCGCGTCCGTTTGATTTGACTCAATCCCAAAGAACGAATCGGACGAGAAATGCCACGCTAATGATTGTGTAAAGCACAAGGCTCGCTTTCTCCGCCACTCGATTACTTTTCCTTCTGAACAAATAGAAAATGTTCAAGAGAACACACAAGATGATCAAGGATTGAAAGACCACATCAATCCACCCATAGTCTGTAGAGTATGAGAGGGTACAGACTAACCACGTCGAAGCATTCAAAAGAGAAACAATGTAGTAAAACATAATACTCAATTTAATCAAAAGCTCGTGCCGTTCTAATAAGAGAAAAAAGGAATAATAAACACCGCAAAGTACGGGAAAAAATGTGATTCCACCAAATAATTATCAAGTTTTTTTATCAAACCGATAAAAAAAACGACTTTTCTGCTTATTTTGACTGCATTATCAAAGATAATATCGCATCTAATGGACAAATGAATTCCGAAAAAAGGAACAAGCCTTCATCGAGCTGAGGGAGAAAATCGAAAGTGTGTCTAAAGTCAATTTATTTGACTCAAGATACACCCCCTTTGTTCAGAAAATAGCTCTGAAAACGCTTTCCAGAATGCCGTTCAGCCACTCCGGGAATACCCAGAAGAACAGGATAATTAGGATAAATCCTATCCATCCGCACAGCCTGGTGAATGTTGGCGATGGCTTCCGACCTGTTATGATCTCGAACAGCGCAAAGACGATAGCCCCACCATCAAGCGGATAAATGGGCAGGATGTTCAACACAGCCAGTACAAGGGACAATACCATGACCGGTTGGAGCCAGTCGCTACATCCTGCAGGCAAGAAAGGCAGAGTAAAGTACAGCAGGAGGAACGTGGCGATATTGAACAGCACCCCTCCTGCAGAGATCAGCAGACGTTGCCAGGCCTCCTTGTCTTGGATTGAGGGTGAGAACAAGGTGACACCACCTAAAGGCAATGCCCCTAAGCTCCATTTGATGTCGCGCCACGAGCTGCCATTTAGAACAGGATTGGGCTTGTAGCTTACAAAGGGGAAGAAGAACACCTGCATCTCCCTGATGACGCATCCGAATGTCTTTCCCATGACGACATGCCCCAGCTCGTGAATGATGACCACGATGGCCAGATAGAGCAGGAACTCACAATCGAAACTCCCTTCGAACAGCATGATATAGACGGCCACTCCCAGCGCAAAGTTCACCCATTTGAAGGTAATCCCATCCTGTGGCTCTACGACAACATTTCTCTCCTCAATGGGCATTTTATCATCATTACTCATTTTCTCATTTTTTCATTTTCTCATTTTTTCATTTCTCATTTTTGCTTAACGCCATTCACCCAAATCTGCTTCATCTTGATGTTGCGGGCATCCTTCTGGAAGAGCCATGGACGCTCGTCAGGATGAAGGGTTTCGAGCCGTATGTGGTGCAAACGAATGCGTTCGGCATGGCTGATGCTGACCCCCCAAGCGGGCTGGATACCGTGGGCGGAAGGCTCGGGATAGTTCGCCTCACCCAGTTCGGAGGACTTGCGTGCCGAAGGGATGAAGAAGGGATTGACACCGCGCTGCTCCCGATAGTCGTCCATTGTCAAGCCGCCCCGGAACTGCACGCTGAGGTGCTCGATGCGCACATCGCGCACAGGATACCCCTCCACGCCCGCAATCAGGCAGGCATAGCGGCAGTCGGCATCGGTAACCGTGACACGCCGGATGCGGATATCGCGAACCGTGGAGCGATGGAAGCCCTCGGGCGCACGCTGTCGGTCGCCCAGCCGGATGTAGATGGGCGAGTTGCAGATGTCGTGCATCGTAAGGTCGCTCACATCGACATCCTCCATCGTAGCGCCATCGACGGTTTCGAGGGCCAGACCACGGCAATGCGTGAACTTGCAACGACGGATGGTGATGTGCCTAAAGCCACCGTTCGACTCAGTACCCAACTTGATGCGTCCAGTAGGTCCATCGCCATCAGGAGCCTTTTCGACCAAAGTAGTGCAGGTTCCGTCGAAGAACGTGCCCACATCGTAACCACTGACCTCACAATCCTCGACAAGGACGTGTTCGGTGGGCTTCGGTCGGCCCAAACCGTAGGAGCACTTCAGAACAATGGCATCGTCGCACAACGTGTTGACACGACAGCGACGCACCACGACGCGTTCGCAGCAGTCGATGTCGATGCCATCGCGATTGGTATCGACCAGCAGGTCCTCGATGAGGAGGTCATCGACGCCCGTGAGCAACATGGCGAAATGCCCGCACCGCAGGAAACTTACGCCGCGCAGGGTGACGCGCCGACAGTCGCGCAAAGCCAATGCCTTGTTGGCCTGCGGCATACCCCGATAGCCACGTCGCGGGCCATCACGTTTCAGCACATCGGTGCCATCGATGAGTCCCTCCCCTTCGAGGACCAGGTCGTGCAGGTTTTCGCCCCAAAGGAGCGAGTTGTGCCAATGGCTGTGCCCGTAGTCCTGGTAGCGCGAGTCGTTGGGTTCGGCCTCGTCGTAGCCCTCAGTCTCGGTGACGGGAGCTGCCTTGAGTACAGCACCGCGCTCCAGGCGCAGGGTGATGCCCGAACGCAGATGAATGGAGTAACAGAGATAGGTGCCTTGCGGCAACACCACAAGCCCACCGTCAGCCCCCTCAGCCGCCCGCTCGATGGCCGCGTTGATGGCCGGCGAATCGATGTGCCGTCCGTCGCCCATGGCTCCGAAGTCGCGCACGTCGAGTGCCAGAGCCGGACTGAGCGTCAGCATAGCTAAAAGGAGGATCGGGAGGAAGGGTTTCATTGGGGGAATGAGGGGGTTGAGGGGGTTTGAGGGGTTATTATTTCGGGATACCGGGATCTCGGTATTACGGTATTACGGCATTACGATATTCCGGTATTACGATATTCCGAAATAACGAAATCCCGGAAAAACGAAAAACGCCTACGTCTTCTTTTTCATGACCTCTGACGGCAGGACGCCGAATTCACGTTTGAAGGTTTCGCGGAAATGGGCCATCTGGTTGAAGCCGGTCATCATGGCGGCCTGCGAGACGTTGTATTCGCCGCTTTCGAGCAAGCCGTAGCAATAGCGCAGACGGCGCTTGCGCACGTATTCCTTGGCCGTCAAGCCCGTGAGGGCCTTCACCTTGCGATAGAACGTGCTGTGGCTCATGGCCATGCGGTCGGAGACGAACGCCATGTCGAGGTCCTCCTGCATGATGTTATCCTCGATGAGGCGGTTAAGGCGTTCGAAGAACTGTTGGTCGAGGGTACTCAAAGCGGAGGTTTCGGAGGGTGCGGCGGGCTGCGGCTCGGCACTTTCGGGCATCGCCATCCGTCCGGCAAATCGTTCGGCGAGGCGGCGACGTGCGGTGAGCAGGTTCTGGATGCGGCTGCCGAGCAGCTTGGCCGTGAAGGGCTTGGTCAGATAAGAGTCGGCCCCGCTTTCGTAACCCTCCTCCTTGTCGGCATCAGTGACCTTGGCCGTGAGGAGGATGATGGGGATGTGGCTGGTGCGGATGTCGTCCTTGAGCTGACGGGTGAGTTCGATGCCGTTCATGCGCGGCATCATGATGTCGCTGACAATGACATCGGGAATATGCTCGAAGGCCATCGCCACACCCTCTTCACCATTTTCGGCCTGCAGGATCTGGAAATCGTCGCCGAACGAGTCGATGATGTACTGGCGGATGTCGGCATTGTCCTCGACGATGAGGAGCGTGGGCTGCTGGCTCTCGGATGCCTCGTCGGATGGTTCGTCGGGAAGCATCCTGGCTTCCTCGCCCGTGCTGACAGGCGAAGCGACGACATCCTCCTTGTGGAGCGCGTTGGGATAGGTGTTTTCGGTCGAAATGGAGAACACGAAACGGCTACCCTCGCCCTCACGGCTCTCGACGTTGATGGTGCCTTCGTGCAAATCGACAAGGGCACGTACCAGGGCCAGCCCGATGCCGGTGCCCGAAGCCTGATGGCGCCCCTCGGCCTGGTAGTAGCGCTTGAAAATGTGAGGCAGGGCCTCGGGCGCAATGCCATGGCCCGTGTCGGCCACAGCGATATGGAGCTGCCCTTCGTCATCGGCGCGGACATCAACAGTGATGCTACCCTGCTCCGTATATTTCACGGCATTCGAGAGCAGGTTGTTGAGGATGGTGGTGATGACCTCGGAATCGAAATAGATGCGGGGCAGGTCGGGTGCTATTTCATAGGAGAACTGCACCTTGGGGTTGCGGTTGAGTTCCTTATAGTTCAGGCAGATTTCACGGATGAACTGCCCGATGTCGCCTCGTGCCACAGTGAGACGCCGGTTCTGTGTCTCGGTCTTGCGGAACTCCAGGATCTCATTGATGAGGTCGCGCAGGCGTCCTGCACTCTTCTGGAGCAGGGCCACACGCCGATGGGCGGCCGGGGGCAGGCTCGAGTCGTTCATCAAGTCGTCGATGGGCCCGAGGATGAGTGTCAGAGGGGTGCGCAATTCGTGGGTGACATTGGTGAAGAAGCGCAGACGCTCCTCGTTGAGCTCCTGCTTCTGCAGGCTCTCGCGCTTCTCGAGTTCGAGCGAACTCTGCAGGGCCAGCCTACGCTTGTAGGAACGCATCATCCATATGGCCAAGGCAGCAAAGGCGAGGATGTAGGACAGATAGGCCCACCATGTGCGCCACAGGGGCGGGGTGATGGTGATGGCGAGTTGTGCGCGGCGTGCCTCGTCCCAGTCCTGGCTGCGCAGCTTGGCACGCAGGACGAAGGTGTAGTGGCCGGGACGCAGGCCGCGGAATACGACATCGTCGTCGCCTGCAATGTCGTACCACTTGTCGTCCATGCCCTGCATCATGTAGGAATATTCGACATGCTCGGTCTGTGCGAAGTTTCGCACGGTGTAGGTCAGGTGCAGGGTGTTCTGCTGATAGCTGGTGCGGACGTGTCCCTTCCGATCGGGAATGAGCTGCTGGATCTCGGTCTGCATGCCATTGGGATGATAGGCTTCGCAGGCAATAATCTGCACCTCGGAAACCGGCATATTGCCCGTCACCTGCTGGGGCTGGAAGCAGCAGACACCCGAGGCGGAAGCAAAGCAGAGGACGCCGTCGGCAGCTGTGAGCGAAGCACCCGGCGCAAAGCCATGCAGGCGGTGCAGGTCGGACTGGCCATAGTTGTAGCACTGTCCGGTGCGCTTGTCGAGGCATGAAAGGCCCGTGTAGGTACTCATCCAGATGCGCCCGTCGGCATCCTGCTGAAGGGCGAGCACATGGCTGTCGGCCAGTCCCTGTTCGCGCCCGTAGCGCACAAGATGAAGCGTCTGGTCGGCTGTACCGGCAGGCAAGCGGGTCCCTTCGGCAGCAGGGGGAAGAAGACCGCTGACGCTGATCAACCCCTCGTCGGTGGCCATCCACAACGTCTGTCCGTCGAGGTCGCGGATGGTCTGATTTATCTTATAGGGGAAACGCCCCTCGTCGGGAACCAGGCGATAACAGGAATCGGCGAGCTGGTCGTAGATGCTGGCACCACTGCCCAAGGTGGTCAGCAGCAAGCGATGTTCGTCGATGGGCAGGAAACCAGTTACAGGAGTGGTGAGAAAGCCGGTGATCGAGGGGCAAGGTTCGACGATGCCCTGGTCGTAACGAAAGACTCCCGTCTCGCCGCCAATCCAGATGCGATGAAGAGGATCCTCGTAGAAGGAATGGACGTCGGATCCCTCAGGACCGAAGGCAATGCGTTCGAAGCGTCCCGTGGCGCGGCTGAAGCGGAAGGCTCCCTCATCGTCGATGCCCAGCCAAAGGTGTCCGGAGCTGTCGGTCATCATGCAGCGGGTGAGCGAATGGCGACGCCGCATCTGCGACCGTCCCGACCAGCGTCCCTGCATCCGACCGTCGGCCCACAGCACCAGCTCGTCGTCGCTGGCCATCCAGACCCCCCGGTCAACATCGGGAGCAAGAGCATAGACGGGACGGCGCTGCCGCTCGGCATCGCGGTAGTCGAGCAGCTCGAACTCCGAACGCCGTGCACTGATGAAATCGACACCCGTTCCGTGATTTCCCACCCAGATGTTGCCATATTCGTCCTGCACTACGCTGCGCGTATTGAGCGACGAGACCTTGACGCGGTTGTCCCCGTCGGCCTCAGCAGCCACTTTGTTCGAAGATTGGCTGTAGTTCACAAAGTTGTCGGGATTGACCACCTTGACGCCACCCATGTCGGTGGCCACCCACAGCGTACCATCGCGCATCTGCACGATGGAATACACATTGTCGTCGTAGCCATCGGCATCGAGTGCCACACGCGTGAAGGTCCCGGACACAGGATTGAAGAGCGCCAGGCCTCCATCGCAGCCCACCCATACGCGCTGCCTATCGTCGAGGCAGATGCAGCGCACATTGTTACCAGGCAGGCCCCAGCCAGAAACGGACCGATCCTGCTCGAAACGTCGGACGGCACCGCCCGTCAGGCTCACCACGCTCATGCCATGCTGGCTATGACCGATGTAGAGACGACCCTGCCCATCATCGAGCAGACAGCGGTTCTGGAAAGGCTGTTCGAGGGGCAGTGTCGTGAATGTGCGCCGGTTGATGTCCATGCGCTGCACTTCGCCGCGTCCATAGACCAGCCAAACCTCCTCGTCGGAAGCACGGGCAATGTCCTCGACACTCGATGACACCATCCCGTCGGCAGCCGTGAAGACAGCGAGTTCCCCCGTTGTCAGATTATAGAACACCAGCCCCAGTTCGGTGCCGATGAGCATCTGTCCGGAAGGTTCGTGCCAATAGAGGGCTGCCACACGCTGTCCGATGGGGCCAGAGCCATCGGGCCTGCGCAAGGGGATGCAGGTACTGCCTGCTATGCGGCTCACACCCGCCTCGGTGGCCACCCACACATAGCCCATGCCGTCGATGGCCAGTTCGAGTACACCATCGTTCGAAAGGCCTTCGGCCATACCGACATGGCGCGACGCGGTGTAGCTGACGGGCCACGCCGTGCCAACAAGCAGAAGGCTGGTTGCAAGAAGGGAGAAGAACCTGCGGAGAAGCATGGGTTAAAGAAGGGATATTAAGGGATTCTTAGGGATATTATGGGATATTATGGGATTTTTAGGGACGATAGTTTCGCCTTGCTTCCTATATTATTTCTTGTTCCCTATATTATTTAAGGAAGGGATGGACGGTGGGATCGGGTCCGAGGTAAAAACCGGGTTCGGAGGGCTGGTTGTAACCCACATTCTGGGCTGCCGTCGAGAGGCGATAGGGAATGTCCTCCATGAGGCAGTTGATGCGATAGTCGGTGGGAATGGGCGTGACATAGATGCGCAGCTCGTCGCTTTCGGGCGTGCGGACCACGACCTCTTCGCGCCAATCACCCAGGATGTCGGCAGCCAGGCAGGGATTAGACTTGGTGCCATTGTTGAACTTGACTCCCTCAAAGCTCGCGACATCGACAATGGCCTTCTGCTCCCAATCGAACTTCGAGACCGTCTCGCGGTCGAGCAGTTCGCGCAGCAGGTCACCGTCCCACCAGATTCCGAAATTGATCGACAAGTGGCGTCCCCCTAATTTGAGGTGCTGCTGATGCTGCGGGTCGTCGGGGTCCTGGGCGGTGAAGATGACTTCGCCCTTGATGTTGCGTATGCCGTGGCTGTCGCTGCTCCACATCTCGAGGCCCGGATTGGTGGGATCGATGTCGGCAGCCATGCAGCGACCCACGTCACTCGACGAAGGCACCTGAAAGATGACCTCGCCCGTGCGGGCATTGCGGAAGTCGCTGCCGTCGCGCTTGTTCTCGTGGCAGTCCCACACGAAGAGTTCGGTGGTCGAAGGATCGAAGGCCATCAGATGGATGGCATCGCCATGGCCCATGCCCGTATTGTAGAGTCCGCGTCCATCGTTATCGACTGCCATCGAGCCATAGGTAATCTCGTCGCAGCCATCGCCATCGACATCGGCAACACGCAGATTATGATTGCCTTGGCCAGCATATTCGCTCCACTCGGGCACGTTCGTGTCGAAGGTCCAGCGGTTCTTGAGTTCCTTGCCATCCCAGTCCCAGGCAGCCAGGACGGTGCGGGTGTAATAGCCTCGGCAGAAGATGGCACTGGCCTTATGTCCGTCGAGATAGCCCACGGCAGCCAGCATGCGGTCGCTGCGATTGGCATAGTTGTCGCCCCAGTCGGCCAGGTTGCCACGTTCGGGGATGTAGGGCTTGGTGTCCATGGCTGCACCGGTCAGACCATTGAAGACCGTGATGTATTCGTTGCCTGTGAGGATGCGGCCTGTCATCGGACGTCCTTCGCGATTGTATTTGCCCCATTCTCGCTGTGGAGAAGGCTGCTGTTGGTCGGCTCCTTCGGGAGCACGGTGCCGGTAGTCGGCCTGTGCATCACCAATCACCTTGCCCTGCCCATCGATGGTGCCGTCGGAGGTCTTAACCATCAGCTCGGCACGTCCGTCGCCATCGAGGTCATAGACGATGAAAGGCACGTAGTGGGCACCGCTGCGGATGTTGATGCCCATATTGATGCGCCAAAGCAGGGTGCCATCGAGCCGATAGCAGTCGAAGAGTGTAGGCCCAGTATAGCCATCGTGGGCATTGTCGTGGGCGTTGGTAGGGTCCCATTTGAGGATGATCTCATACTGCCCGTCACCATCGACATCGCCCACCGAGGCATCGTTGGCCGAATAGCCGAAGCTGCGACCGTCGGGTGTCTGCCCTTCTTGGGGGCGTTGCAGGGGGATTGACAGATAGCCCCGGGGAGCATCGGCACGCAGGATGAAGGAGCCATCCTTGCCTCCTCCGCGCACCTCGTAGGTTGCATCGACAGCGAGGGGCTGGGGATCGACGAAAAAGGTGCCGCCTGAAGTGAGGGGCGCGGCATTGAGCTTCGTGCCGTTGCGATACACGTCGAAAGCCTCGCCCATAGCATCGGACGAAAGAGTCCGCCAGCTGACCACCACCTGCTGGTCGTGACGCAGTGCCACGACACCGCGGTCGAGCGTTTCGCGGCAGAGGTTGGACATGTCGTAGCTGGGCTGGGCCTGAAGGGCAAGGGTGCCTGCAAGGAGGCTGGCTATTGCTATGCTTCTGTTCATCATGATCGAGAAAAAGGGGGGAAATAAAAAGAAATTGCAGTGCAAATATATATAATATAATTAATGTGTGCAAGTTTGAAAAGACGTTTTTTTGTCCCCGCTGAAAAATTGTACCAAAAAAGACGAAAAACTGATGGTGTCAGTTGCCGAAAACCCGCTATCTTTGCGGCATAAAAATCACGAAAACACTATTCATTAACAACCAAACTTCCTTCAAATGAAAGAACATGCAAACAACTTCACGAAGCGCGTCGGCTCATTGTGGGCGCGTCTTCTCGTCCTTGTCATGATCGCAGTCCTTCCGACAGCCATCATGGCACAGGGGCAGGTCACAGGTACAGTTGTTGACGCCACAGGAGAACCCATCATCGGCGCCAGCGTCGTAGTGAAAGGCACCACGACAGGTACAGTGACTGACCTGGACGGCAACTTTGCCATCCCGGGTGTTTCGAAGAATGCCACCCTCGTGATCTCCTACGTGGGCTATCGCACTCAGAACCTCGCCCTCGACGGCCGCAACACGCTCAACATTACGCTCGAAGAGGACAAGCAGCTCATCGACGAAGTGGTCGTTGTAGGTTACGGCGTTCAGCGCAAGACTGACGTGACGGGCGCCCTCACACGCGTAGGCGAAAAAGAAATGAACGCGAAGCCCGTGAACAACGCCTTCGAGGCACTGCAGGGCAAGGCTGCCGGTGTAGACATCACCACCAGCGAGCGTCCTGGTACCGTGGGCAGTATCATGATTCGTGGTACCCGTTCGATTTCTGCCGGTCAGGGACCACTCTACGTTGTTGACGGTGTGCCCCTCCAGGCAGGTGGTATCGAGACCTTGAACCCACGCGACATCGAGTCAATCGACATCTTGAAGGATGCTTCCTCGACCGCCATCTATGGTAGCCGTGGCGCCAACGGTGTTGTCCTCGTTACCACAAAACGTGGTCAGGAAGGCAAGACGCAGGTGAGCTACAACGGATCGCTCACGTTCGAGAAGATTGTGGACAAGAGTCCTGCCATGAGCGCAAGCGACTATATCACATGGCGTCGCTGGGCCTACTACAACTCAGCTCCCGACAAATATACCCCTGGCGACCAGCCCACCCAGGAGCAGGACAAGAACTTCTTCAGCGGCGATGACGTTGCCCTCGCCAATATAATGAAGGGATGGGCCGGTGGTTCATGGGACGGTTCGAAGGTAACTGATACCGACTGGACCGAGTTCGTAACCCAAACGGGTCTCACCCAGGAGCACACCATCAGTGCACGCGGAGGCACAAAGAATGTCTCAGGTTTTGTATCGTTCGGCTATCTTCGTAACGAAGGCACCCAGAAGGGCCAGACCTATGAGCGCTACAATTTCTCGGCTTCTGCCGATATCCAGGGTACCAAGTGGTTCAAGGCCGGAGGTTCGTTCAATGCTTCGTTCGGCACCCAGCAGTATGGTTACTCGAAGGCCTACGGAACCAGTTCTGGTCCAACCGAACTCTATGGTGCAGCCAAGGCTATTCTGCGCTATACATTGCCCTACGATGAGAATGGCGACATCATCACCCAGCCTGGTGGTTCCACTACAAATACCTATTCGATCATTGACGAATGGACAAAATCGAAGGACGAACGCAAGAATTACCGTCTGCTCGGAAGCTTCTATGCCCAGATTGACCTTGGCAAGATCTTCGAGCCACTGACAGGCCTGATGT
>JAEEUA010000104.1 GCA_016286775.1 Bacteroidales bacterium
TCTGCCCGTCGAACATCGACCAGTGGGTCGATCCGTCGTTCAACTACGGCGGGTGGGTCGAGCTCTACAACCCCACGAATTCGCCCGTTTCGCTCACCGGGTGGTACCTGAGCGACGACAAGGACAAGCTGAAGAAGGCGCGTATCAACCAATCCACCTATCTGCCTGGCTACGGCTACGTTACCCTTTGGTTCGACCATTACAGCAAATGGTCCACCAAGACCATCGACATGAAGCTTGATTGCGATGGAGCTTCGCTCTACCTGAGCGACAGTCAGGGGAAACTGGTTGCCTCACTCGACTATCCCGAAGCCGTATCCCGCTGTTCGTGGGCTCGAACCTCTGATGGTGGCGGCACATGGAGCTATTGTGCCACCCCAACGCCCGGCAAGAGCAATAAGGACTGCAAATTCGCGACCAAGCGTCTGGACGAACCCGAAATCGACACGCCTTCGCAAACCTTCGCTTCGGGCACCATCAACCTGAAGGTAACCATCCCCGAAGGCTGCACCCTGCGCTACACCCTCGATGGCAGCGCGCCCACCGAAACCAGCGGCTACACCTCGCTGACAGGCATTTTCTCCACCACGGTCACCCGCATGTTCCGTTTCCGGCTCTTCCGCGACGGCTACCTGCCAAGCCCAGTCGCCACGCGCACCCTTATTCGCAGCACGCAAAGCATCGACCTGCCCATACTTTCCATCGTCGGCACACAAGCCAATTTCTATGGCGATTCGCTGGGCATCTTCGTCAAGGGCGTCAATGGTCGCGCGGGCAACGGACAGAGCAGCAAATGCAACTTCAACATGGATTGGGAGCGTCCCTCGGTCTTCGAATATTTCTCGGCCGGGGGCGAACTGCTCTTCGCACAGGAGGCCGGCATCGAACGCTGCGGCGGCTGGAGCCGTGCCTGGAACCCCGCTTCGTTCAAGATTAAGGCCAACAAGCGCTACGAGGGACAAGGCAACCTGCTTTACCCCTTCTTCGACGAGAAGCCCTACCTCAAGCACAAGGCGCTGCAGGTACGCAACGGCGGTAATGACAACGGATGCCGCGTGCGTGATGTCATCCTCCAGCAGATCATCGCAACGTCGGGCATCGACATCGACTACCAGGCCTACCAGCCCGTAGCCCACTTCATCAACGGCGTCTGGAAGGGTGCCATCAACCTGCGCGAACCCAACAACAAGCAGTTCGTCTATGCCAACTACGGCTACGACGACAAGGAGATCGATCAGTTCGAGATGTCGCCCGACTCGGGCTATTGCCAGAAGTGCGGCACCCCCGAAGCCATGCAGCAGCTCTACACACTCTCGAAATCGGCGTCGAACGAAAGTGTCTATCGCCAGATCTGCGACCTGCTCGACATGGACGAGTACTGCAACTACATGGCCGCCCAGTTCTACATGCGGAACAGCGACTGGCCCCAGAACAACCTGAAGGGCTGGCGACCGCGTTTCGACAAGGGCCGCTTCCGCTTCGTCCTCTACGACCTCGATGCCTTCGATTGGACCGATTCGCCCTTCTATACCTTCGCCAACAAGCAGACCTACACCTTCGACCGCCTCTACGGCGAATCCGTATCCCGCATCACCGAGGAGATAAAGCTGGTGACCATTTTCCTTAACCTCCTGAACAACGACGAGTTCCGCAAGAAGTTCATCGACACGTTCTGCCTCGTCACCTACTCGGTCTTCGAACCCGCGCGTTGTGCCGAAATCGCCGATGCCATTGCCAATCGCGTGGCACATACCCAGTCGCTCTACAACAACGAATCGCCCTGGTGGACCACCAACGAACTGAAGAACGCGCTTACCGCCACGCGACAATCCACCCTGATGCGCCTGCTGAAGAGTTATAGCCGCATGAAGCTCTCTTCGCATACGGCCCGCACAGCTTCGCTTCGCGCCAACATCCCCGAAGCACGCCTGACATTCAACGATATGCCTATCCCTACCGGCCGCTTCGAGGGACAGTATTACGCGCCTCTTACGGTCAAGGCCGAGGCACCTTCGAACTATCGGTTTGTGGGATGGCGCGAAGCTTCGACCAAGGCCACCGAAGTCTTTCCCTCCTACCAGACGTGGCGTTACTACGACAAGGGTTCGCTCGACGGAACCAACTGGAAGTCTGCCGACTACAACGATTCCAACTGGGCATCGGGCGCTGCACCGCTGGGCTACTTCGTGGGCGGCAACCGCTATTACGCCACCACAATCAGCTACGGCTACGATGTCAACAACAAGTATCCCACCTATTATTTCCGCACGTTGTTCAACCTGGCCGAACAACCTTCCGCAACCGATATCTTTACGCTCAACTTTACGGTTGACGACGGCATGATTATCTATGTCAACGGCGTTGAGGCTGCCCGCTACAACATGCCTGGTGGAAACATCAGCTACAACAACTACGCCACAAGCTATGCTCCGGGCAATCCCGATACCGGTTCTCTGACACTCAAGGCCGAGCTTTTCCATGCGGGGAATAATGTCATTGCCGTGGAGGTTCACAACAATTCTGCCACCTCTACCGACATCTATTGGAGTGCTTCGTTGTCGATTGCCAACACCTCGGGTGGCGCCCTTGTCAGCCAGGAGCCTGAGTTGAAGCTCACCGCCACGGACAGCAAGCTTATCGCCTGTTTCGAGCCTATTGCTTCGGAAGGGACAAGCATCCCCCCTGTCATCATCAACGAGGTCAGCGCCAACAACGGTATCTATATCAACGATTTGCAGAAAAAAGCCGATTGGATTGAACTTTACAATACCACCGACCGCGACATCGACCTCACGGACGTCTATCTCTCCAATGACCCGGCGAATCCCGAGCTTTGGCAAATTGCTGCACCTGCGGCTGCTTCTTCCGACAATGCCAATCTCCCATCGGGTGGCACTCCGGTGACTATCCTCCCTGCTCACAGCTACCGCATCATCTGGTGCGACAAGCAGGAAGGCATCCGCGACCTCCATGCTCCCTTCAAGCTGGCCAACAGCGAGCAGAAGCTCGTCCTCTCGGCTGCCGACGGTTCCTGGCACGACACGTTCACCTACACCGCCCACGGCACCACTGAAACCATCGGACGCTATCCCGATGCCTCGCGAAACGTCTATTGCCTCACGCGTCCTACCATCGACAAGACCAACGAGCTTTCCACTCTCAGCACAACGGTCCGCCAGCCCGATGCCGAAGCCATCCAGCAGATTCTGCCCGACGACTTCTGGTCTGACGACTACACCATCTATGATCTAAGCGGCCGCCTCGTCCGCGAAGGTTCCGGCTCCCTCACCGAGTCACTTCCTGCCGGTGCCTATGTAGTTCGCACCAAGGGACAGGCGTTCAAGGTCATGGTACCGTGATAAAACGTTAGATGTACTACCTGTGTACACTTAGTCCCATCTTGCCGTGAGATTGTACTACCTGTGGACACATGATACAATCTTGGAGTGAGATTGTACTGGTGGTGGACACTTAGTACAATCTTGCAGTGAGAATGTACTACCTGCGGACACATGATACAATCGTAGAGTTAGATTGGACTGGTGGTGGACACTTAGTACAATCTTGCAGTGAGAATGTACTACCTGCGGACACATGATACAATCGTAGAGTGAGATTGTACTGACGGTGGACACTTGATACATTTGAAGATATAGATAGGATATCTAACGAACAAGGGCCTGCAACATATGCTGCAGACCCTTGTTTTATTCGCGGACAGGCGTGGATGGGGGCAAGTCGTACATGACTCGGGCATGATTGGTGCGAATCAGCTGTTTTTGGATCGTGTTGCCTGTTTTGCAATCGATTATGTCGCGATAGACCTGTCCATTGCGGTAGATGACACCTTCTTCGCGCGAAAAGTATTCGTTCTCGGCATGGATGTGGAAGGTGTGCGGCTGACTTTCGGTGGCGCGCAGTTCCCCGCACAAATATTCGCCATCGACATGCAGACGAAGCTGATAGGTATTCTGCGTATCGTTGCGGACGCGGTAGTCGATGTAGTTGTACGAGATGCTGGTGCCCGTTCCGAAAGGAATCTGACGACCGAAGTCGGGAAAGAGGTCGAGACCATCGTGATGATGATGTTCGACAATGGTCAGATCGCTGTGGAGCACCATCCAGTGGATCAGGTTCGACAGCTGGCAAAGCCCCCCTCCTATCCCCTGCGAAGGCTGACCTTTCGCGATGACAAGCCCTTCCTTGTAGCCCTTCTTCGCCGTAGTGCGTCCGACGAGTTTCCAGATGGAAAAGGTCTCGCCGGGAGGGATGAGCAGTCCGTCGATGTGCGAAACTGCCAGGGCAAGGTTGGTGGCCTTGTTCTCCTGCAGCTGCATGTTGACGTTGCCCAGGCGGCGACGGATGAGCGAGTTGTGGCGATAGATGAGCACGGGCAGGCTTTCCGTTTCCCGCTGACGGGCAAACCGGGTATTGCCGAAGAGGTCCTTCAGATGACGCTTCAGGATCTCCTTCTCCAAAGAGAGGCGATAGGTGAAGGGCGAAATCTCGCAAAAAAGTCTGCGTTTCATATCGAGTAGTCAGATAGGGGTTATTGCCGGAGCACGATTATTTGCTGACGGCTTTGCTGTTGAATTCGTCGAGCTGCTTGAAGCAATGGCGGTTGATGATCTGCTGAAGCTTGCGGTCGGGATTGTTGAGGATGCGGCAGTCGTAGTCGAAGACCATCATCTCGCCGTTCTCGGCCGTGTAGGGATGCCACAGCGGCAGGCCGAGGGTATTGGGATTTCCATCGTGTGCAAACTTTGCCCACGTGCTGCTCATCACGTCGGCCAGCGCGAGGTCGGCATCAGACGGTTCGGGCAGGTCGTTGGTGGCATGATGGAGCGTGTTGAAGCAGAACATCAGTTCCTGGCCATGCACTGAGCCTTTGTTGAGCGGCGAACGCCAGGTGAACATATACATATAAGTGGGCGCCTTGCGCGACTCGGCGATGGCATCGGCCGTAATCAAGGTCTTCGGTCGGAACAGCCAGTCGATGCTGAGCAGATCCTGCGGCGTGCTGCCGGGCCAAGCTTCGTTCAGGGCGGAGATATAGTCGTCGGTCTCGTTGCCGAAGGTAGGCAACAGGGCTTCGCGGGCCTGCTCGAACGTAAGGTCGTCGTTGTAACGGAGGCGCTGCAGCTCGTTGAAGGTGGTGCCGATGAGGATGGGGATGTCGTCGGAGATTGCAGCAAAACCAGGTTGGAAGGGCTGTTGCAGCAGGGTCTCGCCGTCGGGCGTGGGACCGAATCCCCACATCATGGGCGTGCCGGGCTTGCGGGTGCCGATGCTTGCAGCCATGGCACGTTGTCCCGCAGCATAGAGGCTGTCGTAGGAGACTTCGTTGATGCGTTCGATTTCTGACGGGTCGATGTTGAGTTCCTTGAGCACGGCCTTGCCTAAGGCTTCACTCATAGCCTTGGTATTGACGTTCAGGATGGTGCCGCTCATGATGATGGCCTTGTGGAAGAGTCCCTTGGCCGAAGGCATCGAGAGCAGGGTTCCCACCTTGCCGCCTCCACCCGACTCGCCGAAGATGGTGACGTTCCCCGGGTCGCCGCCGAATTGGGCAATGTTGTCGCGAATCCATTGCAGGGCAGCCACGATGTCGAGCATGCCTACGTTAGCGGAGTATTTGTACTTGTCGGAGCAGGCCGAAAGGTCGAGGAACCCGAGGATGTTCAAGCGGTGGTTGAGGCTGACCACCACCACATCCTTCTTGGCGAGTCCCATGCCCGGATTCCAGGCGGAAGTGCCCGAGTCGAAGCCGCCGCCATGAATCCACAGCATCACGGGACGACGGGCATTGCGGTCGGTGGTCCAGACGTTGAGCACACAAGAATTCTTCTCCGACATCTCGTCTTCGCTCAGCTGACGGCCGTGGGTGAACTGCATGACCTGCGGCCCCCAATGGTCGCAACGGCGCACGCCCTCCCAGGGCGTCACGGGCTTGGGTGGCATGAAACGTTCCACTTCGGCGTAAGGAATCCCGAGGAAAGCCTGTGTGCCTTCCTGTTCGAAACCTTCCACCAGGCCGGAAGTGGTCTCAACGACCAGCTTGTTGTCGTCCTTGCAGCTTGTGAAGGCGGCGAGGGTGAAGAGGGCCGCCGTCACAAGGATAGATTTATTCATGAATGAACAATTATCAATTAACAATTAACAAATAACAATTAACAATTAGCAATTAGAATATAACAATTATCAATTGTTGGTTTGATTCTAATTCATCGGTGAACGGAATGGGTTATTGGTTCTGAACCAATCGAACCTCATAGATTTCGCCAATTTGCTTGTTGGGTTTTGCTACGAACTTCACGCGAACCTGCGTCTTGCCCTGCAGGAGTTCGGCAGGGATGGGATAGGTTTCGTATTTGAACTCCGAGATGCGGTACTTGCCGGTGTTGTTGACTTCCATCACGAGCACATCGTCGATGAGGATATCGAATTCGTGCGTCTTCCACTCTCCCACTCCCCAATACTTGAGGCGGAGGCTGAGGTCGGTGCGGCCGTCGGTCTTCATCAGATAGCTGAAGTAGTGGCCGTCGCGTGCGTCACGATAAAAAACGTCGTTCGAATTGCCCACCTGAGAGCGGTCGGTCTCCATCCGATGGTCCGTCTCGGGCTGCTGTTCGCCGGGCTGAACCTTATCGACCGTGCGTGCCTCCAGCGCCTGACGTTCCTGCTCCTGCCGTGCCAGGTCGTCGAGGTAGCTGCGGTAGCTGCTTTCCGAAAGGGCGAGCCAGTACATCATGTAGCGCGAGTCGTGTATCTCGAAGAAGGGCATCACTTCGTTGTGGATGGGATTCTCCATGCGGGTATTGAGGGTGAAGTGCAGCGGCTTGCCGGCGATGGGCTGGAGCTGGTCGGCGATGACACAGATGTCGTCGTTGATGAGGATGGGTGCCTCGTTGATGGGCAGTTTCTTGCCGCTGGCATATTGTCCGAAGCGGCTGTCATCGGCGATGAGGTGAGCCATGTCCTCGGTACCCGTCTTCATGCCGAGCAGGATGGGGCCGTGCATGAGGGCGATGTACTGGGGTTCGTTGGGCAGATACTTCACGCTGTTGTGCATGGGGAAGGTGATATCGACCACGTCGCCCTTCTTCCAGGGACGGTCGATGCTGACGTAGGACGAGGGGCCTGAGATAAGGTCAATGGGCTTGCCGTTCACCTTCACTTCAAACTCTCCGGGCTTTACCCAGCCGGGGAAACGCACCAGCATGTTGAACGTCGTTCCTTCGTTCTTCTTGGCGGACGGAGTCTGTAGGACGGTGAGGCGGCTGGTTTCGGCATAGGGGAAACCGGTCTCCTGACGGAGCACGATGCCCTTCTCCTTCCAGTTGAGCTGCGAAGGTACAAAGAGGTTGACGTACAGCGCATTGCCTACATGGGTATAGATGAACTGTCCGTACTTGCCGTGGTTCTCCATGCCCGTGCCTACGCAGCACCACATGGCTTCGTTGGGCGCCGAATAGTTTCGATAGTGACGGGGACGAGCAGGCGTGAAATACACGAAACCACCATGCTCGGGATGCTGCGAAGAAAGGATGTGGTTGAAGGTGGCCAGCTCGTAGTAGTCGGCAAAGCGGGCCTCGGGATTGCGGCGATGCAGATCCTCGGTAAGCTTCAGCATGTTGTTGGTGTTGCAGCTCTCGGGACCGTCGATGTCGTTGATGAAGTCCATGCAGGCATCCTTGCTGGGGAAGTGCTCGCGGCGGCTGTTACCGCCAAAGGCCAGCGAACGCTCGCCCGTCACGATGTCCCAGAAGAAGGCGCTGGCGTCGTGGTAGGTCTCATCGCCTGCGAGTTCGGCGATACGTTCGAATCCCACTACCTTCGGCACCTGGGTGTTGGCGTGCATATTGTCGAGGCAGTCCTGCCGCTGCGACATGGGAGTGAGCAGGCGGCGATGCGAGAAGCGACGGGCCACGTCGAGATACTTCGCGTCGCCGGTGATGGCATAGGCATCGGCAAGCACTTCGTTCATGCCGCCGTGCTCGTTGCCCAGCATCCGTTCCATCTGCTCGTCGCTGAGGTTGGCCGTCAGGTCGATTGCCCAGTCGCAGAAGCCGAGGAACAGGTTCTTTGCCTGCTCGTTGCCGCAGTAGAGCCAGGCATCGCGCAGACCGGCATACATCTTGTGCAGGTTATAGAAGGGTGCCCAGGAACCGAAATAGACGTCGAAGTTGCCCTGCTTGAAGGTGCTCCAGATGCGTTCGCTGTTCGGCATTCCGCCCACGTAGCCACGTCCCCACTCGGGATGGTTGCGGGCATTGGCGTCGGCACACTCCTGCAGTTCGCCGATCATATACTCCATGCGCTGGCGGCATTCCTCGTTGCCCGTGGCTGCGTTCAGCGCCATAGCGGTCAGGTAATGGCCGCCTACGTGTCCGTCGAGTCCATCCCAGTTCGGATAGGTCGGAGCCTTGGGTTCCAGTCCAGCCTCCTTGCGATACGGGGCGAGCAGGCGGTCGCAGTCGTATTTCAACAGGGTCTGGATGTTCAGGTCGCGGGCATGCTTCAACGGACCATCCAATATCGTTACATCGCCGAGTGGAAACTCATCGGCATACAGCTTGTCTTGTGCCTGGGACGTAAAGGCGAGTCCCAGCAGTGCGGAAAGGAACAGGATTTTTTTCATCTTTATAATCTTTAATGGTATTCGTTTTACGAAAGTATCTTTTCTTGAATTTTCCAATGGTAACTCCGCTAATAGCCCAGTTCTTCGCCGACCAGGACAACCACGTGCCGGCCCTTTGGGGAATTGCGGAGGAATTGAATGTAGTTGCAGATAGACTGCGGGGAATTGCAGTTGTGGCAGACGCCATCCGCCTGGCAGGGGGTCTGGATGTCGAAACGGGCGGCATTGGTGGGTGCTGCCGTGCTGCGGGCACGGGCAAGAGCAGCCTCGACGTTTTGTGCTACCTTGTTCAGGCCGATGACGAAGATCACCTTCTTCGGCCCCCAGTTGATGGCTGCCACACGGTTGCCGTTGCCGTCGATGTTCACGATGACGCCATCCTCCGAAATCGAGTTGGCGCTGGTGAGATAGACGTCGGTCGTGAAGGCCCGCAGATACATGGCCTGTTTTTCTTCCGGTGTTTCGGCGAGGTCACGGTCGAGCACTTCAAGGGTTCCGCGGCTCCTGAGATAATCGGGTATTCCCAGGTCCCGGACGGTCATGGTGCCACCCCACGTCACAGAGCTTCCATCCTCGATGAGTTCGGAAACCTGCTGTACCGCCTCTTCGGTTGTCGGGCAATAGAAGCCTTCGATGTGACGTCGTTTCAGATTCTTGATGAGTGTTTTTGCCAAACGCTCGTCCCTCAGTTCCTTGGGTGTCATATCGTTCTTGGTTTTGTTATTATCGATGTTCTGTTTGATTAGAAATAGAGGCCGATGGTGAGTGCCTTGAATTCGGGACCGCGATCCTTCTTGAAGGAACTCATGGGCGAATACTTGACATAGACGCCGAAGTCACTGGGGAAATGCATGATGCCCAGGACATCGACGGTGATGGGCCTGAAGCCGATGTTCTTGGTGCTGATGTCAAATTCTTCGTCACCTATCTCATAGCTGTTCCTGATGCGATTGTAGAAGTTCCAGTTGACCATTGCTCCTGCGGAAATGGCGAATTTGCTGGAAAAACGCTGCTTGACGAGCAAGGGGATGTTGAAGTTGAGCGTGCTGATGTGTGCAGAAAGATCGGACATCTCTCCATCGCGTTTTGCCACTTTGATCACGCCATTGTCCTTGAATAACATATTGTCGTGCCCACTGAGGGTATAGAAACGAAAGCCGAAACCCAAACCAGCCGAAAGGGTGGTCTTCTTTTCGTTAGGCGTGTAGTCGTACTGCGCAAAGGTGAGGTCAAACTCCCACGAGCGGAATGGAGCGAAGTCGAAACCTTCGGGCACATTGGTGGGAATATTGACACCGATGAATCCGTGGATAGACACGTCGTTTGCGTCTTCTTCATCATCGGCATCGCAGTAGGTGTCTTCGCTGTCGGTTTCAGTTGCCTCGACATTATTCGGTTCCTGTGCATTCGCATTCATTGTAAAAGCGAGAAATGCCATAAAAAAGATTTTTTTCATTGTTCTATAGTTTAGATTTGAATTGATAAGTTTGGCGCAAAGATACATATTTTTTTATATATAAACAAGCGAAAACAACGGAATTGAGAAATATAAATTGATAATTGTAACAATAGTATCAAAAAAATACGTATCTTTGCACCGCAAAAACAATAAAGGAACATCCATCAAAGTCAATCATGAACATAGAAGACTATCGCGAGTATTGTTTATCGTTGGGCGATGACGTGGAAGAAAAGCTGCCGTTCACAGCATTTCGAACTGCTGGTGACGTGTTGGTATTCTACGTACATGGCCATATGTTCTCATTCTTCGATTGCAATAATTTCAGTGTGATTACGCTCAAATGCCAACCCAACCGCATCGAAGAACTGAAAGCCCAGTATAGTTGCGTCACCGAGCCCCACAACCTTTCGCCGAAGCATTGGATTGGTATTGATCCGAATTCAGCACCCGATGAGTTACTTCGTGATTTGACTCGGAATTCTTACGAGATAGTTAAAGCAAAATATAAGAATAAAAAAAAAGTAACGGTAGCTGTTCCGGTTAGCTACTGTTCGGGTTTCCAAAGGAACAATCCTTCCGAGGCGACCAGTGAAGCAAGCAGCTCCAGGGTTTTGGCGCTGGGGTTGTAGATGGTCATATAGGTATCGTCGGCGCTGAGGGTGATCAACGTCTCTTCGGCAGGCAGCATGACGTAGAGCATGCGCAGGTCGGACAAGCTTTGCCGGACCATTGTCTCGATCTGCGTGGGCAAGGGATTGGTATCCCACTGTTCGCCATCGGTGCTGAACGCCATATCCTCGTAGCAGTTGAGTTTGAGCAGGATGTCGGTGAACCTGCGGTAGAGGGCGTCGATTAGCGGACGGGAACGAAAGTGCTCCTCAATGCGGAAATACTGTCCACGGCTGTGGGCAGGCACCTGCCTGGGCAGAGGGTCAATCACCCAATAGGACGATTCCAGATAGTCTTCTATGGTCATAATCGAAACGAAATTATGTGTTCCATTGTTCAAATGATGGGGCAAAGATACACAATTTATTTATAAAAAGACGTGATTTCGGGAAAAAATGAAAATATAAACGTAAAATGTGTAACTAAATATTCGAAAAAATGCCCTATCTTTGCAGCGTCAAAACAAATAAAACAAACTCATGAAAATCAAAACTATGCTCACAGCCGCTTTGGCACTGGTCGTTTCGACAGCATGCAGCGGCGCAAAACAAGAAAAAGCAATGGAACAGAAAGGTAAGGCTTTGGTAGTGTTCTTCTCGCATGCGGGAGACAACTACGCAGTAGGAAACATCGAGGTAGGCAACACGAAGATTGTGGCCGATTACATCACGGAACTGACGGGAGCCGAACAGTTCGAGATCGTGACGCACAAATACGACGGCATGGCCTATACCCCACTCATCGACCTGGCAAAGGAGGAGGCTTCGAAGGGCGAACTTCCCGAGTACGAGGGCGATGTTGACATGAGCGAGTACGACACCGTGTTCATCGGTGGTCCCGTATGGTGGGGCACCTATCCGCAGGTGATGTTCACCTTCTTCAAGAAGCACAGGG
>JAEEUA010000005.1 GCA_016286775.1 Bacteroidales bacterium
AAAGAGGATAAGGCCATAGATCTTCATGTCATCCGAGATGCGAATGGGATTGATGATGGTGCCTGGTCCGAGATAGACCATTGTGCCAGCTTTGATGTGGCGGTCCTGCAAGTTGAAGTTGATGTCGGCTTCCCCTTCCGTGATGATGCCGAAGCGATGGTCGTTGATGGCAAAGGGAGGCTTCTGCTGGATCATCAGGTGGAATATATTCAAATCGCCGTAAAGGATGCCGATTTCATTGTCAAAGTAGCAGTTCTCTCGATATTGGGCGAGATGGGATTCGAAGATGCCGCGCATACGAGATGCATCCATCAGTTTGGGTTGCTCTTTCATATTTCTTCTTCTAATAACATCGAAAAAAACAAAAATCCGCTGCAAAGATAATGAAAAAAGGCGAAATTAGGTCCTATTTGTAGAGAAATCGAACAAATAGGACATTTTTTCATCCCAATGGATAGCGATAGGACGAAAAAAAGGCCTTATCTTTGCACTGTCAAAACAAAATATGGAGAATATGAACAAGAGATTCTTGATATTGGCCTGTGCATTGGCAACAGTCGTGACACAGGCACAGACCCTCGAAGAGTGTCAGCGAGCTGCCGAGCAGAACTATCCGCTCATCCATCAGTACGACCTGATTGAAAAGACCACGCAGCTGACCGTTGCCAACATCAGCAAGGGTTGGTTGCCCCAGGTGTCGGCCACGGCACAGGCCACCTACCAGAGCGATGTGACGGCATGGCCCGAGGCGATGCATTCGATGATGCAGCAGATGGGCCTCGACATGAAAGGCCTGACCAAGGACCAGTATCGTGTGGGCATCGACATCAACCAGGTGGTCTATGATGGCGGCGCCATCAGCAGCCAGCGGGCTATCGCTCGCGAGCAGGGTAGGGTACAGGCTGCACAGAATGAGGTCAGCCTCTATCAGGTGCGCAAGCGAGTCAACGAGATGTATTTCGCCCTCTTGCTGCTCGACGACCAGATTCGGCTGAACCGCGACCTGCAGGAGCTGCTCAAGTCCAACGAGGAAAAGCTGGCTTCGATGTTTCGGAACGGCACGGCTGCCGAGAGCGACTGGCAGAGCGTCAAGGCAGAGCGCTTGAATGTCATTCAGCAGGCCACTAGCCTCGAATCGCAGCAACGGATGCTGCGTGCCGTCTTGGGCATGTTCTGCGGCATGGAGATAAAGCAGGTGCAGAAGCCAGCCGTCATTGAGAGCGATGGCACCAACCGGCGTCCCGAACTGAACCTTTTCGATGCCCAGCTGCGTCTGGCCGATGCCCAGGAGAAGGCCCTCAATGCAGCCTTGATGCCCAAGCTCGGCGTCTTTGCCCAGGGCTTCTATGGTTATCCGGGCCTCAATCTGTTCGAGGACATGATGAACCGCGACTGGTCGTGGAATGGCCTGGTCGGAGCACGTCTCACCTGGAACATCGGGGCTCTCTATACCCGCAGGAACGACAAGGCGAAGATCCAGCTCCAACGTGACATGACGGAAACGAGCCGTGAAGTGTTCCTTTTCAATAGCAATCTCGAGCAGATCCAGCAGAACGAGGACATCGCTCGTTATGCAAAGCTGATGGCCGACGACGAGGAGATTATCCGCCTGCGTTCGGCTGTGCGCAAAGCCGCTGAGTCGAAGCTCGCCCACGGAATCATCGACGTGAACGACCTGGTGCGCGAAATCAATCAGGAGAATGCCGCTCGCGTCCAGCAGTCGATGCATGAGATTGAGATGCTGAAGCAGTTCTTTGATAACAGGTTTACAATTAACAATTAACAGTTAACAATTAACAATTAATAATTTATTGTTGGTTTAGAATAAATAAACACTACGAATATGAAGAAGATGATCGTGCTGACGGGTGCAGCCATTCTGCTGGCCGCCTGTGGGAACAGAGGGAAAGAATACGATGCTACGGGCACTTTTGAAGCTACAGAGACCACTGTCTATGCCGAACAGAATGGTGCATTGCTTGCTTTCGACATCCGCGAGGGTGACGAGGTGGCTGCAGGTGCCGAAGTGGGACTGATTGACACTACGCAGGCGTGGCTGAAGATGCAACAGCTCATCGTTACACGCGAGGTCTATCAGAGCCAGAAGCCCGACCTGGAGCGTCAGGTGGCAGCCACACGCCAGCAGTTGGCCAAGGCGAAGCAGGAACAGCAGCGCTACAAAGAGCTTGTTGCCGATGGTGCTGCCCCAAGCAAGATGTTCGACGATGCAACCAGCCAGGTTCAGGTGCTGCAACGGCAGCTCGATGCCCAGATCTCGGCGTTGTCGAAAAGCACACGTTCGCTCGACAGGCAGATGGCAGCTACCGACGTGCAGGTCAATCAGCTGCAGGACCAGCTCCAGAAGTGTCACATCGTGACGCCGACTGCGGGTACGGTGCTCGAAAAGTATGTGGAGCGCGGCGAATTTGTGGCCATCGGCAAACCGCTCTTCAAGGTGGCCGACACGCGTCAGATGTTCATGCGCGCCTACTTCACTTCCTCGCAGCTCATGGATATCAAGGTAGGTCAGCCGGTGACCGTCTATGCCGACTTCGGCGATGGCCAGAAACGCGACTACGAAGGCACAATCATCTGGATCTCCTCCCGCTCGGAGTTCACGCCCAAGACCATCCTAACCAACGATGAGCGCGCCGACCTGGTGTATGCCGTGAAGGTCGCCTTCCAGAACGATGGCTATGTCAAGATTGGTATGTATGGAGAGGTCAGGCTATAGGTTTTAAGCCATGAACGCGATTGAAGTTAACCATGTGAGCAAGAGCTACGGACCGGTCAAGGCACTCGACGACGTGACGTTCTCCGTAGCAAAGGGCGAGGTGTTCGGTCTGATTGGCCCCGATGGTGCAGGCAAGACGTCGATGTTTCGCATCCTTTGCTCGCTGCTCTTGCCCGAATCGGGCACGTCCACTGTCGATGGCTTCGACGTGGTGAGCCAGATGAAGGAGATCCGTAGACGTGTGGGCTATATGCCCGGCAAGTTCTCGCTCTATCAGGACTTGACCGTCGAAGAGAACCTGCAGTTCTTTGCCACCCTGTTCGGCACAACGGTCGAGGAGGGCTACGACTCCATCCGTGCCATCTATTCGCAGATCGAGCGGTTCAAGCATCGAAGGGCAGGCGCCTTGTCGGGCGGCATGAAGCAGAAGCTGGCATTGAGCTGTGCGCTTGTCCATTCGCCCAGTGTGCTCTTCCTCGACGAACCCACCACGGGTGTTGACCCCGTGAGCCGCAAGGAATTGTGGGAGATGCTCGCCGGTCTGAAGGAACGGGGCATCACGATTGTCGCATCGACGCCCTATCTCGACGAGGTGCGCCGTTGTCAACGCGTGGCATTCCTCGACCAGGGCCGGATCCGTGGCATCGGTTCGCCCGAACAGATTCTTACCGAATTTGCCGACATCTTCAATCCGCCTGGCATCGAACACGACAAGGCCTCCGGAATAAGTGTGGAGAACGTCATCGAGGTGGAACATCTGGTGAAGGCCTTTGGCTCGTTTCGTGCGGTAGATGATATCAGCTTCACTGTTCGAAAAGGCGAGATCTTCGGATTCCTCGGTGCCAATGGAGCAGGCAAGACCACAGCTATGCACATGCTGACAGGACTGAACCAGCCAACCAGCGGAACAGGTCGTGTAGTGGGCTATGACATCCGTACCGAACATGAGCAGATCAAGCGGCACATCGGCTATATGTCGCAGAAGTTCTCTCTCTACGAGGACCTTACGGTGGCCGAAAACATCCGGCTCTTTGCGGGCATCTACGGCATGGACGATGCATCCATCCGCCGCAAGACCGATGTGCTGCTCAAGCAGTTGCCGTTCTCCGACCACAAGGATGCGCTGGTGAAGAGCCTCCCCTTGGGCTGGAAGCAGAAGCTCGCCTTTTCGGTCTCGATCTTCCACGAACCCGGTGTGGTGTTCCTCGACGAACCGACGGGTGGTGTTGACCCCGCCACCCGCCGACAGTTCTGGGAACTCATCTACGAAGCTGCAGGGCGTGGTATCACAGTCTTTGTCACCACCCACTACATGGATGAGGCTGAATACTGCGACCGCATCTCTATCATGGTCGATGGCAAGATTAAGGCCATGGGCACCCCCGAAGCCTTGATGCAGGAATACAAGCAGCCCGATATGGACCATGTTTTCACCCTCTTGGCCCGACAGGCAACACGTTCAAGCGATTAACGACCAACGATTACGCATCTATGGAACAGTTCATTTCTTTTGTCATCAAGGAGACGAAGCACATCCTGCGCGACAAGCGCACGATGCTTATCCTCTTTGGCATGCCTGTGGTGCTGATGCTCCTCTTCGGCTTTGCCATCAGCACCGACGTGAGGAATGTGCGCACGGTGGTCGTCACTTCGCAGAGCGACCATCTGACGCAACAGGTCGTCGATCGGCTTGCCCAGTCGGAGTACTTCCTCATCACGGCTACAGTTGCTACACCTCAGGAGGCCGAACGGCTCATCTGCAGCCAGAAGGCCGACATGGCCATCGTCTTTGCTCCTGACTTTGCCAGCACGAAGTCGGGGGTGCAGTTCCTGGTTGATGGCGCCGACCCCAATATGTCGCAGCAGTGGACCAGCTATGCCCAGGGTGTCATTGCCAACCCGCAGGGGGGACTCGTCAATTCGAAGCTGCTCTACAATCCCCAGATGAAGTCGGCCTACAACTTCGTGCCCGCCATCATGGGCATGCTGCTGATGCTCGTCTGTGCCATGATGACCAGCATCAGCATCGTCAAGGAGAAGGAGCGCGGCACGATGGAGGTGCTGCTGGTCTCGCCTGTGAGACCCCTTCTGGTCATCGTGGCCAAGGCAGTTCCCTACCTGATGCTGGCCTTCGTCATCCTCATCACCATCCTGCTGATGGCTCGCTTTGTGCTGGGTGTACCCCTTGTCGGTTCGCTCTTCTGGATTCTTGCCATCAGTGTGCTCTATATCCTCCTGGCCCTCTCGCTGGGCCTGCTTATCTCGAGCATCGCACAGACGCAGCTCGTGGCACTCCTGCTATCGGCCATGGTGCTGCTGATGCCTGTGGTGATGCTGTCGGGCATGATGTTCCCCATCGAGTCGATGCCCGATATCCTGCAATGGATTTCGGCCGTGGTGCCTCCGCGCTATTACATCCAGGCCATGCGCAAGCTGATGATCATGGGTGTGGGCATCGCCGAGGTGAAGCAGGAGGCACTGGTCCTCCTGGGCATGACAGCTTTGCTGCTCACCATTGCGCTCAAGAAGTTTAACACCCGCTTAGAATAAGGCCTATGACACTCAAGTACCTTATCCAAAAGGAGTTCCTGCAGATTCGCCGCAATTCGTTTCTGCCCCGGCTCATCATCGCTTTTCCCATCGTGATCATGTGCGTCCTGCCGTGGGTGATGAACATGGAGGTCAAGAATGTCGTGGTCGATGTGGTCGATAACGACCGTTCGACGCTGTCGCGGGAACTTATCCATAGTATCGAGGCTTCGAACTACTTCATCTTCAATGGCCAGAAGCCCACCTATCAGGCCGCATTGGGCGAAATCGAGCGGGGCAAGGCCGACGTCGTTCTGGTAATCCCGCAGGATTTCAGCAAGGACGTCTCCCGGGGTCGAAAGCCACAGGTGCTCCTGGCCGCCAATGCCGTCAATGGAACGAAGGGAAGCATAGGCAGCGCCTATCTGTCGCAGATTGTCACCTCGAAAGTGATGCCCGATGCCGCCTCCATCCAGGGCAAGGTGTCAATCCTCACGCTCTACAATAAGCGCCAGAACTACAAGCTCTTTATGATTCCTGCGCTGTTTGCCATCGTGATGATGCTGATGACCGGTTTTCTTCCGGCCTTGAACATCGTGGGGGAGAAGGAGTCGGGCACCATCGAGCAGATCAACGTCACGCCTGTTTCGAAGTGGGCGTTCATCCTCGCCAAGCTGATTCCCTACTGGCTCATCGCCCTTTTTGTCATCACGGTGTGCCTGCTGCTGGCCTGGCTTGTCTATGGTCTCACGCCGGCCGGTCCCATCTGGCTCATCTATCTGCTGGCCATGCTTCTGGCGCTCTTTTTCTCGTCGTTGGGGCTCATTGTCTCCAATTACTCCGACACGATGCAGCAGGCGGTCTTCGTGATGTGGTTCTTCGTGGTGTGCATTCTCCTGCTCTCAGGTCTCTTCACCCCCGTTCGCTCCATGCCTCATTGGGCCTATCTGACCACCTACGTCAATCCGATGCATTACTTCATCGATGCCATCCGCACTGTCTTCGTGCGTGGTGGTACGTTCCCCGCCATCGCCCATCAGGTCCTTGCCCTCCTTGCCATCGGTTTGTTCATGGCAACCTGGGCGGTTCAAAGCTACAAGAAGAACAGTTGACCTCCATTTTTTTGCATTTGCTGTCGAAACCTGGCAATTTTTGCTGGGTTTCGTTATTTTTTTAGCGGTCTTTTTCTCATGTTTCAAAAATTATGGTTATCTTTGCCGCATGAAACGCAATCTGATACTATGTGCCGTGCTGGTCCTCTCGGCAGCCACCCTCATTGCCCAGGTGCCTGAGCGCACCGAGGCGAATGTGAAGCGATATACGAAGATCTGCCGCGAACATATCTACCGCGATATGAAGGGAATGTATCGCGAGGCGGGTGAGGCGCTGCCTTATCCCTTCCTGGCTCCGGGAAGTGCGCAGTACAACGACGTGCTGTGGGATTGGGACTCGTGGCTCAGCAACGTGGCCCTGCGGCAGATTCTGCTCGAACATGGCACGAAAAAGGACCGCGAGGAGGCCATTCGCTACGAGCAGGGCTGTATCCTCAACGCCTTGGCCTATGGCGGCATGGACGGATGGATACCCATTTGGATTGAGCGTTTCTCACCTTCGCGTGCCGAATGGCTCAAGACCATCAATCCCTGGAAGAGCAATATGCACAAGCCCATCCTGGCACAGCATGCTGCCTTCATCGTGCGTCAGAATGGGGGCGATGCCGAGTGGTTGCGCGAGGACTTCTACAAGCTGCAGGCCTTCGAGGCAAAGTATATGAACTGGCATCGCCACAGCGCTACGGGCCTGCTCTTTTGGGAGGATGACTTCGCCATCGGCGTCGATAACGACCCATCGACCTTCTATCGCCCCAAGGAGTCGAGTGGTTCCATCTTCCTCAACGCGCTGATGTATCGCGAATTGCTGGCCATGCAGTACCTCAGCGAACAGCTGCACCTCGACGACCTTGGTCGTCAGTATGCTGCGGAGGCAGAAACGTTGAAGCACGACATCCGGAAGCATTGCTGGGACCCGCGCGATGGCTTCTACTACAGCGTCGATCTGAACCTCCTGCCCAAGCAGAAACCCGACGTCGAGAACGTTCAGCCCACCGACCTCTTCCTGCATGTAGGCCAACCGCGTCGCTACGACTGCCTCATCCAGCGCTTCTCCGTATGGAGCGGCTTCACGGCGCTGTGGGCAGGCATCGCCACCGATGAGCAGGCTCGCGAGATTGTTGCACGACAATATCACGACACCCTCAACTTCAACTGTGCAGCAGGCATTCGCACGCTCTCTCCCCTCGAAAAGATGTACAATGTCGAGGCTTCGGGCAATCCGAGCAGCTGGCAGGGTCCCGTGTGGATTGTCGCCAACTACCTGACTTTCCGGGGGCTTGTCCGCTATGGCTTCGACACCGAGGCACGCGAACTCGCTGAGAAGACCATCCTCCTCCTGGGTCGCGACTACGAGCGCTTCGGCGCCCTCCACGAATACTATCTTCCCGACAACGGCGAGCCCGTCCTCAACAAGGGCTTCCAGAACTGGAACCTCCTCGTCCTCAACATGGCCGCCTGGCTCGAAGGAAAAGAGGTGGTCACGGAGTGGTGATCCACTAATCCGAATACTCCGAATACTCCGAGTACTCCGATTAATCCGAATACTCCGAAAACTACAAACCAACATATTAAAACAAATGAAACACAAGCTCTACCTTTTGATGGCAGCAATGATGACATCGGCGATGCCGGTGCTTGCAGCTGCAGAGCCCGATGAGACGGGCATGACGATGGATGCACAGACCTGGTGCAAGAGTGTGAAGGCAGGCTGGAACCTCGGCAACTCGCTCGAGAGCGCCGGAGGCAGCTGGAACAATTCCGACTGGACGTGGTACGACGTATGGCAGCCCGACCGCAACAAGTGGGAGACCTGCTGGGGCAATCCCGTGACGACCGAAGCGATGATCAAGGCCGTGAAGGAAGCTGGCTTCAATGCCATCCGCATTCCCGCCCGTTGGGAGGGACACATTATCGACTACGACCAGATGACCATCGACCCGCAGTGGATGGCCCGCGTCAAGGAGGTGGTCGATTATGCCATTGGGCAGGACATGCTCGTCGTGCTCAACACCCACCACGAGTCCTGGCTCGAAAACAATCCGTACTACCAGTATCAGGAGAAGATCAACGACCGCCTGTCGAAGATCTGGACGCAGATTGCCACGACATTTGCCGACTACGACGACCACCTTGCCTTCGCTGGCATCAACGAGGTGCAGGTCAACTGGGCACAGCCAACTGCCGAGAACCAGGCTGTTCAGAACAGCTACAACCAGACCTTTGTCGATGCCGTGCGTGCCACGGGCGGTAAGAACTACTATCGCAACCTTGCGGTACAAACCTATAGCTGCAACGCCTATTATGGCCTCAATGGCCTCGTGGTGCCCACCGATGTGGTGGAAGGCCGCCTCATTGTCGAGTTCCACTACTACGATCCCTACGAGTATTGCGGCTCCGCCCAGTATTACTATTGGGGCAAGGAATACGCCAGCTATGGTGCCACGCCTTCGAGCAACGAGAATACGATGAAGAACCTCCTGACGCAGGCACAGCAGAAGTGGTGGCAGAAGGGGCTGGGTGTCCTCATCGGCGAATATGGTGTGTCGAATCACTTCGACGCCACGGCTTCCGATGATGTGCAGAAGGTGCAGCTCGAGAACCAGGAATACTGGTACAAGACCTTTGTCAGCGCGGTGCGCGAGAATGGTTTTGCTGCTTTCGTCTGGGACAACAATGCGTTCGGCAATGGTACGGAAAAGTTCGGTATCTTCAAACGCAACGGCGAAATGCATGTCGATAACCCCTACGCTCTGCGCGGCATCATCGAGGGTTCAGGACAGGAATATGTCGAGCCGCAACCAGGTGGCGACGATCCCGCCGATGACTGGTACTCGAAGGTCGGCAAGACGCTCTGGTCCGGCAGTGGCTACATGGCCTGGGGCGACGGACTGCAGCTTCCGATTCCCGCTTCCGAGTTCGAAGGAACCGAGGCCGACGACCTGCTGGTGCTCTACTACGACATCGATGGTGCAGCTGGCTACAGCATGGTGCAGTTCTTCGACGGCAACTGGAGTTCCAATCCCCAGTTCGTTTACGAGGGAACGACCGACTTCCAGTTCAACTTTCGCGACATCACCGGTCAGTTCTCGGGTGCTCAGATCACACCGCTCGTGATTCCAGCAGCCACGGTGCCCACCCTCCAGTCAACAGGTCTGATGATCCAGGGCTTTGGCGCCACCCTCACCAAGGTTGTCCTGGTGGATGTCAGCGAAGCCGGTCTCCGCGAAATTTCGAGCGACAGGCACGAAGAAGTCCTCTACGACCTGATGGGCCGTCCTCTCGACCAGGCTCCCGCCAGCGGCCTCTTCATCCGCAATGGCAGGAAGGTAGTTTTCTAAGTCACGCTTAGAACGAAGCCAGAATTAAAATACGTTGAGATTGCACTATCTGTCCGCAGGTAGTGCAATCTAGCGCTGTGATGGTACTATCTGTCCGCAGGTAGTACAATCTTGCAGTGAGATTGTACTATTTGTCCACAGTCAGTACAATCTCACAATTTGGCTGTACTATCTGTCCGCAGGTAGTACAATCTTGCGGCGAGATTGTACTATTTGTCAACAGCCAGTACAATCTCACAATTTGGCTGTACTATCTGTCCGCAAGTAGTACAATCTTGCGGCGAGATGGCACTATTTGTCCGCAACCAGTACAAAACAACTCTGAGATTGCCTTTCCTCCTCAAAATCTGAGTAATCAAGCCTCGCGGAGCCTATCCGAAATCCATCCGTCCATCGCGTATATATATAGAACGCGATGGACGGATGGACAATGGACTCCGTTTTTTCGTACGTATAGATACATCGAAATAGGTATAGTCTCGTTTTTATATTCCCTTGGATTTATATCCTATTGTTTATCAAATTGAAAAAAAGTTCCATTTATTCGACCTTTGAATCATTTTTCTCAAAAGTTTTTCACTTTTTTCGACAAAAATTTGCAGATTTCGTAATAATCTCCTATATTTGCCCCATCATTTCGAGGCTTTGCCTCTTGAAGTGTTTTTAATGTAAGCTTTCACGACCGCGATAGGTAGGAAGTTGGTATATGCATATCATCCGAACGTTGGCTTCAGCGTTTCTTATCCTTGGGAATCTCTGCGCGCTGAGACGTATATCCTGAACATAATTTTATAACCTTTAAAACTCCAATTATTATGAAGAAATCTGTTCTTTCCCTGTTGATTGCCCTGATGGCAATTGTGGTTGCAAATGCGCAACAAATCTCTGTAGTGTCGGAAGGCGGCAAAACTGATCTTTATCGCACGTTCCAGGAAGCCATCGAAAAGGCAGAACCGGGTAGCGTCATCTATCTGCCGGGTGGTGGATTCCCGATTGCTGATGAAGTGAAAATCACGAAGAAACTCACCATCGTGGGTATCGGCAACAAAATCGATACGGAGAATCCCGACGGATATACTACTGTCAGTGGCAATCTATTCTTCGATCAGGGTTCTGACAACAGTGCTTTGATGGGTGTGTACGTCTCGGGCAATGTTTATATCGGTAATGACAAAAACGAAGTGGACGATGTATTGATTCGGCATTGTAATATCAATCATTTAAATGTGAACAACAACAAATGCAAGGGAATAACCATCAATCAGAACTATTTTAGATCAGGGGCTGTCTTCGGTGGGTCGAATGCGACATTTAGTAATAACATTACTACAGGTATAGAAAATCTTGATAATGGATTTATCTTAAATAATATCATTACAGGTAGAGCACCTAATTATTATAATGCTATTGCTATATGTGATTGGACGTCTATAACCAATAATATCATCTTTAATTCTAACATTCATTCTGGCGATCAATGTTTTGCCCAAGGAAACATGTGCGTAGTTGATTGGTCATTAGACGAAAAATGTATCAATATGGGAACAGTCGATTGGAACAATGTTTTCAAGTACTTCAACAATGGCGCCATTTCTCCTGCTTCTTCTTTCCATTTCAAAGCTGATAGTGAATACACCAAATATGAAGGCCAGGTCGGCATCTACAGTGGAGACACACCCTTCGAGGACGACCAGCTGGCTCCTGTACCTTTTATTATCAACAAGGAGGTGCCCCAGAAGACTGACATAGATGGAAAATTGAGAATTCGGATTCGTGTAAAGGCAAACCATTAATGCTTCGTCCACCATGAGTAGAAATACGACCATCTTTTTATGGCTATGCCTGCTCAGTTGGCTTCCAATTACGTCTTTCGGACAAACCCTGACACAATATGAGTATTGGTTCGATGATAATTTCGGCGATCGAACGTCAGGATCATTGAGCGGTTACACTGCCTTGTTCGACCAAGAGGTAGATGCCTCGTCGCTCAGCAACGGCATTCATAAATTCAGTTTCCGTGTCAAACAGTCCGACGGCCATTACTCTGCCGTCACCAGTTCGTTATTCTTGAAAGTTATAACTGGTGGAGGCACGACCATGGAGTATTGGTTCGATGACAAGATCGACCAGCGGGTAAGCCAAGACATAGCCTCTGATGATGCAATTCAAGAATTTGATCTTGATTTGCATGACGATAAGATATTCCCAACGGGATTTCACAAACTCAACATCCGTGTGAATATCGACAACCAGGCAAGTGCCATCTATTCCACGGGTGTCTATAAATTCCCTGTGGGCAACGACACAAGGCTCGACTATTGGCTTGACAGCGATACCACCGACATCAAGACCCTCACTGCAAAGGCTGCTAATGATGGCACTGCTTACTATCTAGTCCACGACGATTGCGACCTTTCTGGGGCTTCCATAGGCTTCCACAAGCTCAACATGCGTGTTATTATAGATGGTATACCGAGTGCGGTCTATACTTCGAGTGTCTTCAAGCAGCCGATGGGCAGCGGCGCAAGGTTCGACTATTGGCTTGACAACGATACCACCGACATCAAGACCCTCACTCCAAAGATTGCCAACGATGGAAGCTCCACCTATCTGATTCATGACGATTGCGACCTCTCGGGGACATCCATCGGTTTCCACAAGCTCAATATGCGCATGACCATCGACGGCCAACCGAGTGCCGTCTATTCCACGGGAGTCTATAAAATGCCCGAGGGCAACCTCTCGAAGCTTGAATACTGGTTCGATAACGATAAGACCGTTCGAACTATTCCTGGCACGATGTCCAACGATGGTTCTACTTATCAGTTCTTCAACGACCTCGAGATCGATGACCTCACCCCAGGTCATCACCGTCTCTATTGCCGTGCCGTGAGCGACGATGGACTTATTTCCTCGGCTGTCACCTCGACAGCTGTTATGGTAAAGTCGAAGTATGATGTTGATCCCGCAGACGTGAAAGTGATTGATCAAGCATATTGGTTTGATGACGGGGAGCTGACGGTTTCATCCGTGGATAATCCAAAAAATGTAATCAATCAGCCTAACACCTTTGATACACGTCAACTAGCAGATGGACAGCATACCTTGCATGTCCAATTCGGTAATTCGGCTGGTGTGTGGAATGGACCTGTTGATTATATCTTCGAAAAGACTCCAGTTGTTGACCCTTCGATTGAAGCTAACGCTACAGTAGAAGATGGGATTGTGACTTTGAATTATACAGCTATCCCATTTGCATTGAGCTATGAAGTCGTTCGCAAGTATCCAAGCGGACATAAAAGATTGGTGAATTTCAACGAATCTTCTGAATACCCTGCTCCTTTTCGCGCTATCGACACTCCTGGCATTGGAACTTACACCTACTACATAGAGGGCAATTATATCGATCTTAATGGTGTTAAGCAGGAAGTGCGTTCAGATGAGATGACCGTCACTGTCGAGAGAGCAGCCAGCACAGTCGAGCAAGCCAAAATCTATTGTGAAGTTAGGCACGATGGAGTGCCAATATACCCATGGGGTAACCACTACAAGGTATTTATAAATGGAACAGATGCTAGGGAAACAGAATATGTTTTCTACCAAAATGGTGCTAATTTCTCAATAGGTGGAGTCCCATACGGTACAGAATTAACCATCAGTGTCCGAGAGAGGGATTATGGACATAAAGACATCACACTGATAGCGAGCAAAAATACCAACGATATTACCTATAAGTTCGATGGTATTTATGGAGAAGTTGAAGAACAGTTAGCCAATGACGCCTATGACGTGATCTTGACTAACTCAATACACCTCACCCCTGATGCTTGGGAATTGTCTATACGCAACAAGATGAGGTTCCATACCTGGTCTGGTGACATCATCGTAAAGATGATAAGAAAGGCTACGTTAGATCTTTACAATGAGGAGGCCAACGGCGGTGTTCCTATCTGGAAATTTTTGAGATATAAAGAATTAGGTGTCGATGATGGCCCGAATTATAAAACCGTGGCCAAGATGCACGTCCATCTCGAAAAAGATGAACACAGAACAATTGCACTGGATCTTATAGATTTGCCCGCAAGTGACTTGAAGGAAGACTATTATGTGTGCATCTTTACCAAGCAGGATGGCTCAGAACAAATGAAAGAGCTGGGTGGCGGATACGTAAATCCCCAGACGGTGAATTTCAATCCCTGCGATTATCTTACTCAGAATGATCTGGATTTATATTTAGTGAATGAATACAAACAGGTCATGAGTTACTTGAAACAGATGTCGCAATGGGGCGACCCATTTGCGTTTGAGATTAATTCTATTCCAGGCGATAATCTCAATGAAATTATCAACAACTTAGGAAATGGCAGATATTTTGATGTGGAAGGTTTTGAAAGGGACATTGTAGTCAATGGTTCCCATTCTGCTGGCCTATTGCTAAGTTGCTTTCTGGGAGACGTTGTCAAAGACGTGAAGCGGTATGCAAAAAATACCAGAGGATCCCTGAAAATAGCGGATGGCATCCAGGAAGTCTTCAATACATTGCGTGATTTTTACCAAATCAATGAAGTTGATGAGAACCTCAAGTTCTTCGAAACTTTCAAGCAAGTAATCAAAGTCGGTGAAAAGCTAAAGATAAATGAAAAGATGTGGGGATTCAAATACCCCGCCTTCGAGATCTATAAAACCTACTTTGATGTCGCAGAAGCCATGGTTAAAGCCATTGACAAATTAGAGATTTCTGTTCAGGAGGCTGCTCTCTATGAGAAGCTTATCTCCGGTAAAGGAATCTACAAAATCAAGGTTCGCAGATATACTACTGATGACAGGGTAGAATATTTTCCAGCAAGCGATGTTTATGATCAGATTCGTGAGATTAAATTCCAAATGACGACAGAACATCAAAGTGGTTATCATCCAGAATCCACTAAATACCAAATAGATTCACCAAAGCTTAGTGACGAGATTACAATCAGTAACGTGGATTTTGATCACCTTCATAATAATATCAGTACTGGCATACAACTATGGATGATTATCACATGGAGGAACAACCGCGTCACTCGTGTCCCCATGCTTGAAAAGCATTTTGCAAAGCTGGAGAATTTTAAAAGTGATACTGAACCTCCAACCATGACTGTAGAACTGCAATCTGAGACCTATTTGCGGAAAGATTATATGGCAAACAAGTTGACAATTATAAATCAAAAATAGCTATGAAGGATTATAATAAGATAGCATTTGCCTGTTGGCTGTCGTTTGCGACGATTTTTGTGCAGGGACAGGAATTGAACTTCAAGTCTCCTGTCTTCGAAAATGCAGTGAGGCAGCATCTCAACTTGGAAGCAGAAGATGTCATCGGTTTCTCGCAATTGGACACGATTACCTTCCTCGACCTTTCCCGACGAGGGTTGACCGATATCCAGGACATTTTGCTTCTGCCCAATTTGCGTATTCTGGATTTGAGGGACAATGCATTGGACGACCTTCATCCGATTACATTGCTCGATTCCTTGGAATATGTTGACTTGAGCTATAACAACCTGAAGAGCGTTAATGATCTGTTTGGTTCAAGAGCGTCTAATTTGACGGTTAATGTAGCCTACAACTGCATTACAGATTTCACTTTTTTTAGTTCTGTCTCATCATGCGATTACACTTTTGATGGAACAAGTCTGCAGCTAATCGAGGACGCTCCTTATTTCGACGTATGCAACCTCTGCGCTGACGTAGATGCCGACGGGGTGCCTGTCTTGAACTACCGTGGCTATACGAACATGGAGGACGCTGCCTTCGTGGAGTGCGGTTCGGAACGTAACTCGGCGGTGATGGACGGCGACACCTATACGGTCACGTTGTCGAGGATTACCGAAACAACGAAGGCCTATCTCGGCAACGGAGTGATTGGCGACACAACTTATGTGGTGCCTCCCGCCAACCTCGAGGTCGACCCCGGCCAAAGCATCATCTTCGAGACGGGATTACCCGAGGGCTATTCCATCCGTGGCTTCTCGCCCGCCCAACAGGGTACGATGCAGATCGACGGGACCAAGCTGACTTATACCGCCTCCGACGATTTCGAATCCGAGGAATTTATGTTCGCCTACTATGAGGGTGCGGTGCTGCGGGGCTTTTCGAAAGTCTCGTTCCAGCCCGAAGTCTTCATCCCAGGCGATGTCAACGGCGATAAGAAAGTGCTCATCGGCGATGTGATAGCCATCCTCAACTATATCTTAGGGGATAGGCCAGGGAACTTCAAGGTGAAGGCAGCGGACGTGAACAGCGACGGCCTGATTGTCATCGGCGATGTCATTGCCGTGCTCAACATCATTGTAGGTCAGTAGCAGTTCTATTAACAATGATTTGTATGTCCCTAATTAGCGTAACATCGAATTAGCAGGTGACCCATTTTGGACGAACATAATTCTTGCATTCGCTAATTCGGGATTGAAAAAAGAATTCATATACTAATTGAAGGATTATGAAAAAGACTATGTTTTCGAGTCTGGTGCTTTCAGGCATCCTGGCATTCGGCGCCAGTGCAGAAGATTTCGGCGGCACGCTCTATGTCGAAGACGCGACGATAGCTGCGGGCGAAACCGCCGTGCTCTCTGTCCAGCTTGACAACGACATCGATGTCAGCGGGTTCCAGCTGCAGTTGCTGCTGCCCGCAGGCATAGCCTACCAGGGCTGGGCCATCAGCGAGGAACGTCTGCCCGTGGGAGCCACAGCAAAGAACGTGCTTTCCATGCAGCACTTCGACAATCAGAAGCTCACCCTGGCAGGTGCGCTGAACTGCTGGGTGGGGGCAAAGTTCGCGAAGTCACAAGGCGAGCTGGCCACAGTGACCATCATCGCTTCGCCCAACATCGCAAAAGGCACCTATCTTGTCGAGCTGCGAGGCATCGACGTGTGCGACCCGATGGGCAATGATCACGAAATTCCCTCGTCCACCTTTACGCTCACTGTGGGCGATCCGACAGGACAGCAGCCCATCGAGTTTACGGGTCAAGAGGGTAGCGCTACGGTTTATGACATGCAGGGCCGTCATCAGAGAGAGGTCCAGGCCGGACAGGCCGGTATCGTGAACGGGCGTGCCGTCTATCGGAAATGAATCCCTCTGTCTAATCTTCTCAATCCTCGGGCTTTCGGGCTCGGGGATTGATTTTTCTATCTTATTGTCTATCAATTTGTAAACAAATGTACTAAAAATTGCAGTTCAATCCGTATTTGGGCCTTTATTCTTCATTTTTTCCCTATAAAATTTGCAGAATCCGAAATAATTTCTTATCTTTGGACCATCAAACCAGGGCATAGCCTCATGTGGTGATTGTAACTAATATCTTGAGTTTTTATAATACCTTACTCTTATGAAAAAACATGTGTTCTCATCAATCCTTCTCTCAAGTGTGCTGGCATTCAGCGCAAGTGCAGCAGACTTCGGCGGCAAGCTCTATGTGGAGAATGCCGAAATTGTTCCCGGCGAAAGTGCCGTTCTCTCTATCCGGCTTGACAACAATATCGACGTCAGCGGCTTCCAGTTCCAGATGATCTTGCCCTCGGGCATCGCCTATCAGGAATGGGCCATTAGCGAGGAGCGTCTTCCTGTGGAAGCCACCGCCAATGACATGATCTCCCTGCAGCGTTACAACAATGGCACGCTCTCCTTGGCCAGCGTCTTGAACTGTGGGGCAGGAGCCAAGTTCACGATGGCACAGGGCGAACTTGCTACGGTGACCATCGTTGCCTCGCCCAACATCCCTGAGGGCACCTATCTTGTAGAGCTTCGCGGCATCGATGTTTGCGATCCGATGGGCAACGACTACGATGTGCCCGCCTCCACCTTCACGCTCACCGTGGGCGAAACGACGGGTATCGAGACGCTTCGCAGCGAAAGCAGCAATGCCCAGATCTACGACCTGCAGGGCCGTCGTCAAAGCGAGGTCTCTGCCGGCCAGGCGGGTATCGTGAACGGCCGCGCTGTCTATCGGAGGTGATTCGTCCTTCCAGCTGTTTCTTATTTCTATGTAACACACAAATCCTTTGATTACTATGAAAACGAAATTCCATAAATCTTTGACATTGCTTGTCAGTATCTTGTTGTGCTGGATGGTGCCCGCTGAAAGCTGGTCTGCTGTTGAGTGGGATGGCATCTATTACGACCTGAACACTTCGGCGAAGACTGCGACGGTGACCTCCAACCCCGACAAATATGCGGGACATGTGTTTCTGCCCGAAAGCATCAGCTATCACGATGGCGTCACCTATACCGTGACACGGATTGGCACCTGTGCGTTTCTCGACTGCAGTTCTCTGGAGGGGATAACCATTCCAAGTAGCGTGACCGTGATAGAGTCGAGCGCCTTCGAGCGTTGCTCGGGCCTGACGGCTCTGACCGTGGGCAAGGGTGTCACCACCATCGACTACGAAGCCTTCAAGAACTGCATCCGCCTGGCCACGCTCATCCTGCCGGCAAGTCTGAAGACCATCGGGAATGAGTCGTTTGGCGGCTGCTCCTCCCTGCGCACAATCGTCGAGGAGCGCACCACGGCCCCGAAGATTGCAAGCACCACGTTCAGTAGCGTCGATAAGGCTGCCTGCACGCTCTATGTGCCCGAAGGCTGCCGGTCGGCGTATGCGAATGCCGCCTACTGGAAGCTGTTCACCAATATCGTGGACAATCGCACCGACGTTCTGGTCGCCGGCCAATGTGGCGACAACGTCACCTACACCATCTATTCGGACATGAAGATGGTGATATCGGGCGAGGGAGAGATGTGGTACAATGATGGTTACGAGAATCCGATCTGCGGGGATTATTCCCAGTCCATTCAGCAGCTGATCATCGAAGAAGGGGTTACGACCATCAGCCATTACGCCTTCTTCGGATACAATCGTCTGACCTCCGTTGACATTCCGCCCAGCATCACCGTTCTCGGCAATTCGGCCTTCAGGGGCTGCAGTTCGCTGGAGCGCATCAACATCCACGATCTGACAGCATGGTGCGGCATCGAGTTCGGCAATACCAACATGGATTATTATCCGGATGCTCCATTCGACAATATGCCGCTGTATTTGAATGGTGAACTGATTGAGGAACTGGTTATCGAGGATGAGGTCACTGATATCAGTGCAGGAGCTTTCTACAATTGCCGCGGCCTGACCTCCGTGTATATCTTAGCTGATTTGCCAGGCATCAGGCCTTACACCTTTGACGGGTGTGAGAATGTGACGTTTCTGTTCCTCGGCTATAGCGTTGGTTATTTTGGATGGTTTTCGATCAACATGCCAAATCTTAGGACATTCGTCTTGGATGTTTTAGAGCCTCCAACTCTGCTGTATCATATGTCAATCCGCATAGGGAATGCCACGATTTATGTCCCATCCACCAGCCTGGCTACCTATCAGAACGACAGTGGCATATATGGCGATGAATCCTGGAAAGAATACTCGAGAAAATTGAAGGGGTTCAGGTTCGATCCCGGCTTCGGCATCTTCTACGGCTTGGAGCTAGAGAATCTGACCGCAAAGGTGATAGACACAGAATATATGAACTCCACAGTTCCGTTTGATATTACTATCCCGGAAACCATCACGTACGATGGTGCCACCTATACGGTCACGGGCATTGGCCATAGGGCATTCGAATTATTCAACCAAATGTCGGAAATCATTCTTCCGAGCTCCATCACGTCGGTCGAAGACTTGGCCTTCAACAAGTTGAGGAGCATGACGGACGTGTACTGCCGAGCCGTGGAGCCGCCCGCAGCCTCTGCATCATCCTTCCAGAACATGAATGTCGGCTCAGTTGTCCTGCACGTGCCCGCTGCCAGCAAGGAGGCCTACCAGAGGGCCGAAGGATGGAAGGACTTCGCAAGCATCGTGGATGACATCGTAGTTTTGGAAACCGGCTCCTGCGGCGAGAATACCGAATATACCATCTATTCCGACGGCACCATGAAGATTGCGGGCACGGGAACAATCGAAGAATTTATTCCCGAGACCGTGTCTTCCAATTTCATCCAGGAATTGACCATCGAGGAAGGTGTGACTCACATTGGAAAATCTGCATTCTCAGGTGTTATATTATCCTATGGATGGCATACGATTAATGAGTGGCAGTCCCTCGCGACGATCCATGTACCCAGCAGCGTCACTTCCATTGGCCAGTTGGCTTTTGTCGAAACCCCCTGGTACAACAGCCAGCCCGATGGCGTGGTCTATGCCGGCAAGGTACTCTGTGGTGTGAAGGGAATTGACGGACAGGATGTCATCCTGCAGGAGGGGACGCTGGGCATTTCGCCCTCGGCCTTCTGGGGTGTTCACATTGCTTCGCTTCACATTCCAGCCAGTGTGGCGTCTATCGATCCTTCCATCTCTTCCTACGAGGATGCTTTTGTCGAGTCGTTGTCCTACGACAGCATCGATTTCATCGCGGTCGATCCTGAAAATCCTCATTTCGATTCGCGCAACAACTGCAATGCCATCATCGAGACGGCTGCCAATCGCCTGATTGTCGGGAGCCGCAATATGACAATACCCGAAGGTGTGACCACCATAGCACCTTTCGCGTTGAGTGGGCAGACGACGGTAACCATCCCGGCAAGCGTAACGAGCATCGAAGAGTTTGCGTTCACCAATTCTTATGAGTATTGGATACCGGGTCCTTTAGTTGGATATATCTATGGTTCCGAACCATCTCCCGTTGAAACTATCGAAATGAAAGGTAGCAATCCGCCAGAAATCAAGAGTCCTGGCAAGGTAGGTTATGAGAATAGCGCAGGTGCTTATGTTTCAGACAATTTCAGTACATTCGGCGGTGTCGATCAGCAGGTTTGCACCCTTGTCGTGCCCAAGGGCAGCAAGGAAGCCTACCTGAGCGCCGAAGGCTGGAAGGACTTCGTGAACATCGAGGAGTACGAGGACATCACCGACATCTCTGCCCTCGACAACGCCATCTACGTGGAGCAGATCGAGGGATGCGTCGGTGGCACGATGGACATCCCGGTGAAGCTGAAGAACAACTTTGCCGTTCGAGGCTTCCAATTCACGATGGAGCTGCCCGAAGGCGCCACCATCAACAGCTGGGCTTTGAGCGAAGAGCGTCTGCCTGAGGGTGCAACGCTCAGCAACCAGATGTCCACCGAAAAGATCGATGGTAACAAAATCCAGATAGCTTGCTCGCTGAATTATGGCGATGCCACCTTCACGGGCAACGAGGGCGAGATAGCCACCGTCAACGTCACCTTCGGTCCGGACATGGAGGTCGGCACCTATCCCATCTATCTGACCGATTGCGATGTGAGCACAGCCGACGGCACCGACATGGGCCTGAGTGACATCAAGGCCACACTTGTCCTCGAAGACTATCTGCAGGGCGATGCAAATGGCGATGGCAAGGTGCGCATCGGCGATGCCACTGCCATTCTCAACTACATCGTCGGCAGCGCCCCGGACAACTTCCAGGAGAAGGCAGCCGATGTGAATGGCGATGGCAAGATACGCATCGGCGATGTCGCAGCCGTTCTCAATATCATTGTCAATCAGTAATTCACTTCCTTATTCATTCAATCCTCGGGCCTTCGGGTTCGAGGATTTTTTCCAAAAAAATAATTCATGAAAAATTCGTGGTTAATTCATGGTAATTCGTGTTAAAGAAAAAAGATAATTCGTGTTGAAGAAACGAGGTATTTCGTTTTAACGAAAAAGTCCGATCAACCATTATTTGTATTTTGTGTGAAGAAGGTTGTGAGTAAAAAATGCTTGAAACCAGCCGTTTTTCGTTCGAAATGACCAAATCAGGCGCCTATCTTTCATTTTTTCAGCGATTTATTTGTCGGATTCGCAGATTTGTCTTATCTTTGTGCCATAAATTTAACTTTATTAAGCTATGAGATCCAGACTCCATCTCTCTTGGATTTTTTTCGCCAGCACCTTCCTTGGCTGGTTCATTCCTTGTGGTTTGTCAGCATCGGTGCAAGTGGACGGCATCTATTACGAACTGAACACGTCCGCCCGAACAGCAGCCGTGGCACCCAGTCCGGATTATTATTCGGGGGCTATCGACATCCCCTCTAACTTCGTCTATGAGGGCAATACCTACAGCGTGACCAGTATCGGCTATTGTGCATTTCTTGATTGCAACGACCTGACGGCGCTCAACATGCCGAGCAGTATCATCACCATCGAGAACAGTGCTTTCGAGCGCAGCAAAGGGCTCACCGAACTGATTATCGGCAGTGGTGTCACCACCATCAAGACCGAGTCTTTCCATAATTGCACCAGCCTGGTCAGTCTCACCCTGCCCAAGAGCTTGAAGACGATTGGCGTCGAATCCTTTGCCGGCTGCTCCGCGCTCTCCGAGATCATCGTCGAACGGACTACGCCTCCGACCATTCAGAGCAGCTCCTTCAATGGCGTCGATAAATCGACCTGCAAGCTCTGTGTGCCCGAAGGGTGCCGTTCGGCCTATGCCAGTGCCTCGAATTGGAAGGCATTCACCAACATCGAGGAGCGCACGGCTGTTACCACGGGCATCTGCGGCAGTAATGTGACCTATAGCATCTATCCCGATCTGACGATGGTAATCTCCGGTACGGGTGCGATTCGCGATTATGTGAACTCTGGTCTTCATCTGGGTTCCGGCTATTACCAGCAGATCAAGAAAGTCGTCATCGAAGACGGTGTGACCTCCATCGGCCAGTTTGCATTCTCCGATTGTGTCTGCCTGACCTCGGTACGAATCCCGAGCAGCGTGACCACCATCGGTAATGCAGCGTTCTACGGCTGCTCCAGTCTGACTTCGGTGAACATTCCGAGCAGCGTGACCCGGATTGGCAATGCCGCCTTCTACAACTGTCCGAAGCTCGACGCTGTCGTCATTCCAGGTAGTGTGACGTCCCTCAGCTATAGCCTTTTCTATGGGTGCACCGGCCTGACCTCGGTGTCGATTCCCAATAGCGTGACCTCCATCGGCGAGGCTGCCTTCGAGGGCTGCTCCAGCCTGGCTGCTGTTACGATTCCCGAAAGCGTGACCACGATTGGCGAAGCTGCCTTCGAATGGTGCACCAGCCTGACCTCTGTGTCGATTCCTGCCCAGGTGGACGAGATCGGCAAGGGAGCCTTCAGCAGTTGTTCGAACCTGGCTTCGATTTCGGTCGATGCCGGCAATTCGACCTACGATTCGCGCGACAATTGCAATGCCATCATCGCGACGGCTACAAATACGTTGCTCGCAGGATGCGTGAACACGGAAATCCCAGCTGGAGTGACCGCAATCGGCGAGGCTGCATTCCGTTCCTGCACGGGTCTGAACTCGGTGAGCATCCCCGATGAAGTTACGTCCATCGACGACTTCGCGTTCTATGGATGCACAGGCCTGACTTCCGCCGCCATCGGCGACGATGTGGCCGCCATCGGCGCATTCGCCTTCCACAATTGCACCGGACTGAGTTCCGTGACTATCCCTGGCTCTGTGACCATTCTTGGCGATTACGCATTTGCCAATTGCAGTGGTCTCGCTTCAATCACGACCGAAAATGCCACACCGGCCGTTCTCGGCAACAGGGCGTTCGTCAATGTCGATAAGGAAGCCTGCACGCTCTATGTCCCCGTTGGCAGCAAGTCGGCCTACGAGGAGGCTGCGGGATGGAGCGACTTCCTGAACATCAAGGAGGCTGACGAGGAGCCCGATACCGACATCTCGGCCCTCGACAACGCCATCTATGTGGAGCAGACCGAAGGTAACGTCGGTGCCACGATGAACATTCCTGTCAAGCTGAAGAACAGCTATCCCGTCCATGGCTTCCAGTTCACGTTGAAGCTGCCCGAAGGCACTACTGTCAACAGTTGGGCTTTGAGCGAAGAGCGTCTGCCCGAGGGTGTAACCCTTAGCGACCAGATGTCTACCGAGAAGATCGATGGCAACCGGTTTGTCGTAGCCTGCACGCTGTACAAGGGCGACGCCACCTTCACGGGCAGCGATGGTGTGATAGCCACCGTCAACGTCACCTTCGGCTCCGACATGGCAGCTGGCACTTATCCCATCTATCTGACGAATTGCGACGTGACGGATGTCGACAGCCGGGATGAGGACTTGAGCAACATCAAGGCCACCCTCGTCCTCGAAGACTATCTGCCAGGCGATGTCAATGGCGACGGCAAGGTGCTCATCGGCGATGTGATTGCCATCCTGAACTACATAGTAGGGGATAGGCCCGAGAACTTCAATGTGAAGGCAGCTGATGTGAACAGCGACGGCCTGATTGTCATCGGCGATGTGATTGCCGTGCTCAACATCATTTTGGGAGAATAACAACTTGACACGATTCATCGAAAAAAATCATGATAATTCGTGTTAAGAGAAAAGATATATTATTAACTCTAATTTTGGTTTTATTTTGAAAATGAAAAAGAAAATCTTTTCTACTCTTGTGCTCGCTGGCTTGTTTGCCTTCGGAGCGCATGCTGAAACCTTCGAGGGAGGCCTCACCATCGGCGATGCAGTTATCGCACCCGGTGGCACGGCAACGCTTTCTGTTCAGGTGAAGAACAACATCCCGGTTCGTGGATTCGATTTCAAGATGTTCCTGCCGGAGGGTGTAACTGTTACGGGTTGTACGATGAATGAAGACCGTTTTCCTGAGGGAAATATTGCCCTTGGCGGAGCCAAGCTGGAAGAAGACGGAGGTTATAGAATCGCTTATGCGATACAAGAACAAGTAACCTTTTCGGGAACTTCGGGCGAAATCGCTTCCATCAAGATCAAGGCTGACGAATCGGTTGCTGAAAGGAAGTACAAGGTGGAGCTGAAGGATGTCTATCTCTTCGATATTGCGGATGCCGCTCCCATGTACAGCAAGGAAACGGATGAATTCACCCTTACAGTCGCAGTCCCCAACTACACCGAAGGTTATGCTGTTGAGATACTGCCTTTCGCCTATAATGGAAACGTTAAACGTCAATCTATTTTATTGGCAAATAAAACTGCCATAACAAATATTGAATTTGATATTGAAGTTCCCTCGTATTTCTCTGAAATTAGCTTGTGTAAGGCAACATCTTCGTTGGATGATCTTGAATTCACTACTGAGATTGTTACAAATTCAAACACGATGCATGTTACAATAGAAAGTAACGATCCGGAGTATTTTATTGCAGAAGGAAATGAAAATGCAATTGCTAGTTTTAACATGGTAAAGAAGACTAGTGGAGTAACTACAGGCGTCTATCCCATTACCATCACTAACATCCAGATGACCGATGCCGATGGCGTCAGCTATCTTGCTGAACCCTACACCACCGAAATCTTCGTTGGAACATCGCCGAAGGTCACTGTGACCAATGGCGTAGCAGCCTTCCACGGCAACTATGGCGGAGCTGACGAGTATGCCCTGCTGACTGCTGCACTGCCCGAAGGCGCCACCATCGACCTGACGAAAGTGAGTGCCATGAAAGGCGACCCAACCTCCCTCAAGATGAACAATGTGTTCGTGACCAACGATGTCCTTGCCTATGGTCGTACGCTGGCAAACGAATGGGGCACCCTTTGCCTGCCATTTGCTGTCGAGACGAGCGATGACTTCCAGATTTACGAGATGGTAGCCGCCAGCAGCGAAGCCCTCACCTTCGAGAAGGTGACTTCGGCCGCAGCCAACACCCCGCTGCTCTTCCGGGCAAAGGGAAGTGATATCTCGCTCCAGGCCACCAACGATGGCACGTTCGACGTGAACGATGTTGCTCAGAATCCTACCTCCTCAATGACCACAATTGACCGGTGGGAAATCTATGGCTCCTTCATCAACCAGTCGATCGACGTAAGCAGCCTCCAGGTCTATGCACTCAGCGATGGAGAGTTCCACAAGGTGCTCAGCAAGCTCAACGTTGCCGCGTTCCATGCATGGCTCCAGAACAACGGTGATTCGTTGGGAGCATCCTTCCGCATCTTCGACGGCACAGAAGGCATCCAGGTCATCGAGCAGGAGGATGGTTCGGTCAAGCTGATCTATGACCTCCAGGGCCGTTCGCTCAAGAGTGGCGAGCATCAGCAGATGCGTATCGAGAATGGCAGGAAAGTGATTTCTGTCAATAAGTAACCATTATCAGACAACATTTAATTTCGTTGAAAATACTACATAAAAATGAAAAAGAAGTATTCGAATCCTATCATCCGTCTCCATAATGTTCATGTGTCGAATATTATTGCCACCTCTGATATTAAGCTTGGTGACGATGTGAACGAGACCACCACCCAGGCTCCTCGTCAAAATGGCGACTGGGCAGAATATAACAATTGATTGTTTTTCACTCGTTTAAATAACTATGAGCGGCAGCCTCTCGGGGTTGCCGCTCATTTTATTCATGTTTGTCTGATGAGAGAAATTTAATATTCAATATTAAATAATTAAATTTTTAAATAAATGGGCAATTCCTGAATTCCAGCGTCTTGTGGTACACTTTGGATTACCATACAATTTAAAATTAAATATTAAATAATTAAATAAATCGGATTCGGTGAAACCTTTGACGGGGAAGCCGTAGTTTAAGATATTATACAATCACCCTGAACGACAGTTCAGTGTGGGCGACATCCATCATGCATATCTGCTCGGCGAGGAGGTTCATGTTGTGGAAGCGGTCGTAGTCGGAAGGAACCGAAGGGTTAAGAGGGGTTAAGAGAGGTGAAGAAGGGTGAAGAGGGGTTGAGAGGCCATGGTTCATGGCGCCAACGAGCTGCGAAGGCATGGCGTCAAGATCCTCAGGCCAAGGGGCGAGGATGAGGAGGGAGCCTTCAGTGCAAGCGAAGAAGCGCTCACCTTCGGGCTTCTTCGTGATGGGTTCCTTCTGGAGGTGGATGAGGGGGAGGCGGGAGTTGATGGCAATGTTCTTCATGTCGCGCTCGCCAGGGGAGATGCCTGGGGTGACGAGGACGGTGTCGTTCTGGGCGGCTTTGATCCATGCATCGCGATCACGCTGCCATGCCTGGGTGTTGGTGTAGGGGACCTTGGTACGCGTGCCGGGTGGATAGGGAAGGGCGGAGTAGCCATATTGGAGGCGCTCGTCAAGGGTGAGCTGCTCCATACGTGCATACCGATGGCAGAAGACCTGCACCTTCAGCGGCCTGCGCAGCAGCAGGAAGTTGCCGAAGGCAGAGTAGCGCACACCAGCGATGGTGAGGCATAGGCAGCTTTGCATGAACTGCGGCACGCGCACCTTCAGGATGGCACGCCGCGGGTTGTCCTTCACATAGGCCAGCATGGCCTCCAGCTGGTTCGGTGCGTAGAGCACCGAGTCGTCATAGTTATCATCGAACAGCGGCTGCTGCTCGCGAGGTGTAGGCGGGATGATATGGCGTTTAATGCCGCAAAGATACATCTTTTCGTCGAAAACACCAAAATAATCGTCTTTATTTATTCGAAATCGAGGCATTTTAGCCGATAATATGCGCCGAAAGGTAGCTATTTTGGAGCAAAATGGGGTCTTTTTTGATGCATTTTTGGGGCCTGTTTTTTTGCCCTTGATTAACTATTTTTGCTGATTTATTAAATTTTTCAATTTCTAATGAAAATATTAACCATTGTGTATCAAGCACTTGCGAAATCAATTATTTAATTATTTAATATTTAATCTTTATTTGCAAGGGGGCAATTAGGTTAGGGGGTCTTTGTTTGCAAAATATTTTTATATAAATATATATAAATAATAATATATAATATATATAAATAACGCGCGATGACGGGACTCCTTTTTTTAATTTTTAATATTAAATAATTAAATTTTTCAATAAATTGCACAGTGTGAATTTTTTAGGAACCGATGCGGAATATTCCAGGTGTTGTCCCCTAAATATGTGGGCATTTTGGAGGAGAAAAATATAATTTTTTATATTAAAATCCGTTAAATTCACACCCGAAAGCACCTTTTTTGGCGAATTTGCCGGAAAAATGAGTAACTTTGCACCGTCGATCTTTGATATGAGACGTGGAATTCTCCAGAAAAAGGCGAAAAATGGATTTCATTAGGATATAATTCTGCTCGAACGGATTAGCAGATCACGGATAACCAGGATTAAACGGATATCAGTGGGTCGAAAGGGATTGCTGAGTGCATTACTGCGTCGCACTCAGCGCGGATAACACGGATGCTGGTCCGTATTAGGGCACACAGATAGAAGAAGGTCAAGGCGTCCGTGAGTTCCGCTCCAGTGGTCGGCGCAGCAATGGCCACTGGTCTCCTTTGGACAAGCTAATCATCCGTAATATTAGAGAAATCCGTGATCTTATAAAACCATGTTCAACGAATCCTCTACCAAACTGCAATCTGACGGCCGACCTGTATCCTCCTCGGTTGGAGATGGTACCTTATCGGCCGACAGCGTGAAATCCGATCTGAACCCGTCTGCATCCTCTTGTCCCGTGAAATATCTGCTTCAACGTCTTTGTTTCCTCTTTTGGTCATCGAAGTGCATCCCTGCCGAGAACACGCATCCCACGGCCGAGGAACAGCCTGCCTCCGAATTCGCATGCATGACACGGGCCGACAGAGTGTCCGGCCATAGTACTGCCTCCCAATCTGACGTCTCGAAAAATGATCGAGCAAAAGAGGGTACCGCATCGTCACGGCTCAGACAATACATGCCCCAAGGTGCACCCGCATCCTCCGGGCCGAAAGGGTGCAAGTCCCCGTCGCAAGGAGCATCATCGGGGCCGAGAGAATGAAAAATGTTTCAAAAAGCACGTCAAATGGAATAATTGGGACAATTCCTTTGGTTTTTTCAGAAATAATATGTAACTTTGCGCCCGTTTATTTATATAAAACCCATTTATTTGGAACGATATGAAAAAAGAGTTTTCTTGATGATTGCCCTGTTGTGGACGGTTGCACAGGGGGCATGGGCAAAAACTGACATCACCACCGTCTCGACGGAGGAGGAACTGCGCACTGCGGTACAAACCAATGGTGCGATCATTCGACTTGGAGCTGAAATTCAGCTCAGCAAGTACCTCGACATCAACAACCAAGTCCATGTGACCATCGACCTGTACGGCCACAAGCTTAGCCGCAGTCTTACCGAGTACGACAGAGCCGGCCACGTGATTTGGGTGCACGGCAACAGCGAACTTACGCTGAAGAGCTCCATTGACGGTGGCAGCATCAAGGCCTTCGTGCTGAACTTCGGCGAGGAGACGGGAATTCGCGAAATCTCTAAGGAGTCAAGGAGTCAAGGAGTTGCTGGCCACTGGTTCACCCTCGATGGCCGTCGCTTAGGCTCCAAGCCTACGGATGCAGGCATCTACATCCACAACGGTCGAAAGGTGCTGATCAAGTAACGCTCTCTTTCTATCAAGAATTTGCGACAAGTAACATGAAACGGATTGTGAATCTGCTGATAAGCAGCGTGCTGGCCGGCGTGTGCATCGGGCTGGGCGGGTATGTGAATATGGTGATGGGCGGTATCATCGGTGCTGTGATGTTCAGCTTCGGACTGCTCAGCGTGGTGCATTACGGACTTGCCCTCTATACGGGCAAGTCGGGCTTCTTCACCAACCAAAGGGAACTGACCGACCTGCTGTACATCATTGCCGGCAACTTCGTTGGCTGCTGGCTGGTGGGCTTGCTTTTCAACTATGCGTCGCCCCAGTATGTGGAGAACGCACAGAAGGTGGTGGATGTGATTGCAGGGAAGAGCCTGCTGGTTGTGTTCCTGCTTGCCATCCCCTGCGGCTTCATCATGAGCACAGCGGTGAAATTTGCACGTGAGGGTCGTTTCCTGCCGCTGCTCTTCGGTGTGCCCCTCTTCATCGTGTGCGGCTTCCGGCACAGCATCGCGGATATCTTCTTCTATTGCGCGGCGATGGACTTCAGGATGCTGCCCTGGCTGATGGCTATCCTCGGCAACTTCGTGGGATGCAATGTGCACCGCGCGCTGGAGATTGCTCGGGAGAAGTAGTTTTTTTATGAAGAAGATGTTCATAGCAATCGTTTGCATCCTTGTGGCAATTCCCCTTGGTGTCTATGCCTTTGTGCACAGCAAGCCTTTTGGGGCTTTGCCGAAGGGTGAAAGGCTGGAGCGCGTGCTCCGTTCGCCCAACTATCGGGATGGATCGTTCCAGAACGAGGAGCCCACGACGCTCATGGTGCAGACCGATAAAGGCGGAGGCCAGGGCCGATTCAAGACGATGTGGAACTTCGTCTTCGGCAAGAAGCCCGAGGGACGCGTGCCCCAGGAGGGTGAAGTGACGTTGGTGAAAAGCGACCTTCGTGGGCTTGATCCGCAGGAAGATGTGTATGTGTGGCTGGGACACAGCAGTTATCTGCTGCAACTGTCGGGCAAGACGTTCCTGGTGGATCCCGTGTTCTATCAGGGTTCACCCGTGTCGTTTGTCAACAGGATGTTCCCGGGCACCGACTACTACAAGCCCGAACACATGCCCGAAGTCATCGACTACCTGGTCATCACGCACGACCATTGGGACCATCTCGACTATCGGGTAGTGAAGGAACTGAGGACGCGCGTCCGCCATGTGGTGTGCGGACTGGGTGTCGGTGCGCACTTCGAGCGTTGGGGATATGCTCCCGAACAACTCATCGAACTGGATTGGAACGAGGAGGCTCCGCTCGACGAATATCAGGCCTTGACACCCGACAGCACGGAGGCACGCGTCGTCTGTCTGCCTACGCGGCATTTTTCGGGACGCGGTCTCAAGTCCAATCAGTCGCTCTGGGCATCGTTCCTGCTCGAAACACCTTCGCTCCGCGTGTTTGTCGGGGGAGATGGAGGATATGACGGACGTTTCAAGCGATTCGGAGAACGTTTCCCGAACATCGACCTGGCTATCCTCGAAAATGGCCAGTACGACAAGCGATGGGCACAGATACACACGCTGCCCGAACAGCTTGGCAAGGAGATGGCCGAGATGGGGGCACGCCGATATATTACGGTGCATCATTCGAAGTTCTGCCTCGCCAATCATCCGTGGAAGGAGCCACTCGACAATGAGCAACAGGCTGCCCGGGAATCGGGCAAGGATCTGGTGGTCTGTCAGATCGGCGAAATTGTAAAACTCTAAGGTTTGAATGAAAACGACGAAGATACTGTTTGTCTGCCACGGCAACATCTGCCGCAGCCCCATGGCCGAATTCGTGATGAAATGGCTGGTTCGGGAAGCGGGTAGGGAAGGGGAGTTCGAAATCGCTTCGGCTGCCACAAGCACCGAGGAGATCGGCAACCCCGTCTATCCACCTGCACGGCGCAAACTGGCGGAACACGGCATCGCTTCGGATGGCAAGTATGCGCGGCAGATCACGCGCCGCGACTATTCATACTACGACTTGATTGTGGGCATGGATGAGTGGAATCTCCGCAACATGCGCCGCATGCTGGGTGGCGATCCGGACGGCAAGATTTGCTTGCTGATGGATTACACCAATCGGCCCGGGGAGGTGGCTGACCCGTGGTACACGGGGGACTTCGAGGCCACCTGGCGCGATGTGCTGGAGGGGTGCCGGGGGCTGCTGGCGGTTCTTTAGGGGCGGCCAAGGATGGCCGCCACGTGAACATGAGAGACAAGGCGGGCACTGGGGCCGAAGGGGCGCCGAAGGGCGACGCTAGCCCCGAAGGGGCGGCCAAAGGGGGCGGCCAAGCTTGGCCGCGACGAAACACGAGGGACAAGGCGGGTGCTGTCCGAAGGGGCGGCCAGGGCAATGAAAAAAGAGGGCGGAGGCCCTCTTTTTTATTTTTTTTGGTCGATCTTGGTGAGCGTGTCTTGGAGGATTTCGTTGCGCAGGGCGGTGAGCCAGGGGGAGAAGGCGACGGTGTCGAAGGCGTAGGTCTTGTTGAGGTCGTATTCGTTGGCTGACCAGGTGTCGAGGGGCGATTCGTTGTGCTGGATGAGGGCCTCGAGCTTGTCGAGCGATTTGTAGAGCCTGGCTTCCAGCGTTGTCTGTGCGTCCATCTCGGCATAGAGCGCGAGCATCGTTTCGGCGATATTCGTGGGCAAGGACTTCACCCATTGGGTGAGCAGGGAATCCTCGGTCTCGCGGTCGCTATTGGTCTTGAGGAAGGTGGGGATGTCGCCGGTGAAACATTCGCCCAGGTCGTGGATGAGGCACATTGAGACAACCTTGTTGATGTCGGCTTCGGGAAACTCATCCTTCAGCAGAAAGGCCATCAGCGAGATGCGCCAGCTGTGTTCGGCCACACTTTCCACACGGCGTTTTGAGGTCGTGCAATGGCGCGGGGTGTCCTTGAGACGTTCGGCAACGTGCAGGATATCGAGGTATTCTCTGGCGGTCATGGGGAAGGGGAATAAAAGGGGAGTAAAAGGGGAGTAAAAGGGGAGTAAAAAAGGAGAAAATGGGTAATAAAAGAGGAGTAAAAGGGTAGTAAAAAGGAAGTAAAAGGGACGTATGTATCTTGGGTCCCAATTTCTACAGGCGAAGGTGTCGTCCCTTAATATCCCCAAATATCCCATAATATCCCTTATTATCCCTTAATATCCATTTGTTGAGCAAATTATAGCGCGAGCTTGTAGATCTGCATTGTGGTTTCGGCATCGAGCGGGAAGTAGCCGGGCATGACAGCACCCTTGTTCTGGTGGAGGCGCTGGTTGAGCAGCTCGAGGTCGGGATTGGGAACGCCCAGCTGGGCGAAGGTGACGGGCATGTGCAGCACGTCGTGGAACCAGCTTTTGAGCCTCAGGGCGCCCTCCTTGGCAACACGCTTCTGTTCGTCGAGCGGCCAGGTACTTGGATTGTGGATGTCGGCATCGGACGGGAGATTGGGCTGCACGTCGAGCACCCGCATGGCAAGCTGGGCCACCTTGTGGGGATGCACATCGGACATATACAGCAGGAAGGCGGGGAAGATGACAGCAAGGCCGGCACCGTGCGTCACATCGTATTCGGCCGAGATCTCGTGTTCCATTGCATGGCTGTTCCAATCCTCCTGACGTCCCAGGGAGCAGGTGTCGTTGTGCGCAATGGTGCCGCACCACATGATGTTGGCACGCGCTTCGTAATCGTTCGGATTGGCGATGACCTTGGGAGCCTCTTCCATGATAGCCAGCAGGATACCTTCGGCCATACGGTCGCCGATCTGCACATCGGGAGTATTGCTGAGATAACGTTCGAGGATATGTGCCATCATGTCGGAGATGCCGCTGGCAGTCTGCCATTCGGGCAGCGTCATGGTCAGCTCGGGATTCATGATGGAGAATTTCGGACGCAATAGCATGGGCTGACGAATACCCAGCTTCTGGAGCGTCTTTTCGTTGGTAATGACCGCATTGCCCGAACCCTCGCTACCGGCAGCAGGGATGGTGAGCACGACACCGACGGGCAGGCAGTTGCCGACCTTGGCCTTGCCGATAAAGAAGTCCCAGAAGTCGCCTTCGTAATGGTATCCTGCAGCAATGGTCTTGGCGGTATCGATGACCGAACCGCCACCCACAGCGAGCATAAAGTCGGGTTTGAAACTGCGGGCAAGAGCCAGTCCTTCGTAAACCTTGGGGTCGGTGGGATTGGGGCGGACACCACCCATTTCGATATAGGGGATGGAAACGGCATCGAGCGAAGCCTTGACACGATCGAGGAGGCCACTGCGAACCACGGAGCCGCCACCATAGACAATCATGACACGACGGGCGCCGTATTTGACACAAAGCTCACCGGCTTCCTGTTCGCGTCCACGTCCGAAACAAAACTCAGTTGGGGAATAGAATGTGAAATTATTCATGCGTTGTAGATTGTTGTTTGTTGGTGCAAAGATAGCAATTGTTGCAGAATGCACCAAAAAAAATATCTAAAAAACCTAAAAAACTGCCGAAAAACATGTTTAACAACATAAAATTTGAAAAAAAGCGCTACAATAATGTGCAACCTATCGAAATTTCGATTATATTTGCACGCGATTTTGTCGAATTCTTACCCTAACGAGACCAAATCTTCGTCAAAACAAGCGAAAAACAAATCATTAAATATATACCTTAATATTTTTAGAGTCTATGAAAGTTTACTCTTCAAAAGAGATTAAGAACATTGCCTTGCTTGGCAATGATGGAGCTGGTAAGACCTCCCTTACCGAGTCTTTACTTTACGTGAGCGGACAGATCAACCGCAAGGGTCGCGTTTCGCAGCAGAGCACAGTGAGCGACTATTTCCCTGTTGAGAAGAATTACGGCTATTCGGTATTCAGCACCGTATTCCATGTTGAGTGGAACGGCAAGAAGCTGAACATGATCGACTGCCCCGGTATGGACGACTTCGTAGGTCAGGCCATCACCGCCATCTCGGTAACCGATACCACCGTTCTGCTGATCAATGGCGGTAACGGACTTGAGGTAGGTACCCAGAACCACTTCCGTCATACCGAGAAGATGAACAAGCCCGTGATCTTCCTCGTAAACCGTCTTGATGACACCGAGTGTGACTTCGAGACCCTGGTAGAGGACCTCAAGCTGACATACGGAAACAAGTGCGTGCCCGTACAGTATCCAGTTGAGACCGGCGAGAACTTCCATCAGATCATCGACGTGATCCTGATGAAGCAGCTCACCTACAAGGACAATAATCCTACTCCCGTCGTTGAAGAGATTCCAGCCAGCGAGATTGATAAGGCCACCGAGATGAACAAGGCCCTCATCGAAGCTGCTGCCGAGAACGATGATGCCTTGATGGAGAAGTTCTTCGAGACCGAGGAGCTCACCGAGGACGAGATGCGCGAAGGCATCCGCAAGGGCATGGTTACCCGCTCGATCTTCCCCGTGTTCTGCGTTTGCGCCACCCGTAACTATGGCGTGGGCCGCCTGATGGAGTTCCTGGGCAACGTTGTTCCTTTCGTGGACGAGATGCCAGCCGAGCACAACAGCCGTGGTGAGGAAGTGAAGCCCGATCCAGCTGGCCCAACCAGCCTCTTCTTCTTCAAGACGGGTGTCGAGCCACATATCGGCGAAGTACAGTACTTCAAGGTGATGAGCGGTACGGTTCATGAGGGTGATGACCTGCAGAATGCCGACCGTGGTTCCAGCGAACATATTTCAACGCTCTTCGTATGCTCGGGTGCCAACCGCGAGAAGGTCAGCGAACTCCAGGCAGGCGACATCGGCTGCACCACCAAGCTGAAGGACTGCCGCACCAGCAATGCCTTGAACCAGAACGGCATCGACTGGAAATACAACTTCGTGAAGTTCCCACAGTCGAAATATACCCGTGCCATCAGCGCCATCAACAAGCAGGAGACCGAGAAGATGATGTCGGCCCTGACCCGTATGCGTCTGGAGGATCCCACCTGGGTGGTTGAGCAGTCGAAGGAGCTTCGTCAGATCCTTGTTCATGGCCAGGGCGAGTTCCACCTCCGCACGTTGAAGTGGCGTCTGGAGAACCTCGACAAGGTACACGTAGAGTACGCTCCCCAGCGCATTCCTTATCGTGAGACCATCACCAAGATTGCCCGTGCCGACTATCGCCACAAGAAGCAGTCGGGTGGCGCCGGCCAGTTCGGTGAGGTTCACCTAATTGTCGAGCCTTACGTGGACGGCATGGCCGATCCCGAGGTTTACAACATCGCCGGTAAGGAGTATCGTGTGACCATGAAGGGCAAGGAAGAGATTGACCTCGCCTGGGGCGGCAAGCTCGTCTTCATCAACTCAGTTGTGGGCGGCGCCATCGATACACGCTTCATGCCTGCCATCCTCAAGGGTATCCAGCAGTGCCTCGAGCAGGGCCCATTGACCGGCTCTTATGCACGTGACGTACGCGTCGTAGTATATGATGGCAAGATGCACCCGGTTGATTCGAACGAACTTTCGTTCATGCTTGCTGCACGCAACGCCTTCAGCATGGCCTTCCGCCAGGCTGGCCCTAAGGTCCTCGAGCCAATCTATGACGTGGAAGTATTCGTTCCCGGTGACAAGATGGGTGATGTGATGAGCGACCTCCAGAACCATCGCGGCATGGTGGTTGGTATGCATGCCGAGGCCAACTATCAGAAGCTGCAGGCCAAGGTGCCCCTTTCGGAGATGGCCGACTATGCAACCACCCTTTCGAGCCTGACACAGGGCGCTGCCAGCTTCATCATGAAGTTCGCCAGCTACGAGCTCGTTCCTGCCGATATCCAGGCCAAGCTCATCGCTGCCCATGAGGCTGAGGAGGCTGCCGAAAAGTAATGCAAAAGCATACAATTCGGTAACATAATCCTTAATATTTGAAAAAAAAGTCCGAAAAATTGATTTTTTCGGGCTTTTTTTGTCTATTGTATTCAAAAAATGCGTATCTTTGCGCGCGATTTATACCCTTGATTATTGAACAATATCCGATATTCCTCGATTATGAGAAAATTAAGTTGTCTTTTAGCCCTTTCATTGGGTCTTGGCTCTCAAGCAATACTTCATGCGCAGGCAACCAGCGCTACTCCTGATACTTGTTTTGTCGCTATCTGCATCGATAGTGCAGAGAAACCGTACACTGTTGAATCTGCCAACGGACTCCTGAAGACTGAGGGCAGGAACTTAGTGCTATATACGACAAGTCCTATCATCAAGATTGTCAACAAGTCGACAAAGGATGCGAAGTCCCCCGAAGGTAATTATGCCATGATCAAGTTCGATAAGGGCAAAGCGACAGCTTATGACTATTCATCGAAGGGAGGAGATGGAAAGAAAAAGATTTTCCAGCCTGTAAAGACCGATAACTTTACGAATTTCATCTATTTCCGCTTGGACGGTGTCAAGAACGCAACGCTTACCTTCCGCCTGCCCAGCAACAAGGACTACAGCAAGGCAGGTCCCTTGCAGGTACGTATTGCCGATGGAACGGCTCCTGCTGACGTGCTTGCCAAGTTCGGCATACCCGCTTCCGGAAACTCGTCGGATGGCGTCGCTTCGAACGAATCCGGCGAACAGGGAGAGGAAGTCGTTACGCCTTCGGAAGGAAGGTCTGGTAAGAACGCGATGGATCGTCGCAGCACCTGGGTGGATACCCTGAAGTCCATCCTGACTGCCCTCATCGCCCTGGCTATGGCCAGCATCATCTGCTATTACCTCTACAAGGAGTACAAGAAGAGGAAGGACAGGCCGAAGGATCCGACAGGCTCCCCTTATACGGAGAAGGGCGGTGAGAAGCCGGCTGTTCAGACCAAGAAGGATGACAAGATTGCCGAGAAGAAGGTCGCTCCTGCCAAGAAGGATGCCTTTGTGAAGGCAGAACCCACCAAGCCGGAAGGCGAGAAGAAGGGTGCCCAGGACGAGAAGAAGGATGCCGCAGTGGCTCCTCAGATCAAGGTTGTCGAGAAGATCGTGAAGGTCCCCGTCGAGAAGATTGTGAAGGTTCCTGTCGAGAAGATTGTCGAGAAGCGCGTCGAGGTTCCTGTCGAGAAGATTGTCGAAAAGCGTGTTGAGGTTCCCGTTGAGAAGATTGTCGAAAAGCGCGTCGAGGTGCCCGTCGAGAAGATTGTGGAGAAGATCGTCGAGAAGCCCGTCGAAAAGATTGTCGAGAAGATTGTCAAGGTGGAAGTGCCTGTCGAGAAGATCGTCGAGAAGATTGTCGAGAAGCCCGTTCCTGTTGCCGGGCAGGAAGTCAATGCCGAGATACAGCGTCAGATCGAATCGCTCCGCACCATCCTGCAGCAGAAGCAGCAGGAACTCATCGAGAAGCAGCAGGAGGTGAGCAATGCCAAGCAGATTGCAAGTTCGGCCATCGCAGAGGCACAGAAGAAGGCCTCCCAGCAGCTTGAGGCTGCCACCGCAGACATCCAGAAGAAGGCTGCTGCCGAGATTGTGTCTGCCAAGCAGGAGACCGAGGCCCTGCGTCTGAAGACCAATGTGGAGATCGAGAATCTGAAGAAGAAGGCTGCCGAAGGTCTGGCTGCCGCCAAGACCGAGAACGACACGCTCCGTGCCAAGGCTGCCGACGAACTGGCTGCCGTGAAGTCGGAGAAGGACTCGCTGCTCCAGAAGGCTGCTGCCGAACTGGCTGCTGCCGTGCAGAAGGCCGCCCGTGACCTGGCCAACGTCAAGCAGCAGCACAACGACGAGATGAATGCCGTGCGCCTCAAGGCAGATAATGATGTGAACGAGGCCCAGCAGAAGGCCGATGCCGCTGTTGCTGCCGCCCAGCAGAAGGCTGCCAACGATATGGCTGCTGCCCGTCAGCGTGCCGACCAGCAGATTTCGGCCTACAAGCAGCAGGCCGACCAGCAGATTGCCGCCTTCAAGCAGCAGGCCGACGAAAAGATTGCCGCCATACAGCGCAATGCCGACGAGACTGTTGCTGCCACCCGCCAGAAGGCTGCAGCCGATGTGGATGCGATGCGCCAGCAGCTGGCTGCCGTCCAGAACGAGCTGGAACAGAAGTCGGTCGAGGTGGAGAATACGCTTGCCCTCAAGACTGCAGAACTCGAGATCGAGTCCGAACAGAAGATCACGAATGCCGTGACTGCCGCCGAAACGAAGGCCCAGGCTGCCATCGACGAAGCCACAGCGAGGGTGAACACCATCCAGGAAGAGATGCAGAACCTGGAGTACCAGCTGCAGCAGCCTCTGCAGATCCAGCGCAATGGCCTGCAGTCGTCGCTTGCCCTCATCCAGGAACATATCCAGCTGATGAAGGAGGGCGTGGAGGCATTCAATGCCGACAACAACTACCACAACACCACCATGCACATGGCTCAGAAGTTCACGAGCTTCATGAACTGGTTTGACCGCAACATCCTCCAGTGCGAGGCTGAGGAATCGCGCAATGTGGACGGGCTCTACAACCTGATGCAGGACACCTTCCGCCGCGATCTTGACAACTCCTATTCGTGGATTGCCGAGCTGCTGCGTATCTCGTCCTACAGCGCCATCTCGCCACTGTTCCTCAACGAATTCAAGCGTTCGGGCGTCCCGATTGACAGCATGAAGATTGCGGCTTCGGAGACCGTCGCCCTGCTGGGTCGCTACGGCATTTCGCTCATCATGCCGCATCTCTTTGTCGATGACTTCGAGCGCGACAACTTCAAGCTCAACAATGCTCCTCTGATCAACGCCTTCTATCCACAGGGCTTCAACGAGCAGGAGGTTGCCCGGCGTGGCGTCATCTACGACATGATTCGTCCCGGCTATGCCATCGGCGGACAGGTGCAGAAGGTGCCTGAGGTCAGCGCGATGAGGGCCATCAGCGACTAACAAATACAAGCATCCATTCCCTCCCCACGTATGCGGGGAGGGAATCGTGAAATAATACTGCAATCGCCCGGTTTGAGAGGAAGGGCGAAAGCAACCATTTAAGCGAAGATTACTGGACAGTAATTGCCATTTCCGATTCGAAGAATCTATCTGTTTGTCCTCTCTTATATTTATTATTAAGGTATTCTGTTATGATTAATTATCCCGTAATGACTGCCGACGAGGCAGCACGACTCATCAAGAATGACTATGTCCTGGGCATCGGCGGCTTCTCTTCGGTAGGTGTTCCGAAGGCTGTTCCTTCTGCCCTTGCCCGTTATGCTATCGAGGAGCACGAGGCAGGCCGTCCGTTCAAGGTGGGCCTGATTACAGGTGGTGCCACGGGCCCAGCTGTCGATACAGAACTTGCGCTTGCGAAAGCAGTCAAGTTCCGTACCCCTTTCCAGTCGAACTCAAATATGCGCAACGCCATCAATGCTGGCGAGGTGGACTACTTTGACTGCCATCTGTCGATGATTGGCCAGGATGTGTTCTATGGCTTCCTGGGCAAGATGGATGTTGCTATCATCGAGGCTTCGGAGATAACACCCGAAGGAAGTTTCATCCTGACCACTTCGGTGGGCATTGCACCATCGCTGGCAGCCCATGCCGAGCACATCATCATTGAGCTGAACGAGGTACATGCAGGCAAGCTTACCGGCATGCACGACATCTATCTGCCCGAGATGCCCCCTTATCGCAAGCCTTTCCAGCTTGTGAAGGTGAACGACCGAATCGGCACCATCGACCTCAAGATTGATCCTAAGAAGGTCATCGCCGTAGTGCATACGAATTCCTACGACAAGCAGGCCGGCTTCAAGCCGCTCGACAACGACACAAGGGCCATCGGCGCCCACATCTCGAACTTCCTCGTCAACGAACTGAAGCGCGGTGGCATCCCCAAGGAGTTCCTGCCCCTGCAGTCGGGCGTGGGTAATGTCGCCAATGCGGTGCTGGGTGCACTGGGTGACAATCCGGAAGTGCCTCCTTTCTCGATGTTTACGGAGGTGATCCAGAATTCTGCCATCGACCTCATCATGAAAGGTCGTTGCCTGGGTGCCACGGGTTCGTCGTTGAGCCTGACGGATGACTACGTGGACAAGATGTACGCCAATATGGACATCTTCGGCAAGCGCATCATCCTGCGTCCACAGGAGATCACCAATCACCCCGAGTGCATTCGCCGACTGGGTGTCATCGCTCTCAACACAGCCCTCGAGGCCGACATCTTCGGCAATATCAATTCCACCCATGTGCTGGGCACCAAGATGATGAACGGCATCGGCGGATCGGGCGACTTCACGCGCAATGCCTTCCTTTCGATCTTCTCGACTCCCTCGTTGGCCAAGGGAGGTGCCATCTCCTCGATTGTGCCGATGGTTACACACGTCGATTCGAACGAACACAGCGTGCGCGTACTCGTCACCGAACAGGGTGTTGCCGACCTTCGCGGCAAGTCTCCTTCGCAGCGTGCCCGGCTCATCATCGAGAACTGTGTGCATCCCGACTACAAGCAGCTGCTCTGGGATTATCTCAAGCTCTCGGAGGGCAAGAGCCTGCACACGCCTCATTCGCTGCGCCATGCCTTCGCCATGCACATTGCCTACGAGGAGACCGGCGACATGCACAATGCAAAATTCTAAATCGTAGATCTTGGACTGTTTCAAAGTAACTATTCTGGGCTGCGGGAGTGCGAAGCCGACGCTTCGCCATGCTCCGACGGCCCAGGTTGTCAATTTCAGGGGCAATCTCTTCCTGGTGGATTGCGGCGAGGGCGTACAGATCGGCCTCGCCCGTAATCGTGTTCCCGTAGGAAAAATCGGACACATCCTGCTGAGTCATCTGCATGGTGACCATTGCCTGGGACTTGTCGGCCTGATTGCATCGCTTGGATTAGGACAACGTACGGGCGAAATAGTCATCCATGCCCATCGGGATGCGGAACGGATCTTCCAGCCCTTGTTCGACTTTTTTTCCCCAGATCTTTCGATGAAGGTCAGCTTCCAGTCGTTCGACCCTGGTAGATCTTCCGTGATCTATGAGGACGATTCGCTTCTGATCAAGACCATTCCCCTGTGTCATCGTGTCCCGACAGCGGGATTCCTGTTCCAGGAGAAGCCGCGCGACAGGCATCTGCTCGCCGAGAAGTGCGATGCCCTCGGCATTCCTTTCGCCTATTTCCGGGGCATCAAGAAGGGCCTTGACTGGACCAATCCCGAGACGGGGGAGGTCATTCCCAACAAGGAGCTGACCACCGACCCGACTCCCAGCAAGTCGTATGCCTTCTGTTCGGACACGATGTATTCCGAGAAAGTTATTCCGATCATCAAGGGCTGCGATGTGCTCTATCATGAGTCAACCTACAGCAATGTCGATACCCTCAAGGCGCATCTGCGCGGACATAGCACATCGGTGGAAGCAGCAACGATAGCCTTGAAGGCTGAGGTAGGCAGGCTCCTGCTGGGTCATTACTCCTCGCAATTCATGTCCAACGAGGATGAGGAAATCCTGCTCGATGAGGCAAGGCAGATTTTCCCGAATACAACACTGTCCCGGGAACAGATGGTTGTCGAGATCTAAACCCATAACAAGAGGCCAATCCGCGTGAACAGGATTGGCCTCTTGTTTCGATTATGCCATCGGAAGGAAAACTATTCGCCTCAGGGCCTGATGATCCATAAGGCCAGGCTGTCGCGCGACAGGTCGCCGGGATTGGTGCCCGGCATTCCCTCGGGCACGGGGATGCCTCGTTCGGCATAGAGCTTTCTCCAATAGGGTGCGATATCGCCCGAACTGTCCGAGAAGGACATCGGCCGAGTGCGGAAGATAGGTGTGCCGTCGGGACGCAGGTAGCTGAGCTGGACGAGTTCGCTGCAATAGATCTGCTTGTCGTCGGGGGCGTAGAGCGTGTCATAGGGCAACCCGATGAACTGCTTAGCTCGCTGGACCGATGCTGCCAGACCCAGCGTGTCGCGGAGCCGGCCCACGAAGACACATGGATTGCCCTCGTCGTCGTATTCTGCCTCCTCGAAGAACTTGTCGATGGGCGTGAGCCAGACGCCATGGCTGGGAGTGGCTTCGAGCACCATCATCCTGCCATTCTGCTGGCAGGCAATGCCGACATGGACCACCTGCGAACCATCAATGCCTTCGGTGACGTTGGCAATGGCATCGCTCAACCCATCCCCCGAAGGCTCTTCGACGCAGAAAAGCAGGTCGCCGTGGAAGATTTCGAGGCTGAAGTTGACCGATGCGGGTTGCGAGGGCACGTCGCACGAGACTGCTGATGCGAGGAGACTGGCCAGCGATGCAAGGAAGACAAATTGTTTCATATTTATTATTTATAAGGTGGTTTTCGGGGAGATTTTCCGACAAGTCGGGAAACCTTCGAGCTTGTTCTTCTATTGTGGTGGCAAAGATAGGGAAAAACTCGATGCCCTCCAAGAAAAGCAGGTCAAAAAGAACTGTAATACCCATTTTTTCGACATAAAACATTGCAATTTGGCGTATTTGAACCTGCTATAATGCAGTTTTTGGACCAAATATTTGGAATTAATCGAAAAATACATTAATTTTGCGCCCTAAAAATAGTACTATATTATGAAATTTGCAGAATATAATCAGTTCAATCTTTCAGAAATCAACAAGGAGGTTCTGGAAAAATGGGACGCTAACGACGTCTTTGTAAAATCGATGACTACACGCGAGGGTCATCCTTCTTTCGTGTTTTATGAAGGTCCCCCGTCGGCCAATGGCATGCCGGGTATCCATCACGTGATGGCTCGTTCGATTAAGGATATATTCTGCCGTTTCAAGACGATGCAGGGCTTCCAGGTGAAGCGCAAGGCTGGCTGGGATACACACGGCCTGCCGGTCGAGCTGGGTGTCGAGAAGATGCTGGACATCACCAAGGAGGACATCGGCAAGAAGATTTCGGTGGAGGACTACAATGCTGCCTGCCGCAAGGAGGTGATGAAGTACACCAGGGAATGGACCGACCTGACCCG
>JAEEUA010000105.1 GCA_016286775.1 Bacteroidales bacterium
CGCAATGCCCGTCGTATCCTCCAGTACATCGTTCGCACGCCTCGCTTCAAAGGCTACAAGTACAGCAACAAACCCGACCTCAAGGCACATGCCGAAGTCACCCGTCAGACGGCTACCGAAGGTATGGTATTGCTCAAGAACGATGCCAACACCCTTCCTATGAAGGACGTGAAGAACGTGGCCGTCTTCGGCATCACCGCCTATGACTTCATCGCAGGCGGAACAGGTTCGGGTGACGTCAACAAGGCTTACACCATCGACCTGATGCAGGGCATCACCAATGCCGGCCTGACTGTCACCGAAGACTTGAAGAACCTCTACTACGACTACAAGAAGTTCCAGGAGAGCAAGGATGCTGCCGAATTTGCCAACACATTCCGTTGGGGCAAGCCCGTGCTTCCCGAACTGGAAGTCGCTTCTCGCATCGTCTCGAACCAGGCCAAGAAGGCCGACATCGCACTGGTTTGCCTGGGCCGTCAGGCTGGCGAAGGTGCCGATCGTCACATCGAGAACGACTTCAACCTCACCGAGGTGGAGCGTAACCTCCTCAACGACGTATGCCTCTATTTCCATCAGGCAGGCAAGAAGGTCGTCGTGATCCTCAACATGGGCAACGTCATCGAGACAGCATCCTGGAAGGGTATGCCCGATGCCATCCTCATGGCTTGGCAGCCAGGGCAGGAAGGAGGCAACTCCGTGGTCGATGTGCTCACCGGCAAGGCCAATCCTTCGGGCAAGCTCACCATGACCTTCCCCATCGCTGCAGCCGACATCCCCGCCCTCGCCAACTATCCCAACGTGGGCATTCCCGAGGTACGTGGCTGGCGTAGCCGTGGCCCAGTCAAGAACACCGACTACACCCTCCATCAGGAAGGCATCTACGTAGGCTATCGTTACTTCAACACTAACGATGTTGCCGTTTCCTATCCCTTCGGCTTCGGTCTGAGCTACACCACCTTCTCCTACAGCAAGCCCGTTGTCAAGGCTGGCAAGGATGGTTTTACAGCCACTATTACCGTCACCAATACGGGTAGCGTAGCCGGTAAGGAAGCTGTCCAGCTTTACGTTAGCGCTCCAGGCGGTGGTCTCGAGAAACCTGCCAACGAACTCAAGGCTTTTGCCAAGACCCGCGAACTCCAGCCCGGTGAGAGCCAGACCCTTACGATGACCGTTTCGGCTTACGACCTCGCTTCCTACAACGAGGCCACCCAAGCCTGGGAGACCGCTTCTGGTCGCTACACCGTGAAGTTCGGCGCCAGTGTCGAGGATATCCGCGCCACTGCTCCCTTCACCCAGGCCAAGCCCCAGTCCTTCCTTGGTCACGACGTTTGCAAGCCAGATATGGAGTTATAATCGCTAACGCTGCTATTTAGATCATATCAATCCAAAATCAATCCCGTGTGGTTATTTCGGCCACACGGGATTCTATTATACCAGCTCCTTCGCTGCTTTTCCTGTCAAGTGCTCGATGTCCAGACGGATCATCAGCATCCGGCGCAAGCCGTTCTCCAGTTCTTTTAGAAGGCTTTCTTCGTGGTTCGGATTATATCGGTCGCCCAGCAGTCGGGCCGTTTTCAGCTTTTCGTCCTCATCCTCAATGATGTGGATGCGCCCGAACGCTATCACGCTTCGATAATAGGTGGTGTACTCTTCCGGATGAACATTGTCCTGTTCGATGACACAGAACGAAGCCTTGTCGCAACTGCGGATGGCATCCACCTTGTGGCCGCTCAATGCGCTGTGAAAATACAGGTGCCCCTCGGCATAGACATAGCTGATGGGCACGGCATACGGGTAACCGTTGTCGCCCAGCAGGGCCAGGGTTCCCGACGTCGCCTTCTGCAGGATGGCAATACTCTCAGCTTCCGGAAGCTGCTGGCGTTTCCGCCTCATTTCTCTGAATTCGTTCATTTTCCTTCTATTTGAGTCATTATATGTGAAGCAAAAAACAGGCTCATCCTTGCGGATGAGTCTGCAGATCATGGATATATGAAACAGGTTAATGCTTGAGGTTGAACTTATAAGCGAGCGACAACTGGAAGGTGAGGTTCTTGCTGTCGAGATCGACCTCTTTCGTGTCGAAGATCTTGGTGAGGCCGAAGGTGTAGCGGGCATCAACCACGAAGTGCCTGTACTCGTACGAAAGTCCGACGGGGATGGCCAGATCAAAGCCCTTCACGGCGTCGTCCAAATCCTTCTCGACATCACCGGCCTCGATCTTGGCGTTGACATTGATTCCTGGCTGCAAGCCTGCCCTCAGGGCCAGACCCTTCACTACATAGAAGTTTGCCGTAATAGGCATGTTGACATAGTCAATCTTATAGGTAACCTCTGTATCTTTTAGTTCAGCACCCTGTTGTGCATAGTTGATGCCTGCACCCAGACTGAAACGGTCGGTCATGAAATACTCCATCTCGGGACCTACTACCATCTCCACGCGAGCCTTGGTATCTGAGGTGTTGTTGAAGTCGGCAGCACAGATGCCAAGACGTGCCTGAAGAGTGATATCACCTGCACTGTGCTGTGCGAAAGCCGAAACGGATGCCATCATGATGGCGGCTGCTAAAACTATCTTTTTCATACTGTTTTTAATTTTTTAGTTTGATTTTGAATTTGTTTTTTTTGAACGTTTTGAGTTGATTTTTTGTTTTTGACGCTGCAAAGGTATGGGGTTTTTTCACATGTTCCAAACTTTTTATCCATTTTCTTCATCTCATGTCGCGACAAAGCGCCCAAACCACGACAAAAACGACTACCCCTCTCTAAAATTGTCGCCTCAGAGCCGCTTATTTCTGAAATCAAGAAGGTTTACACCCCTACCTTTCGCTTTAGATGCCAAAAAGTACGCGATATTCAGGTTATTTTACGCCATAAATCGACGATAATAGCCATTTTTTCAATTTTATTCGATTATCCTTTTGGTTTTTCAGGAAAAAGCTATACCTTTGTGCCGCGATTTACTAACAAAAAATACCTATTTAATATATTGAAATGAAAAAGCAAGCGAAAATCCTTTTTGCTTCCCTGCTGTTTGCAGCAGGGGTAGCGCCCGCCCTGGCCTCTGCAGGATGGGTAGGCAACAGCGCCGTTTGTATCCTCAAGAACGACGCAACACAAGACATCTGGTACTATGGCGACAACAATCTCGACTGGTGCCACGGCGGTAACTTCAATGGTGCGTACCTCGGCTCGTTATCCGATAAATTCTATTTGTCCGGGCAGTGCGACATCTGGGATAAAGGAAATGCCAATTGGGGCTCTAACTCTGTCATGTATCTGTATTACAAGATCGATGACGGCGAGGAGCAGACCCTCACCCTCAATTGGTACGATTACAGCGACAACAACAATCATTTCAAGTCGGGCGGCAACAACTTTACCCGCGCAGAGATCGACATCTCCAACCTTGCGGTGGGCGAGCACACTCTCGCTGTAAGGTTCGGACAAGACGAAGTCTATGCTCCCGAAAGCGGCTACAACGTAGCTACCTTCCACATCTTCGACCGCAATAGCGACGGCGCCTATATCATCCATACGATTGAAGACCTCGACAACTTTACTGCCAGCTTGAACAGTGGTGACATCGATGGTGGTTCTTCTGTTGTTCTGGACAACGACTTTGACTTTACAGGCAGGACCTTTACCCCCATTGGAACAGAAGAACATCCCTACAACGCCTTCTTCAATGGAAATAACCATTCAATCATCGGCATTGATATTCAGGGGAGCGACGACTATGTCGGTGTCTTCGGCTATCTCGGAGAAGATGCTTTTATCCTCGAACTGAATGTGCAGGGATCTGTTTCCGGTAACGATTATGTGGGTGGCCTCGTGGGATATGGTGATGAGAGCATGATCTCCGGCTGCTCGGTCGAGATGGCGGTTTCTGGCCACAATTATGTCGGAGGCATCGCCGGATATGCCAATCTCTTGATCGGCAACTGTGTCAACAGAGGTACAAGTGTCACGGGCGAAGATTATGTTGGTGGTATCGCCGGTTATTCTTTAGGATGGATTGATGGCGGTGTCAGCACTGCGAACGTCAGCGGTCATGACTATGTCGGTGGCATCCTGGGCGTGATGCATGATGGCTATATGCAGGCTTGTATTTGGGCGAACGACAATTCTTCGGTCAGTGGAAATAAACATGTCGGCGCAATCGTCGGTATCGATGAAATGGGTTCGAACGACAATCCCGACGATCCGGACTATCCTTTAGATTATCATTTGTCAAACAACTATTACCTTAAAGCGGTTGATGTGTGTGGCGCCAATGGTGCCGACATCACCGCCCACAGCGGTGCCGTACGCGGATATGTGTTCGACGATGTGCCGTTGGGAATCGGTGGTGAATCCTCTGAATATCTTCTGCCGGGAATCCTCTTCTTCGACAATGGTCTCAAGTATGGCGATAAATATGTGATGGGCTATATTTGCCTATACGATGCAGGTTTTGATTCAGAAACTAAAACGACCAACATTAAAATTCTGCAACGCTGGAAGGACACGCCCATCAGCATCAAGCTTGTAGGCCGCACCCTCTACAGGGATGGCACCTGGAACACAATCTGCCTGCCGTTCTATCTTGACAACTTCGGGGGCACTATCTTCGAAGGTGCTTCGGTGATGTTCTTCGATGGCTCTGACTTCGACACCTCGACAGGCGAACTGTCACTCATCTTCGACAAAGAACTAGACGGCATCGGAGCAGGCATGCCTTACTTCGTGAAGTGGGATGAAGGCGGCCACGATGTCATCGATCCAATTTTTAGCAATGTCACAATCGATGGTGAATATGGAATGACGCCTACCCCTCTTGAGACCACGTATGCCGATTACATTGGTACCTTCGATAATTTGACGTTTGAGGAGGAACGTAAGGACATCCTCTATTTGGGAGCCAATAACGAGCTCTTCTATCCTAGTCCCGAGGCGGACGAATCGGTTACCATCGGAGCTTTCCGCTGTTACTTCGAGCTTCATCTTCCCGAGGATCAGCAAGCCCGGACATTCCAACTCAACTTCGGCGACGAGGAGACTGGCATCCGAAGCCTCACGGCTTCACAGCCTCACGACCTCTCGACCTCAGATTGGTACACCCTCGACGGTCGTCGTCTCAGCGGCAAGCCTACCACCTCTGGCCTCTACATTTCCAATGGCCGGAAGGTCATCATCAAGTAGTCTGCAATCCTTTCGACGGTTTAACATCTAAAAAAATACACCGCTGCAAACTCATTCCTTGCAGCGGTGTTTTTTCGCCTTTTTCAGAAGTGTCCAGAAGCTATTTCACCAACTTCTTCCCTTGTCGAATATAGAACCCGTGAGGAAGCTCATTGAATTTGCCGACCACCCGGCGTCCGTCGATGGTGTAGAACGCATCCGAATCATTCTCGGGAGCAGTGAGGGTAGGGATGTCGAGCAGGTATTTCTCAAAATCGTCGATGTAGTCGAAGGTTATCACGCCATCCTCGCTCTCGGAGATGTTCGCCAGGGCCTTGTTCGTCTTGTCGCCTTCGGTGTAGAACTTGTAGTTCACGATGCCCAAAGTGTCGTTCAAGGCCGTCACGCCCTTCGTGCCGGGGAATGGGTCGCCGGCAAGTTCTTCGTAGAAATCGGCGTTCCCAATGAACTTTCCGTCGATGGTCTTGCCTACATTGACTCCGGCGAACAACAATCCGTCAGCTGGTACAACGGTCATGCGAGGATGCCCCTTGACGTTGTTGACGGTGTTGTAGCGGAAGCTGGTCGGGTCGTATTCCACATGCGTCACCAGCAGGCCGTGGCCTTTCTGGTAAACATTCAACCCGTCAGTCTGGACATTTTCCAGCACAAAGTATTCATTGGGGGCAGCTGGATTGGAGATGCGATAGGCTGTGCCGCCTTCGTCCAGCGGTCGGGCTTCCTGCTTGCCGTTGACGTCGAGGGGGGTGATTTCGGTCCAACCCAGCGCCTCGCGCTCCCAAGCCGTGAAGGCACAGGGCTTGTAGCCGTTGTTCAGGTAGCAGCCGCTGTCCATCAGGCTCCAATATTCCATGGATTGGTTGTCTCCCTGCCAGGCCTCGCCGGTGGGGTAGAAGTCGGGAAGACCCAATGTGTGGCTGAACTCATGACACATGATGCCGATGCCATTGATGCGCTCCCAGGGAGCTGCGGACCAGCAGCCAGGGAATCCGTTCAGCTCGGAGACAGCAGCATAACGTTCCACGTTCTTTCCATCGTAAGTGCCACCAAAGAGGAAACCCGATTTGGGCCAGATGCAGTCTGCCGAGTTGTTTGAAATGGCTTGGGAATAGCCGGCATAAACGATGATGACCAGATCGACATAGTCATCGTCGTTGCAGTCGTAGTTCGCAAAATCGAGGCTGTCGTTCATCAATCTGCAGGCATCCTGGACAAGAAGGCTAATGTGCTCGCCATCCCCGTCGCCACCATGGTCCGCGCCGTAGGTAGCCAGGCTGTTGGGGAGTGTCACAGGTCCATAGACGTCGAAATGGGGGGTGAACTGACCAAAGCTGACCTTCTTGAAGTATTCGCCCACGCTGGTGAAGTTGCGTGCTTCGCCTCGCCCGTGGTCCTCCAGGGGGCTTGTGCCATTGAAATACTCGTCGAACGAGCGCCTGGGGTTCTCGATCGTGTAACGGACAGTGTCGCTGAACTCAGCCAGGATGACAATGGCACGAGGTGAACCGACGTGCGGGAAATTCCTCAGGTCGGAATCGCTTATCGGTTCCTGCTTTGCCCTGCGCATGCTGCGGAGCTTCTCGCCAGCAGCCAAAAAGGCCGCACGGTTCTGCAGCGATGCCTGGCGAACTTCCTCGGCGCTGCGTTCGGCTGCATCATGGGCCAGCAACGAAGTGGCAGTCAACGTGCCTCGTTCATCCACCGCACCGATGTAGTAGGCCCCTTCGCGTTGCACCAGAAGAATGCCGTCGAGGGTGGTGTAATAGTGGAAGTTTTCGTCGCCGTGCTGGACGATGGTGAGGGTTGCACCGTCAGTCTGGCGCACTTCAACGGGAAAGGGGTAGCTCTTGACCGCCCAACAGTTGAAGGCACACAGCAGGCCTATCAATATGCTCAGAATCTTTTTCATAACAAAAGGGTTAGTATTGAGGTTGCAAAGGTATGCATAATTTTTCATACCGCCAAATTTTTGACCAAGAATCTGCTTTTTTCACATCGATTGCCCGGCATCCCTCATTCTCGAAAGATTGTACTTCAGTCTTTCTTCCCCATCAGATACGGCTTGAAGAACTTGCCCTGCGTCGAAGGTGTGAAGTCCCAGTCATCGATGAGCGTCGGAGCCCAGTGCGGGTCAAAGCACCATACCGTGAATGAGATGCCTCGCGCGTCGAGAAACGAAGTGATGGCCGGGCCATACTCGTCGGTCGAGATGACAGGGATGTGCGCTCCGTGGTCCTCGGCATAGCAATATCCGAGTTCGGTGCAGACTACCGGATACGTCTCGGCCACGTAGCCGTAGTCCTTCTGCCAGTTCTCCTCCCAGTTGCTCTCACGCTTCATCGGGTAGGGGTGTGCCACGTAGGCGACGTTCGGACGTCGTATCGGCTCGGCAGCGACAGGAGTGAGGTCGTAGGCCCAGTTGAAGCCCGCGCAAAGGCACACCGCATTGGGCTGGATCACACGGATCGAGTCGATGATCTGCTCCTGCAGGTCGCGCCATTGGCTCCACGTGGTCTCTCCCAGGCCGGGCTGCTGGCAGGTAGGCTCATTGAAGATCTCGTAGAGGGCCACCGTGGGTTCATCCTTGTAGCGGCGGGCAACGGTCTGCCAGAAGCGGATGGTCTCGTCAAAGGTAGTGTTGTACATCTCGTTCTGGAACTTTTCTTCACGAAGGTTGCCGATCGAATGCCAGTCGATGATGACGTACAATTCGCGCTCACGAGCCCATTCGATGCCCTGGTCATAGAGTTCAAAGGCACGTTCCCAGCCCATCTCGTTGAGCCAGGAGGGATGGATGGCAAAGCGGACGATGTTGGCGCCCCATTGGGCCATCTCGTCGAAGTAGCGCTCGTTCCACATGCTGTCGTTGTAAAGTTTGACAGGGTCCGAGCAGCACAGTCCACGAAAGACGATCGAGTCGCCCTGCGCATTCACAAAGTGGTTGCCACTGACGCTGATGCGGCTCATCGACGAAGTCTGTTCTTCAGCCTGTTTGGAAGTGCATGCAGCGAAAAGCATCGCCGCAGCTGCGAATAGTAGATGATAGATTTTCATGAGTAGATGATATTAATTGTTTTTGGGTTCAGTTATCCTCAAGGACCGATAGGAAATCCGCGCCAAATTTCCCTATTTTTCCTCACATATTCAAAATTTTCCCTATTTTTCATCAATAATCCCCTTCATTTTCTCCTCTTTTTCCAAGACAACCGATTGCACCAAGTCATTATTCCCGGCCCTTATCTGCCGAGGTCATCAGCCATGGTATCATTCTTGCAGATTGAGCATTCCTCCGATGCTTCGAGAAGAAGGTTCAGGTCTGCTTTGCCGGTCCTTTTCCGATGCATGTTCACGATGTTTCAAGGCGAGATCCTGCAGTGCATGTCCCATCTCAAATCTGTCCCAGAGGTCGCTGCAACATGCCAACTCTTTCTTTGTGTTCAATGCTTTGTGTGACCTTTTCTGAACGAACAACTTTTTTAGCCATTTTTTTGGCTATGTCGGAAAATAGGGTTATCTTTGCAGCCTGAAATAAATATGAAAATAACTATTATGGAAGAACAGAAAAACGATCAGAACAAAGAACCGAAAAAGTTTACTAAATTTGATTACATCATTTTAGCGGCAATCGGGTGTCTTATCTTCTTTCTTAAACTCATCACCTCAAAAGAAGATACAAGCCCAATGACTAATTATATTATTGCGGCAATATGCCTGGTAATTGTTGTTTATCTTGTCAAAAGATTCGATTCCTGATTCTGCAAAAAATAACGATACAATCCAATGGTCGTAAGGCCATTCTCGGCAGTTCTGGAAGCTTTACTGCTTTTTTGTAACTTTCCCAAAATTGCAGCATATCCTTCGACGAACGTTCGGGGACATGCCGACATCGGAGCATGTCCTTCGACGAACGTTCGGGGACATGCCGACATCGGAGCATATCCTTCGACGAACGTTCGGGGACATGCCGACATTGGAGCATGTCCTTCGACGAACGTTCGGGGACATGCCGACATCGGAGCATATCCTTCGACGAACGTTCGGGGACATGCCGACATCGGAGCATGTCCTTCAACGAACGATAGGGGACATGCAGACATCAGAGCATGTCCTTCAACGAACGATAGGGGACATACCGACATTGGAGCATGTCCTCCAACGAACGAAAGGGGACATGCAGATATTGGAGCATGTCCTCCGACGAACGTTCCGGGACATGCAGACATCAAAGCATGTCCTCTTCGGTACCTTGGGGGACATGCAACGATTGGGAATGAGGAATTACATTATCGGACTGGAGTCTTGTCTCTATTCTGAAAAACGTTTGTAATTTAGGATTCTTCATCCATTACCACATGTTATCCACGAATTTTCATGAATATTTCAATGTTTTTATAGGTGATGCGGAACATTTGACCTGAAAAATAAGGAGAAAATATAGGTTTTTGACGATGGAGAGGCACAAGTTTCGAATATAATTCGTATATTTGTCGCGTCAATATCATTACCTTTAAAAAAGAATAATTATGAAGAAAACATTGTTTACTGCGATCGTTGCTATGTCGTTTGCACTTGCTGCAGAGGCACAGTTGCTGCGCACAACGGTGGCGCAGGGAGAAATCGAAGGCGTGCTGCACGAAGGACACGCCCTGTACAAAAGGATTCCTTATGCCGAGGCTCCTGTGGGGGACCTGCGCTGGAAGGCACCGGTGAGCAAAAGCCCTTGGGAGGGCGTATATAAGGCTGATGAATGGGGCGCACGTCCACCTCAGGCTGCCCAGGGCGGCAATACCGAGGGAATGAGCGAGGACTGCCTCTACCTGAGCGTCGAGACGCCTGCCAAGAGCAAGGACGAACATCTGCCGGTGTTTGTGATGATCCACGGAGGAGCCTTTTCGAGCGGTTCGTATGCCGGCACGCAGGAGAGCTTCGTGAATGAGGGCATCGTATATGTCAGCATCGAATACCGACTGGGTGCGCTGGGCTTCATGGTGCATCCCGACCTGAGCAAGGAGAGCGAGCGGGGCATTTCGGGTAATTATGGTCTGATGGACCAGATCTTGGCGCTACAATGGATACACGACAACATCGCTGCTTTCGGTGGCGATCCGGACAAGGTGACGATAGCGGGCGAATCGGCTGGAGGCATCTCGGTGAGCATCCTCTGTGCTTCGCCACTCTGTAAGGGCCTGTTCCGGGGTGCCATCAGCGAGAGCGGTGGCTCGTTCTGGCCCGTTGCTGAGACACGTGGAGGCAACACGGGCATCTGCACCGTGAAGGCTTCGGAACCCGAGGGCGTGGCCTTCCAGAAGAAACTGAAGGCGAAGAACATGAAGAAACTGCGCAAGGTTCCCTTCCAGGCTATCGTGGACAGCACGCAGGGTCTGTTCTGGCCAGTGGTCGATGGATATGTGATCACCGACGACCAGTACAAGCTCTATCAGAAGGGCGAGTACAACGACGTGAATGTGATCATCGGCACGAATTCGGACGAGGGTTCGATGTTCGCCGGACCGATGCCTGTGGAGGTGTTCCAGCAGCAGGTGAAGGCGGCTTATGGCGAATGGGCAGACAAGGTGCTCGAGGCTTATCCTGCCACCAACGAGATGGAGGTTTACTTTGCGGCTTCGGACATCTTCCGCGACGGTTCGTTTGCATGGGGCACCTATGCTTGGGGCAACCTGCAGAGCAAGACGGGCAAGGGCAACGTGTATATGTACTACTTCGACCAGAATTCGGAGAACACCATCGTGCCCAGTCGACGGGGTGGCGCGAGCCATGTCGCCGAGATGCCTTTCATCTACGGGTACAAGTTCGGCAACGGCAAGATGACCGAGACGGAGAACCACATGCTCAGCATCATGTCGAAGTACTGGATCAACTTCACGAAGACGGGTAACCCGAATGGTGACAGCCTGCCTTACTGGACGGAATATGCTGAGGGCAAGCCTACGGTGATGATCATCAAGGAGGGCTTCCACCTGGGACCTGTGCAGAACCAGCAGCAGATGGATCTCTTCGAGGGGTTCTTCGGGAGCAAGAGGAAGTGATTCTAAGAGATACTACAGGATATTAAGGGATTCTAAGGGATATTAAGGGACAAATGTTTCTTGGGCTCCATTCTCCTAAAGGCGATGGTAACGTCCTTTAATATCCTTTAATATCCCCAAATATCCCTTAATTTCCCTCAATCGTGTGGTCCACCATTGCGGCAACGCAGGAGTCGGACCACACGTTTTCGGCTGTTTCGACCATATCGATGATGGTATAGATGGGGAGGATGACGCCGAGGATGGAGATGGGGGCACCGATGCCCGACATCAATGAGAGGGT
>JAEEUA010000323.1 GCA_016286775.1 Bacteroidales bacterium
GGCGCAAAGTTGTTATAATAACTAATTCTGGCATGGAATGGCTTAAGATTTCTACATCCACGGAACTCGTAAGAGTGCAGCCACAGGATATCGTTTTCGTCTGTGCAGACGGGAACTATTCCGACATGTATCTGTTTGACGGCAAACCCTACAAGATGACCTTTCAACTTCACTATTTCGACGAAGTCTTCAAGAAGCTGAAGGACAACACGTTTGTGCGTGTGGGGAAGAGCCTCATTGTGAACAAGAACTATATTCATATCATCAACCTCACGAACCAGGAACTGCGTCTGAACGGGCAAAACCTGAGGAGTGAATTCCGACTCAAGGCTTCGAAGGAAGCGCTGAAGGAACTGAAGGCTCTTATCGAGCAGGAAGGAGAGAAGGCATGAAAGAGATTGAAAACGAGAAACCTATCATCATCATCGAGGAGAAACCCGACGTCATCCCTGGCCAGGGTGAGGGCGAAGTGCCGACCATCGTCGTGGAGCGTGATGACAAGAACGAATCGCCTGCGTCAGCTCAGAAGGCCAAGCGCTGGCCATGGATTGTGGGCAGTGCGCTAATCACCATCGTGTGCTGCCTTGCCCTCTGGCTGGGGTGGCGCTATTATCGTGCGTACAATAATATTGGTGTGCCTGTTGCTGTCACCTCGGAGCAGAACATTGCCAAACTCCAGGCGTTCCACAGTCAGCCCACGACACCCGAGGTCATCAAGACCAGTGACTCGATTCTGGGTGTGGCCATGAATTTCTACGAAATGAAGGGACTGAGGGCCGAAATCGCCATGTCGGAGCCTGACACCGCCGACGTCAGCGTCTATCTGTACAGCCGTTGCTCGGACTATCATAAGGACTTCTCGATCATCAGCAGCCTGGTGATGGATGGACAAGAGGTGAAGACCGTCGATGGCAAACGCCTGGGCTATTTTGCGGGTGCCGACGGCAATTATGTCATAGGCATCGGCAGGGACGAGGATGTGAAGGAATACGTGAAGGGACGCCAAGGCTGCTTCTTCCGCCAGTATATCCTCCTCTCGGCTGGAGTGCTGCCCCGTCAGTTCTATCTGCACGGCAAGGTGGAACGCCGCGGCATCGGCCGAATGCCTGATGATAAACTTTATTATATCGAGACACGTCACGCGGAGACGATGTGGGATTTTGCGGATGCCCTGCGCGAATACGGTTTTGTCGATGCCATCTACATAACGGGTGGTTACGATTACGGTTTCTACCGAACAGCTGATGGTGAGAGGCATCACATCGGCGACCCCAATAGATATCCTCATAAATATCCCGGTCAGATCCCGTGGCTGGTGTTTAGAAAGGAGGGAGTTAGCGGGAGTTAACAGACAGTGCCAAATCATTTCAAACAGAAAATTGAGGATTTCATACATCGCAGGAGCGAGAGTTTTGCCACCTGTATTTTTGTGCCTATCTTTGCAGCACAAAAAACAAACAAAACTATTAAAATTATGGAAAAGAGTGTATTAAAATGTCTGCTCATCGGAGCTATGGTCTTCGTATTCTGGCTGGTCAGCCTCAGCATCATGGGTATCGTAAATGACAGAAACGAACTATCGGAAGCGACACAGACGGAGATTGCGGAAAGTTGGAGTAAGAGACAGGATTTTGTCGGGCCAATCATCTGTGTCCCGGTGATTGATGAATCGAAGGAGAATGCGTTGCCTTACACCTGCATGTATGTGCTTCCCGAACGACTGGTGATGACGTCGGATATTGAGAGCGAGATCCTGCATCGGGGCATCTTCGATGCATCGGTCTATCGAACAAGGATATCGGGAAAAGGCACCTTCAACCTGAAGGAAATGAAGTTGAAAGGCGTCATGGCTGGCAGTTCGAAACCTATCCGGTATGACTGGAGCAACGCCCAGATCATCGCAGCCATCAGCGACAGGCGTGGCATTGAGGAGGGATTGAAAGTGAAGATTGGAGACAAGGACCTCGAACTAAACCAATTCTTTTACAATTACGGCAATACCAATCTGGAGAATGTCTTCTACCGATCGAGTGAGCCCATCTGCAAAGTCGCCGACCTGACTGCCCTGCTGAACGACGAAGCCGTCCCCTTTGAAATCACGGCCGAGCTGAAGGGTTCGCACGAACTCAACATCTCCCCCATCGGACAAACGTCCGTCATCACGATGCAAGGCAACTGCCAAGACCCGAGCTTCAACGGATTCATGCTCCCTTCGAACCGCGAGGTGACCGACAACGGATTCAAGGCAACCTG
>JAEEUA010000106.1 GCA_016286775.1 Bacteroidales bacterium
ATTGGTACACCGAGGCCGAGGGTGACCTCTTCCTTGCACTCAACCGTATCGATGATGCCCGTTTGTGCTATGAACGACTCGTTCGCAACTATCCCGACAAGAGTGAGCCACTCTACAACATGTCGGAGATCTATCTGCGTCTCGACAGTGTGAACGAATGCCTCGCTATGCTCAACAAATTGGAGGAGATAGAAGGCATCAACGAACAACTCACACGCTATAAATTCGCCATTCTCAGTGACAAGAAGCGCACCGAAGAGGGCTTCGACGAATACCGCAAACTCATCGCACGCTATCCCTACAACGTGCGCTATCGCGTGCAGTTGGGCGATTTGCAGATGCAGTACGGACAGATTCCTCAAGCCAAGGAGACTTATGAGGCTGCTGCCGCCGTGGAGCCCGACAACGCCTATGTGTGGGTCGCTCAGGCAAATTATTATAGTATGACCGGCGATCAGGATGCTGCCGACCGGCTTGTGGCTTCGGCACTCGTCAACAGCAATCTTGATGTCGATACGAAGGTGGAGGTCATGGAAGAGTACCTGAAGGGCTCGTTCCGAAAACTCTCGAACTATCGTGACCAGATTGAGAAAGGGAATGTCACCACCGAACTCGATACGATGGCACTCTTCAATAATGTGGATTCCCTCTTCACGGCCGTGGTTGTCATGCATCCTACTTCGGACGAGATCTATAAGCTACAGGCCGATTGGCGCAATGCGATGGGACAGGACAGCCTTGCTTCCGAGAGTATGCGCTTTGCTGTGGATCTCAAACCGACGTCGATGGAATATTGGGAACAGTTGCTTTATTACAGCACCTCGTGGATGCCCAAGCCCCAGCTTATCGAACTGACGGAGGAGGCACTGAGGGAGCATCCGTCCAACCAGACAGCTTATCTCGTGGCAGCTTGGGCATATATCCAGGAGAACCAGCACGAGAAAGCCATTGAGCAGTATCGTCTTGCCATCGAGAATATGACACCGCCCGATGCCAACAGGGTAAGTACGTTGTATGGAAGTATGGGTGACATTTATTATCAGGACGAACGTATGGATGAGGCCTTCGAATGCTATGACAAGGCAGTTAAATACAATCCGACCAATTACAATGCGCTCAACAACTACGCGTACTATTTAAGCCAGCAGAAGAAGGATCTTACCAAGGCGGAGGATATGGCCCTCAAGGTAATTCAAAAATATCCCGACAATCCGACTTATCTGGACACGTACGCGTGGATCCTGTATCTTGAAGAGAGCTACACCCTGGCAATATTCTATCAGCAGCATGCCATTGACAATCTCTCGAAGGATGACTCTGGTAACAGTACCCTCTTCGACCATTATGGCGATATGCTGCTCAAGAGCAACGACCTGCAGGGTGCTATCGAACAGTGGAAGAAAGCTCTCGAATGCGATGACGTTGAAGATGCCGAGAAGATTCGAAAGAAGATAGACAGTGCGGAAACGCTTCTCAATAACTAAACGAAGATGAACAAGATTTTTAAGTATTTCAGTTTTGCAGCTATATTGACTGTCACTTTCGTCTTGAGTTCTTGCCACACGCCAAAAGTGGTAACAGGAACTTTGACAGGTGCTAATCCAGAGAAGGCCCGTTTCGAGCATGTGGTGCAGAATGGCTATAAATACGAGGCTCTTCAGTCGAAGGTGAAGTATTCGTTGGGAAAGACCAGCCTCAATGGCAAGATGTGCCTGGAGTCCGGCCATCGCCTTTGCATGCAGGTAAATGCTCCACTCATCGGCTTTGAAGTGGGACGTATTGAGGCCACTCAGGACTCCGTGATTGTGGTTGACAAGTATGACAAGATGTACGCTATCCTTGGTCTTGGAAACCTTTATGACATCAAGGACATCAATGGTCATGAAATGGAGGCTTTGGAGTGTCTTATGCTTGGTCGTATCTTTATCCCAGGTAAGGGACAGGCGACGAACAAGGACTTTGGAAAGCTTAGCTGGAGTACTCCTCAGTTGGCAGATGGCCAACAGGGGTATTCCGAAGGCGTTTATCAATCCAAGGACTATAGCATCCTTTATGCCATTGACGAGAATGGACGATTGGTGAGCACATTGCTTGCCGTTGGAGCCAAGACGGCTCGATGGGAGTATGCCGACTACATTGAGGCAGAGGATGGAAAATGGCTGCCTACTCAGGAATATATCACTGTTACCAATGCAGAGAACAAGGAGATCTCGGTCGGTTTGAAACTGACCAATCCTTCCCTCGGTGAGAGCACATGGCGTGATTTTGAACCCTCTGATTCGTTTAGCAAGGTTTCTGTCAAGGAGATTGGAACCCGAATCAAGAGTCTGACAAAGTAAGTGTTTTCTTGTATGAAGCGTATCTTCAAATTTCTTGTGGTCCTTGTCTTTTCGGTCCTACTGATGGTAGTGCCCGATGGCGCCTTATACGCTCAGCAGAAGAAGACTACAACAACGAAGACCACCACTCAGAAACCGAGCACCCAAAAGAAACCTGCTCAAAGCACCCAGAAGAAACCCGCGCAGAGCACCCAAAAGAAGCCTGCACAGAGCTCCCAGAAGAAACCCGCGCAGAACACCCAGAAAAAACCTGCACAGACCACGCGAAAAAAGCCTGCTCAAAGCACACAGAAGAAGTCTTCACAGACATCCTCCAAGAAAGGAGGCCAGCGATCTTCAGGTAGCAGCAAGAAAAAGAGTAAGCCGATGAGTCGCCAGGCTTACGAGAAACAGCAGAAGGACTTGCAGCGCCAGATAAAGGATACCGAGAATCTGATCAACACTAACAACAAGTCGCTCAAGAGCCAGAATCGAGACATACAGATTCGTGCAGACGAAATACGCAAACGCCAGGCGCTCATCAATAGCAAGAGCCGTGAGATAGAAACCATAATTGCCGAAGAGGATAGCCTTAAGCATCAGATTCTCAACCTCGAAAAGCAATATGGAGCTACGCAAAAGAAATATGCTGCAGCAATGCGCCATCTCTACAAATGGCGTAGCGGCTACGACGAATTGTTATTCGTCGTTTCAGCCAAGGATCTTTTAGAAGGCATTCGACGTGTACGCTACTTGCGCAGGTATGGAGATTGGCGCAAGAGTCAGGCGGAACTGCTGGAACAGCAACGCAATGCCACACATGAGGCCAAACAGTTACTTGAGCTGGTGCGTGCTGACCATGAGAACATCTTGGATGATCTCGATAGGGAGCGTGCTTCCTTAGCTCAACGACAGCAGGAGCAGCAGACCCAGATTGCCCATCTGCAGCAACGCAACAGGGAGCTGCAGACAGAACTGGATAGGGACCGCAAGCGGATGGCTGAGGTCGAAAAGACCATTCAGCGGATGATTGAGGAAGAGATACGTCGTGCAGAGGAAGCACGCAAGAAGGCCGAGGAGGAAGCTCGTCGCAAGGAAGAGGCTGCTCGAAAGGCACGTGAAGCCAAGAACAAGGATGCTGCCGCTTCAAAGGGAGCTGCCGGCGGGTCTGGCAATTCGACAACCAAGTCCTCCGGCTCCACACCATCCAGGACAACGACGCATAATTCGGCAACCGTGAAGAAGGATGATGCTTTCCGCAGGTTGTCGGGCAGTTTCGCTGATAATCGTGGTCGTCTGCCCTATCCTTTGGATGCCACTTTCGCTTACGTCGATCATTACAATCCGGCCAATGGCAATTCAAGCATCGTACTCAGCACGCGTATCGGAGCACATGCTTGTGCCATTTACGAAGGTGTTGTGCAGAGCTGCTTCAAGACAAGCGAGGAATGGACCATCATCGTGCAGCACGGCAATTATCGTTCGGTCTATATGAATCTGCAGAACGTTTTCGTTCGAGCAGGACAGAAGGTTTCCACGCGACAACAGTTGGGTACATTGAAGACCGAACCAGAGAGCAATCGAGCAGAGATCCGTTTCTGGATCTATCAGAATGCCACCGCTGTCAATCCGGAGCGTTGGCTGAAGCGATAAACCATTCGAGCGATAATCTTTTGACCACATGGCTACAATAGACGACTGTAAGATCATCAATCTGCCCAAGGAGGAAGATCCTCGGGGAAGCCTGACGTATATCTATCAGAATGTGCAGGTTCCTTTCGAAATACGTCGTGTCTTCTACATCTACGACGTGCCTGCTGGTAAGGATCGTGGCGCACATGCCCACAAGCAGTGCTGGCAGTTCATCATTGCTGCCTCAGGAGCCTTGGAAGTGTATCTCAATGATGGTCACGCCGAAAAGGTTGTGACCTTGAATCGTCCCTTCCAGGGGTTGCTCGTCCCTCCTGGAGTCTGGGCTCACGAACAGGAATTCACCACAGGTGCTCTTTGTCTGGTGCTGGCAAGCCATGATTACAGCGAAGATGACTACATCCGCAACTTCCACGATTATCTGAAATACCTTGCCCAAGCATGAACATCCATCGATATACGAGCAGCGATAAGCCGATATGGGACGCCTTTGTCCGCGTTTCGAAGAACGGAACTTTCCTCTTCGAACGTGACTATATGGACTATCATCGTGATCGTTTCTTCGACCATTCACTGTTGTTTCTTGACGACAAGGGACGCCTGGTGGCCCTCTTGCCGGCCAATGAGGTGGAGATTGATGGCGTCCGGCATCTTTACAGTCATCAGGGATTGACCTATGGAGGCTTTGTCCTTTCGACGAAAAACACAGTCGAACAGGTCATGGAACTTTTCGACGAAACTGTCTCCTATCTGGAAGCAGAAGGTTTCGAAACGTTTCATTACAAGGAGATGCCGACGATCTATCATCAGTGTCCGTCGCAGGAGGATGAATACGCCCTTTGGCGCCATGGAGCCACCTTGGAAGGTTGTAACATCTCGTGTACGGTGCCCCTTGCTGGAACGCCGCAGCAGCCTCCTTTCGAACGTCGTCGTCGTCGCGGCGTAGTGCGTGCCGAAGAGGCTGGCTATCAAATTGTCGAGAATGCCTCGCTCGAAGTGTTCTGGCCCATCATGGTCAATAATCTTCAGGAGCGCTACGATGCTTCGCCCGTCCATTCCTTGGCTGAAATGCAGTTGCTGCAAGACAGTTTCCCGCAGAACATCCAGTGTTTCCTCTGTGTCGATTCGATGGGAGAGGCGCAGGCGGGTGCCGTGGTCTTCCTGACCAATCCGATGACGATCCATGTCCAATATGGGCATGCTACATCGCAGGGCAAGGCGGATGGAGCCCTCGACTTCCTCTATACCCGGTTGATGGAGAGGTATCGCAATCTGGGCTTCCAGTATTTCGATTTCGGCACGAGCAACGAACAGGGAGGACGTGTCCTCAATGCCTCGCTTATTGCCCAAAAGGAAGGCTTCGGTGGACGTGGCATCGCTTACAAGACTTTCGTCATCCAACTGTATCGCCCTCAAAGTTTTTATAGCTTTAATAGCCTCTAAGGATTCAAAGCCCCAAATACTATCATCCATAATCAAAGCGCTCTTCATGATTCCTTATCTTGACCTACATACCATCAATGCTCCTTACGAGGCAGACATCAAGCAGGCGTTGCTCGATGTAGTTGACTCGGGCTGGTATCTGTTCGGGCAACAGGTCTCTGCGTTCGAACAGGAATGGGCTGACTATAATGGCGCACGTCATTGCGTAGCCTGTGCCAATGGATTGGACGCGCTCCGTCTGGTGCTGCGTGCATGGATAGAGATGGGATATCTGAAGCGTGGCGATGGCGTGATTGTCCCTGCCAATACCTATATCGCCAGCATCTTGGCAGTCAGCGACAACGGGTTGGTACCTATTCCAGTGGAGCCTGATCCGGATTCCTATCTGATTGACCCTCGAACGATTGCTCAACTATTGGAGGACCCAAAGTCTTCTCCTGCATATCCTGTTGCCAAGGATGTCACGATTCGTGCCATCCTTCCCGTGCATCTCTACGGTCAGCGCTGTGAGATGGAGGTTATCGACGAACTGGCGGCCCGGTACCATCTGCTGGTGTTACAGGATAGTGCACAGAGCCATGGCATCAAGGCAAAGGGAACTTGCGCTTGGAGTTTCTACCCAGGCAAGAATCTTGGAGCCTTGGGCGATGCAGGTGCGGTGACCACCGACGATGAAGAGTTGGCTACCGTGATTCGTCAGTTGGCCTTCTATGGCAGCGAGAGGAAGTATGTGCATCACTTCAAGGGTGTCAATTCTCGAATGGACGAACTGCAAGCTGCCGTGCTTCGCATCAAGTTGCGTGACCTCGATCGAGCCAATGCCCGACGTGTAGCGATTGCTGGACGTATTGCCCAAGAGGTCTCCAATCCGTCCCTTGTTTTGCCAAAAGCCAAGGCCAATCATGTCTATCACATCTATCCGGTGCTGACTGCACATCGTGATGCACTTCAGCGGTATCTGCTTGATCAGGGCATTCAGACCCAGATACATTATCCCTTGGCGCCTCATCAGCAGAAGGCCTACAACGAGTGGCAGGCTTTGCATTTCCCGATTACCGAAAAGATAGCTGCCCAGGAATTATCGATTCCCTGTAATCAGTCGATGACCGACGATGATGTTTCGAAGGTTATCGCTGCGCTAAACGCTTGGATCATCTGATTATTCGGAGTATTCCGAGTACTCCGATTTCTCCGATTCAATTGACACAAAACTCCCATGTTCAAATCCATGTTCCGCACCAATTGGTTGGCAACGCTGAAACTCAACCTCAAGTTGCTCCCGTGGCATCGGGCCTGCCGTCTGCCCATCGTGGTGGAGGGCCCTTTGCGCATCGAGATAGGAGAGGGGGCACGTGTCATTTTGCCCGATGATGCCCCTAAGGGAACTGTCATCTTGGGAAGTCGGCATGAGACCTATAAGGCTGAGGCAGGAAAGGCGCAATTCTCCATCTTTGGAACCTGGGAAGTAAAGGGAAAGGTTCGTATCGGTTTGGACAGTTGCCTTTACATTCATCGTGGTGCAAAGTTCACCACGGGTCGTGATGTCTTTGTTGCTCGCGACAGTCAGATAGAATGTGCCGAGCGAGTTACCATTGGCGATAATGTCTTGGCAGGAGAGATCTATATCTGCGACAGTGCAGGGCATAGTGTTGCCCATGGTGAGGCTGTACAACCCATGACCAGACCCATTGTAATCGGCGATGGCTGTTACTTCGGTTTTCGCACTATGGTGCTGCGTGGGGCTGTTGTTCCTCTCCATTCGGTGATAGGCAGTGGAGCAGTTTGTACACGTGATTATAGTGCAGGACATCCCGAAGGACATCTTCTTCTGACCGGTGTTCCTGCCGAAGTCAAGGCTACCGACGTTACGCCCGATTGTCACATTTAGCATTCTTCGGTTTATGGAGGTTCCGTCCTACAGATCCATCGTTAAAGGTGCCGGCATTTTCGGGGCAGCCAAGGCAGTCAATATCCTGACGGCCTTGGTGCGTACGAAGTTTGCGGCTGTGCTTTTGGGAACTGCCGGTGTCGGACTGAATGCGCTTTTCAATACGGTTCAGCTTTTTATGAACCAACTGCTTGGTCTGGGTCTTTCTACGGGAAGTGTCAAGACCTTGTCCGAAGCCTATTCCACCCACGATCTTGCCTTCATCGATCGGCACGTGACCCGTGTGCGCCATTGGGCCATCCTCTGCGGTGCGGCTGCTATCGTGCTTCTGGCCTTGCTTTCTCCGCTTCTCAGCCTGCTTTATTTCGACACCTTGCATTATGTCCCGCATTTCATGCTTTTGGGCGTGGGTGTGGCAGCACTTATTGTCTGCGACATCGAGCAGAGTGTGATGCGAAGTCTGCAACGTTCCGTTCGTTTGGCGTTCAGTATGCTGCTCACGGCCATCTGTGCCTTGGTTTTCACAGTTCCTTTCTATTGGTGGTTGGGCATACGTGGCGTTATCTTTGCCATCGTCTCCTGTGCTGTCGCTTCTGCCTGCATCTGCTTATGGCAGGGACACAAGACACATCCTTTCCGTCTCGACTGGAGTCAGTTCTCCGATTGGAGCGAATTCTGGAAGGCATCCCAGCCCATGCTTCATACGGGCATGGCTTTTGTCATCACAGGTCTTTTCCTGCAAGGCAGCGATTTGTTCTTGCAGTCGGTGCTCGCCACCACTGCTTCGTTGACGGTTGTCGGTCTCTTCAAGGCGGGCTATCAGTGTGCCTTCACCTATCCGAGCATGATCTTCTCGGGCGTTGCCAACGATTATTTTCCCCGTCTTTCGGCTGTTGCCGACGATGATATTGCAGGTCGACGCATCGTAGTGATTCGTCAGATTTGCGTTATGTTTCTCATCGCACTTCCCGTGGTCGTCGCAATCTGGCTACTTGCTCCTTGGGTGATACGTATCCTTCTGAGCGAGGAATTCCTTCCGCTCGTTACGATGGTGCGTTGGTCGGTATTGGCCATCCTTTTCAAGTCCATCTATCTGCCTTTGGGATATCTGCCTTTGGCGCTCAATAAGCGCTTGCATTTCGTCATCCTTGAAGGACTGAGCTGCCTGATCAACATCACTGTCGTTCTTGTGGGCTTTTATCTGGGCGGTCTCGATGGCATCGGCATAGGTATCTTTGCCGGCGGTTTCCTCGACCTCATCCTCTACATCCTCTTCTGCCGATATCATTACAATATAATGTAACCCCTTTTACCCCACTTGTTTAAGTCGCAGCCATCTTTGGCTGCATTCCCCTCTATGCGCATTCTCTTCACCACAGCATGGTACCCCAACCGCAAGGATGCGGGCGATGGCGTCTTCATTCAGAAGCACGCCAGGGCTGTTGCGCGGCTCAACGATGTGGCCGTTCTGATGGTGCAGACCGATGTGGCCATTCGTGGTCTGAAGATTGAAGTTTGTCCGAAGGAAAGTCAGGATAAATCGCTGCACGAGGTTCTTGTCTATGTGCCCAAGACTCGCTTTGAAATACCTTTGATTACAGGCCTTTTACGACTCATCTGGCTCATGATGGGTTACATCAAGGGCTATCGGTTCATCAAGAATAATTATTGGCAGGGCGAACGGCCCGAAGTGTGTCATGTCAATGTCCTGACACGTGCGGCAGGCTTGCCCTGGCTCTTGCTCAAGCTCCATCACATTCCTTATATCATCACCGAACATTGGTCACGTTATGCCCGCAAAGGGGCTTATCCCGACAGCGCTATGCAACTCCGATTGGGCCGACGGTTCGTGAAGGATGCTTCCTACGTTTGTCCCGTCAGTCTCAATCTGGAGCAGAATATGAAGAAATGGGGTTTGGAGAATCGTCATTATACGCGCATCGGCAACGTCGTCGATACCGATACGTTTGTCGTTCCGGAAAGGTGTGTCAAGTCCGACAAGGTAACGTTCGTCCATGTGTCGTGGATGCGCGACGACTCGAAGAACATCTCAGGTATTCTTCGCACGGCAGCCAGGCTGAAAGAGCAGAATCAGGATTTCCATATTGACTTCATCGGGGAGGGGAATGATAAACCAAAACTGATGGAATATAGCAGGGAACTTTGGTTGGATGAAATGGTGTCCTTCCTTCCTGCAATGACCGGACACGATTTGGCAGAGGCACTCCAAAGGCATGATGCGCTCTTGATGTTCAGCAATTTCGAGAATCAACCCGTGTCGGTGCTCGAAGCCCTTGCGTGCGGACTTCCCGTCATCGCTACCAAGGTGGGAACTATCCCCGCCATGTTGGCACAGAATCGCGGCATAACTGTAGCTCCAGGAAACGAATCAAAATTGCAGGAAGTAATGGCGGCCTTCATCACAACATGGAATCAAATGACCGATGTGCAGCGTTCCGACCGAACGTTGGCACATCAGCGCCATCAATATGTGGCCGAGCGCCATAGCCCCGAGGTCATCGCCCAGCAGTTTGATGTGCTCTATTGTTCCGCAATGAACCAAACCTCTTGACCCCTCATCCTCTGTTCCCGCGGCAGCCGTCTTTGGCAGCCCTCAACCCTCTCGAACCCAACCTTAGAACCCCACCTTCCCGCTAATCTCCGGATGGCGAATCCACCACGTGACCAGTCTTTCGTTGCACGTCAGCAGTTTTACTCCAAGGTATTTCAATTCATAGATCCACGGCAGCGGATAAAGTCCCAGTTGCCGCAATGCTTCGATGCATTGCAAGGCGTACTCCGCATCGTGTTGTTTCCTGATGAGCACACGCAGCACGTCCATGCTCAGGTAGGACAATTTATATCGCATCACCGAGTCTAAGCCGCGTTCGTCACGCCAACGGGTGAGATTTTTGAGGATGGTCATCGTGTCGTCCATCAGTTTGCGCTTGCGGGCTTCGGTGCGCGTGTTGATGCTGCTGCCCGAATGCTCATAATATAAATAGGTGTAGCCCCGCTTATAGACCACAGGACCTGCCAGCGTGAATAGTTTGAAGATAAGTTCCTCGTCCTGGTGATAGATGTCGGGCGTGAAGCGAAGTTCGGGATGTTGGGTGAAGAGGCTGCGCTTGAACAGATATCCATAGACAAGGCCCTCGATGTTGTAGCTTCGCACAAAGTCTGCGCCTGTGGTGTATTCGCGGTCGAAGGGCCAGCGTTCCATCTGATGGCTCCACGGACGCTGTGTGCCGTCTTCGAGCCGATACATTACCTGCACACCGATGATGTCGTATTTCCCGCTTTGCATCGTGTCGATAGGCAGCACTTTGCCCTCCATCATCTTGTCGTCGGAATCGACCATGTAGATGTATTCGCCCGTCGCCTTCTCGATTGCAAGGTTGCGTGCCACGCTTTGCCCTTGGTTCTTCTGGTGGAACACTTTCACGCAGGGATGATGCTGTGCATATTCGCCGAGTAGGGCAGGGGTGCTGTCGGTCGAACCGTCATCAACGACGATGACCTCCATGTCGTCGATGCCTTGTGCAAGACAGGAGTCCAGGCAGGCAACGATGTATTTCTCCACGTTGTAGGCGGGAATAATGAAACTCAGCAGCATATTTGTAACTTTTAACGGTGCAAAATTACAAAAAAAATAGATTCGATGCACAAGGTTTGAACAAAAATGCTTATCTTTGCAGCGAAAAATACCTCGTTCATCGATGAAAGCCCCCTTTTTGAAGATGTTTCTCGTTTCGATATGCTGGGTGTCGGCCCTGTGTCTGACTCCTTCGGCTGTCATGGCCCAGGAGAAGGATAAGGACACTGTGGCCCTGCAGGCTATCGATACGACGTGGATGGCCGACCTTCCGGTCATCGAACTAACCTACAACGAGGCACGCTTTAATAGCGATACGTTCATTCCGGGCCGGATGGTCTATCACAGCACTGACAGTACACGTCGGTTCCGTTGCACCTTAAGGCGCCGAGGTGGCACGTCTCTTCTTTTCGACAAACCGAACTATGCGCTGAAATTTTACGATAACGAGGGCAATTCGCTCGATGTACGTTTCCTCGGAATGCGCAAGGACAACAACTGGATCCTTGACGGTATGGCGCCCGATCATTCTAAGATGCGCAACCGCGTCTCAATGGACCTTTGGCTTGACTTTTCGCAT
>JAEEUA010000107.1 GCA_016286775.1 Bacteroidales bacterium
GATACCGAGTGAGAGTGGGGTAACGTCGAGGAGGAGGATGTCCTTGCCACCGGCAACATTGTCACCAGCGAGGATACCGCCCTGAACGGCTGCACCTACGGCTACTACCTCATCGGGGTTAACGCCCTTGGAAGGAGCCTTGCCGAAGAACTGCTCTACCTCACGCTGTACGGCGGGGATACGGCTGGAACCACCCACGAGGATGACCTGATTGATCTGCGAAGCGCTGAGCTTGGCGTTGCTGAGTGCGCGACGGCAGGGTTCGATGCAAGCCTTGATGAGGTCGTCGCAGAGCTGCTCGAACTTGGCACGAGTGAGGCTCTTCACGAGGTGCTTGGGCACACCAGCTACGGCGGTGATGTAAGGCAGGTTGATCTCAGCTACGGTCGAAGACGAGAGCTCGATCTTGGCCTTCTCGGCAGCTTCCTTCAGACGCTGCAGGGCCATAGGATCCTTCTTGAGGTCAACGCCCTCTTCCTTCTGGAACTCACCGGCCATCCAGTCGATGATCTTGTTGTCGAAGTCATCGCCTCCGAGGTGGGTGTTACCATCGGTCGAAAGTACCTCAAATACGCCATCGGCGAGGTCGAGGATCGAGATATCGAAGGTGCCGCCACCAAGGTCGAAGACGGCAATCTTCTCTTCCTTGTCGAGGTTGCCAAGGCCATAGGCGAGGGCAGCTGCGGTAGGCTCGTTGACGATACGCTTTACCTCAAGACCTGCAATCTGGCCGGCCTCCTTGGTGGCCTGGCGCTGTGCATCGTTGAAGTAGGCAGGCACGGTGATGACGGCTTCGGTAACGGTGGTTCCGAGGTAGTCTTCGGCGGTCTTCTTCATCTTCTGGAGCACCATGGCGCTGATCTCCTGAGGCGTGTACTGCTTGCCATCGATCTCGATACGGGGCTGGTTGCCGACACCCACTACCTTGTAAGGAACGCGTGGAATCTCGTTGGCTACCTGGTTCATATCGCAGCCCATGAAACGCTTGATGGAGTAAACGGTACGTGTAGGATTGGTGACAGCCTGACGCTTGGCAGGTTCGCCTACCTTGCGCTCGCCGCCATCGACGAAGCCTACGATAGATGGGGTCGTGTTGCGACCCTCAGAATTTGCAATTACGGTGGGGGTGTTACCCTCCATTACGGCTACACACGAGTTGGTGGTGCCGAGGTCAATACCAATAATCTTTCCCATAGTAGTATATATATTTAAATTGTTAATAATCGATTTTCAGCTCTCTGCATGGAGAGCCGCCCATAATGCTGCAAAAGGTGTGCCAAAAATCTGAATGACAAAAAAGCGCCGTAAATCGGACAATTTGGCATACTTTTTCTTGGCTATGTCAAAAAAAGCGGTTATCTTTGCGGCGTAATACATAAAACAGTGGCTATGACAAAGATTAGAGTTGGTTTCGGCTATGACGTGCATCGGCTGGTCGAAGGACGCGAGCTGTGGCTCGGTGGCATCAAGATTGAGCATACGTTGGGCTTGTTGGGACATTCGGATGCGGATGTGCTGATCCATGCCCTGTGCGATGCGCTGCTGGGCGCTGCGAACATGCGTGACATCGGGTACCATTTCCCGGATACTGCGGGCGAATACAAGGACATCGATTCGAAGATACTGCTTCGCAAGACCATGGCGCTGATAGCGACGAAGGGCTACCGGCTGGGCAATGCCGACATCACGGTGGCTGCCGAACGGCCGAAGCTCAATCCGCACATCGAGGCGATGAAGCAATGCCTGGCCGAGGTGATGGGCTGCGACGTGGAGGACATCTCGATCAAGGCGACGACGACCGAGAAGCTGGGCTTCACGGGAAGGCAGGAGGGCATCGCGGCTTATGCGACGGTGCTTATTGAGGGATGATGAGGCAGCCAAGGACGGCTGCGGCGGAGACGAAGGAAGGCAGCCAAACATGGCTGCCACAAGAACGAAGGGGGCATGGCGAAGGAAAAAAGAAGATGAAAAGAAAGGCGATATATTATATAATAGGTGTGATGCTGCTGGCGGCTTTGGAGGCGCGGGCGGGGGAGTATCGGTACCGGCTGCATCTGGATGGGAAGCCGGGGAGCGAGGTGGTGAAGTGGAGTGATAGGGCGCTGGAGAGGCGTGCACGGTTCGGGATTGAGACCGATTCGCTGGATTTGGAGATTTCGCCGGAATATTTGAAGCGGATTGAGGAAGAGGGACTGCATGTCATTGCACGTTCCCGTTGGCTCAATACGGTGGTCGTGATGGGGGCGAATGGCGAGGCCGTGAGCGATTCGCTGTTCGCTGAGCTGCCTTTTGTGCGAGAGGTGGATGAGGTCACCGACCATCAGCGCGTGACGGCACCGCCCAGATTGCCGATGGCTTCGAGCTTCGTGCAGGAGGATTGCACCACACCTCTGAAAGAGGTCAATGCCTTCGAACCGCTCTACGAAGCGGGTTATCGAGGCGCTGGCATGCTGGTGGCGGTGGTGGATGCGGGTTTTTCGCACGTGAATGAATGGGACTGGTTGAACCGAAACGTCGTTGGAGGACGCGATATGTATGAGGCCCTGCGAGGCTGGTCGAATCTGTACACCGAAGATATGCATGGGACGAGCTGCCTGAGCATCCTGGCGACACCTCTTGAGAAGGGCATCTGCGGAACGGCTCAGGATGCCGACTATTGCCTGATGGTTTCGGAATCGAACGAATCGGAGACCCAGCTGGAGGAAGACATGTGGGTGGCTGCCGTGGAGCTCGCGGACAGCCTGGGAGCTGATGTCGTCAGTTCGTCGCTGGGCTACTATTCTTTCGACACGTCGTTCAATAGCCATACCTATGCGGAATTCTGTCAGAACAGCACAGTGATCAGCCGCGGTGCGAATGCCGCCTGTCGGAAAGGCATGCTTGTGTGCATTGCTGCGGGCAACGAGCGGAACAAGAGCTGGGTGAGATTGACTTTCCCTGCCGATGTGGAGGATGTGCTGACGGTGGGCGCGGTGACACCTTCAGGGAGCGTCGCCTATTTCTCCAGTGCGGGATTCACGGTGCCTTATGTCAAGCCCGATGTGATGGCCCGGGGCTCCCAATGCTATATCGTGACGTCGAGAGGTGGGGTCAGTAGTAATGGACAGGGGACCAGCTATGCGACGCCATTTATCGCGGGGCTGTGCACTTCGCTTTGGAGCGCTGTGCCGCAGCTGACGGCTGCACAGATCCGACAGGTGGTGCGTGAGTCGGCTTCGCAGTACAATGAGCCGGATTCGCTGATGGGGTATGGTGTGCCTGATTTCGGCGTGGCGCTGGAGAGGGCGCGTGCCTTGGCTGAGGAGATGGGTATAGACGAGGTGCGCGCGGATGTGCCGCGCGCTGAGGAGGGGGTGTATGACTTGATGGGACGGATGGCCGGCCGTGGGTCCGGGCGTGGGTTCCGGGTTGTTGGGGGAAGGGTGGAGAGGAGATAGATGAGACCCCCTCGGTCCCCCTGCTTAGGGGGATGAGGGCAGCCATACACGGCTGCCGACGGGGACATGGGAAGGAGGGCAGCCAAGGACGGCTGCCGACGGAAACGCGGAGGAAAGAGGGTAGCCAAGGACGGCTGCCGACGGAGACGCTGAGGGGGATGAGGGCAGCCAAGGATGGCTGCCGACGGAAACGCGAAGGAGGGAGGATGGGCGCCCTTTTAATGGCGCTTGAGGAGACGCCAGATGGGGAAGTCCTTGAGGCAGAGGAAGGCGAGGAAGAAGATGACGTGGGCGGTCTTGATGAGGATGGTCCAGATGCCGGCTTCGGGGATTGCTGTCATGCTTACGAAGAGGGCGGCGGCAAGGAGTACATAGGTGCCGATGGACTTGAGGTCGTAGGGAATGGGGTTCTTCTTCTGGCCGACGAAGTAGGAGAGAAGCATGCAGGTGGCATAGCCACAGAAACCGGCCCAGGCACAGGCAATGTAGCCGTAGCGGGGTACGAATAGGACGTTGACCGTCAGCAATACCAGACATCCGATGACCGAGAACAGGGCACCCCACAGTGTCTTGTCGATGAGCTTGTACCAGAACGAGAGGTTGAAGTAGATGCCCATCATGATTTCGGCAGCCATGACAATGGGGACGACGACGAGGCCTTCCCAATAGTCCTGGTTGCGGATGAGCAGCACCTTGAAGATGTCGAGCCAGGCAATGACACAGAGGAAGCCGAGGAGGGTGAAGATGATGAAATATTTCATACCGAGGACGTTGGTCTTGACGACATCGTCCTTGTCCTTTGACTTATTGAAGATGATGGGTTCGTAGGCATACCGGAACGCCTGCGTGAATATGGCCATGATCATGGCGATCTTGGCAGCAGCTCCGTAGATGCCAAGCTGGCGCACACCTTCGGCACCAGGGACGAGGAAGGGATAGATGATCTTGTCCATGGTCTGGTTGAGGATGCCTGCTATGCTGAGGATGAGGATGGGATAACTATATTGGAACATGCGGGCGAAAAGCTGGCGGTCCCAGATGTAGCGGAAGGGGAAGGTCTGGCCATTGGAGGCATGGAACTGGCCGAAGGGCATCCATTCCTTCATGAGCATCAGCAGGGTGATGACAGAGGTGACAAGGTTGATGGCGAAGACATAACCGGCGAGGTATTCCTTGTTGTAGAACCACGAGATGAGCTCGGGATGCGACTGGTTGATCTTGGGACAAGCGAGGAAGACGAAGAGGTTAAGGCCGATGTTGACCAGGATGTTGATCATCTTGAGGGTGCAGAACTTCTTGGCCTTCTGCTGGTAGCGCAGGTAGCTGAAGGGGATGCAGGCGAAGGCATCGATGGCGACGATGATGGCCATGATGGCGATGTATTCGGGATGGGTGCCGTAGCCGAGCCATCGCGAGAGCGGAGTGAGGAAGGCCAGGACGAGCGCCAGGAAGGCGAGCGAGAGGCTTCCGACGGTGAGCAAGGCGGTGGAATAGACATCGCGCGGGTTCTCCTCGGCCTTGTTGGCGAAGCGGAAGAAGGTGGTCTCCATGCCGAAGGTGAGCAGGACGAGGATGAGCGCGGTGTAGGCGTACATGTTGGTCACGACGCCGTATTCGCCTGAAACGGCTGGCATCACCAGGGTGTAGACTGGGACGAGCAGGTAGTTGAGGAAGCGCCCGACGATGGAGGTGAGGCCGTAGAGGGCGGTATCTTTGAGGAGGGATTTTAGGAAGGACATGGTGGGATGTGGGGGGCGAAGAGGGCAGCCATACACGGCTGCCGCGGAAACAAAGAGGGGACGGGGCGGCCAAGGATGGCTGCGAACGGGGACACAAAGAGGGCGAAGAGGCAGCCAAGGACGGCTGCGACGAGGACGCTTTCTAAAAAAGGGTGCCTTGGAGGGGGTCGGCGCCGGGAGTCTTGCCGAGGTGCTTGTAGGCGAGGGGGGTGGCTTCGCGGCCGCGGGGGGTGCGCTTGATGAAGCCTTCCTTGATGAGGTAGGGCTCGTAGACGTCTTCGATGGTGCCGGCGTCTTCGCCGAGGGCTGTGGCGATGTTGGTGAGGCCTACGGGGCCACCGTTGAACTTGTCGATGATGGTGGTGAGCAGCTTGTTGTCGATCTGGTCGAGACCATACTTGTCGACGCCGAGGGCTTCGAGGGCGTATTTGGCAATCTTGATATCGATGGTGTTCTTGCCCATCACCATGGCGAAGTCGCGCACACGACGCAGCAGGGAGTTGGCGATGCGCGGCGTGCCACGACTGCGGAAGGCAATTTCGATGGCAGCTTCCTCCATGCAGGCCATGCCCAGGATGTGCGCTGAGCGAGCCACGATGCCGGCCAGGACTTCGGTGTCGTAGTATTCGAGGTGCATGTTGATGCCGAAACGGGCGCGGAGAGGTGCTGTGAGCAGACCGGAGCGGGTGGTGGCACCAATGAGGGTGAAGGGATTGAGGTCGATCTGGATGCTGCGGGCGGCGGGACCTTTGTCGATCATGATGTCGATGCGATAGTCCTCCATCGCCGAATAGAGATATTCCTCGACTACGGGCGAGAGACGGTGGATCTCGTCGATGAAGAGCACATCGTTGCGGTCGAGTGAGGTGAGCAGGCCGGCGAGGTCGCCGGGCTTGTCCAGGACGGGGCCGGACGTGACTTTGAAGCCCACGCCGAGTTCGTTGGCGATGATGTTGGAAAGGGTGGTCTTGCCGAGGCCGGGAGGGCCGTGGAAGAGGGTGTGGTCGAGGGATTCGCCGCGCATCTTGGCGGCGGCCACGAATATGCGCAGGTTCTCCTTGACCTTGTCCTGACCTTGAAAGTCATCGAAGGTGAGGGGGCGGAGGGCTTTCTCGAACTCCTTTTCGTTGGAGGACTTCGAGGGTTCGGAGGCTTCTCTTATGTTGAAATCGTCGGTCATTGTTGGGGTTGTGAGGGTGAGGGCAGCCATGGATGGCTGCGACAGAAACACGCGGGACGCGGGGAGGGCGGAGAGCAGCCATGCACGGCTGCTGACGGGGACAAGGGGGCCAAGGGGGCAGCCAAGAACGGCTGCCGACGGAAACGACAAGGAGGCGCTAGGAGAACCAGGCTTGGATGACGCCTTGGGTGATCCACATCCAGATCAGGTAGCGGAAGAAGCGGCCGATGGCCATCAGGGTGCCGACTTTCCAGAAGGGGGTGCGGGAGATGCCGTAGCAGATCACCAGGGCGTTGCCGAGGGTGGGGAAGAAGCTGATGAGCGAGAGCCAGACGCCCTTGCCTTGCAGGAAGTGCTGCATGTAACTGAGCTTGGTCTTCTTGATCTTGACCCAATGCTCGATCCAGTCGAGCGATGCAAAGCGTCCGATCATGTAGTTGGTCGTGGCTCCGAGCCAGTTGCCGAAGAAGACCCATAGGAGCGATGGCCAATGGGGCCATCCCAAGGCGATGGCGGTGCTGAGAGCCACTTCGCTGCTCATTGGAATGCAACTTCCGGCGATGAAGCCGCACAACATCAAACCTGGATATCCCCAGGTCAGTATTTCGTCCATTGGGGTTCAATTGTTGCTTAAATACCCCTGGACAACGCGGTCCAAAGGGTAAATTTAGGTTGCAAAAATAGCAATTATTGTCGGGATATGCAAATAATAGGCAGAATTATTTCGAAATATTTTTGTTTTTCTGATTTATTTTGTAACTTTGCCGCGCAAAATTGGGTAATATGCGTACGAAACATGCTGCCCGACCCCTTATTTTGCCCGGATAGTTCAACGGATAGAACGGAGGTTTCCTAAACCTTTGATCTGGGTTCGATTCCCAGTCTGGGTACGTTTATCTATACAATAGCACACGACATGAGTGAATACATCATCAACGAGCAGGAGGAGGATGCGCTGCAAACGGGCAGCAGTCTGAGCCTTCGTGCCATCCTTGAGATGACTTGGGCACTACGCTATTGGATCATCCTTTCCATCTTTGTTTGTCTCTGTTTTGCTTCGGTCTATCTTTACGTCAAGCCGAAGACCTATCATAGTGCTGCACTTGTCATGGTTACCACAGACAAGAATGCCGGCATGGGTTCGAGTGCCCAGATGTCGTTCATTGCCGACATGACGGGCATGCAGAACTACAACAGCCTGACCAACGAGAAGATCATCATCAAATCGACGCCCGTGCTGCAGGCCGTTGTTGAAGAGCTGGGCCTCAATGTTCGTTACTACGTGCGTAACCACTGGGTCAATCGCGAGACGCTGCCCCAGGAGGTGCGGATGACGTTTACAGGAGGCGACAGCATCAACTTGAACAATCTCCCGACGTTCCGCATCAACTATGAGGTGATCGACACCACGTCGCTCCGCATCAACGTGCGTCGCCTCTTCGGGCGCGATGGGGAGGACCTCTACACGGACAAGGAGGTGCGGTTCGGCGAAGAGCTTCCGCTGGGAGAATGGGGAACCGTCCGGTTCCGTTTCTGGGAGGAGGCCAAGTCGCGTTTCAAAGGCGGATCGTACGACTATTTCATGTCCGGCTTGCATTACATCATGCTCTATTCCCCCCAGATGAGGGCGCGCGAACTGTCCAGACAGATCGGCGTTGACGTGATGGAGGACCAGAGTTCGCGCATGAGCACGAGTTCGATCCTGCAGCTCGTGATGCAAGACATTCACCCGGAGCGTGCTGAGAAGGTCCTGGACAAGGCCATCGAGAAGTATAACGAGCTGACCAAGACCTACTACATGACGTCGAACGCCAAGACGATGGAGTTTATCGACAATCGTCTGGAGGACCTGAGCGGCCAGCTGTCGGCCGTGGAGGGCAACATCCGGCAGTTCAGTTCGAAGAACCAGATGGTGGACCTGGAGTCGCAGGCCAAGTTGTCGCTCAATACCGATGCGACGGTCCAGCAGCAGTTGCAGGAGGTGGATGTCCAGCTGGCCCTTCTGGAGATGATTGCGAGCGAGCTCAAGTCGAACCAGCCCTATACAGTGCTGCCCAGCAATGTCGGACTGAGCGACCCTTCGATCGTCGGCTTCATCACCAATTATAACACGGCGTGCATCGAGCGTGCGCGTCTGCTGGCCGGTTCGTCGGAGAACAGCCCTGTGGTACAGCGTCTGAGCAAGCAGATAGCTGACTTGAGAGCCGTGATCGAGAAGTCGGTAGCCAACCAGAAGACAAGCCTGACGCTCCAGCGTACCGAACTGACGCGTCAACAGGGACGCTCGAAGGGCTACCTGTCGAGCGTGCCCGGCCAGAAGATCAATCTGGCTCAAATCGAACGCGAACGTTCCGTCATCGAGCCGCTCTACGTCCTGCTCCAGAAGAAACGTGAAGAGACCATGCTCACCATCGTGGCAGAGCCTGATATTGCCCGTGTCGTTGAATATCCCGAGAACAATACCGCGCTGGTAGGCCCCAATAAGCGCCAGGTGATCCTTGTGGCCTTTGTCATTGGTTTCCTGCTACCTCTGCTGATTGTCCATCTGCTCATGCTGATGAAGACCAAGGTGCAGAGCCCCGACGACATCGTTTCGCGCACGCGTGTTCCTCTTTTAGGTGTTGTACCTCGACGAGAGGGACGTAACTTCAAGGCAGCCGATATGGCCGAGGCGGGTTCGCTGGGGTCGTCGTCTGTGCTGTCGGAAGCCATGCGAACGATACGCACCAACATCGGCTTCCTGTCGGGCAAGGTGCTGCAGTTCACCTCCAGCATCCCAGGCGAAGGCAAGTCGTTCGTTTCGGCCAATGTGGCCATCAGCCTCTGCTCGATCGGCAAGAAGGTGATCCTGGTGGAGACCGACCTCCGCAAGGGACGCCAGCGCAGGTTGTTCGACCTGCCTCGTACCCAATCGAGCGGCTTGTCAAACTATCTCAGCGGCGAACTGGACGACTGGCATCAGACCGTGGTGCCTATCAAGGAGTTCCCCGGTCTTGACCTGCTGCTCAAGGGAGGGGTGCCGCCCAATCCCAATGAACTGCTTTCGAGCGACCGCTTCGATGAGCTTATCTCCCAGCTGCGCGAAGCCTATGACTACATCATCCTCGATTCGCCGCCCTATCTGGTGATTGCCGATCCGATGACCTTGAACAGACACGTCGATCGCAACATCTACGTGGTGCGTTCGGGCAAGTCTGACCTGCGTTTCATCAATGAGATTGAAGCGGCTGTGAAAGCCAACAAGCTGAACAACGTCTCCATCATCCTGAATGATGTGCAGATGGCGGGCCGCAGGGCCAAGTACGGATATAGTTATGGATATAGCTATGGATATGGTTATGGCTATGGCTACCGATACGGGTATGGCTATGGCTATAACAACGAAGAGAAGAAGAAGCCGGGATTCTTCAGGCGTCTTGTTGGTTTCTTCGGCAAGAAAAAGTAAAACGTTGGAATGAATAAATTAGATTTCTTTATCGAGAATCTGCAGGTTCTTTGGGAATATACAGGTTTTGGCAATGTCGAGATCGGCAATGTCATCATGACCATTGTCGGCTGTCTGTTCATCTATCTTGCCATTGCCAAGCATTTCGAGCCCATGCTCCTCGTGCCCATTGGATTTGGAATCCTTGTGGGCAACATACCCTTCCCGCTTGACGCGGGGCTTCGTATCGGCATCTACGAGGAGGGATCGGTGCTTAACATCCTCTATAGCGGTGTGAAGCAGGGCTGGTATCCGCCCCTTATCTTTCTGGGCATTGGTGCGATGACGGACTTCTCGGCGCTGATTGCCAATCCGAAGATGGTGCTGGTGGGTGCTGCCGCCCAGTTCGGCATCTTCGGAGCCTATATGCTGTCGCTGGCCCTCGGTTTCTCACCCCAGGAGGCAGGTGCCATCGGCATCATCGGTGGCGCAGATGGCCCTACTGCCATCTTCCTTTCGAGCAAGCTGGCTCCCGACCTGATGGGTGCGATTGCCGTGGCTGCCTATTCCTACATGGCCCTGATACCTGTTTTCCAACCACCTGTGATGAAACTGCTCACTACCGAGAAGGAACGCCGCATCCGCATGAAGGCACCTGGTTCGGTGAGCCAGCGCCAGAAGATCATCTTCCCGATCCTGGGCCTGCTTCTGACTACGTGGATCATTCCTTCAGGTCTTCCACTGCTGGGTATGCTGTTCTTTGGAAACCTGCTCAAGGAGTCGGGTGTCACCCGTCGTTTGGCCGACACTGCAAAGGGTCCGCTCATTGATATCGTCACTATCCTGCTGGGCTTTACGGTCGGTTGCTCTACACAGGCATCGACCTTCCTCAAGGCAGAGTCGCTTGAGATCTTCGGCCTCGGAGCCTTGTCGTTCCTCGTGGCTACGGCATCGGGTGTGCTCTTCGTCAAGTTCTTCAACCTGTTCCTGCCCGAAGGCAAGAAGATCAATCCGCTCATCGGCAATGCAGGCGTTTCGGCTGTGCCCGATTCGGCGCGCATCAGCCAGGAGGTCGGACTCAAGTATGACCCGACGAACTATCTGCTTATGCATGCCATGGGTCCCAATGTGGCCGGTGTGATCGGATCGGCAGTGGCTGCCGGTGTGCTTCTTGCTTTCCTGGGTTGATATGTGTGCAAATTCACCTTTGGATGAGACCCGGGATGCTGCTACGCCAGAGCAGCAGTATGAACTTGGTATCAACTATTTCTATGGAGAAGGTGTGCCCGTTGACTACGAGGAGGCCTTCAAATGGTTCAAATTAGCTGCTGGGCAGGGTCATCCTGGTGCCCAGCATTATTTGGGCTATTGCTATGACGAAGGCAAGGGCGTAGAGCAGGATCTTCAGTTGGCTGTAGAATGGTACACCAAGGCTGCAGAGCAGGGACATGAAACAGCACAGAACAACCTGGGCGTCTGCTATTATGATGGAAGTGGGGTCCCACAGGACTACCGGAAGGCTGCAGAATGGTTTGCCAAGGCTGCGGAACAAGGTCAGCCGAACGCACAAAACGGTTTAGGCAACTGCTATCGTTATGGCGTTGGGGTTGAGAAAGACTATAAGAAGGCTGTGGCGCTATATGCCAAGGCTGCAGAGCAGGGGAAT
>JAEEUA010000108.1 GCA_016286775.1 Bacteroidales bacterium
TTTCTCCAATCGTTGTGACACTCTGGGGAATGGTTACCGATGGCAGGTACGAGCAATTGCGGAAAGCCGCCGAAGCGATTTCCTTGATGCCGTCAGAAATGGTGTAGGCCGAACGATAGTTCTCGGGAAGACGAGCAAAAATGGTCCTGTTGCAAATGGGCTTACTCAAGGTGTTGCAGTTCGAGAATGCAAAATAGCCAACCTCGGTAACGCTGTTCGGAAGGGTGAGGGAGGTCAATCCTTCACAGTTATGAAATGCATAACTGCCGATTTTTGTGATAACGCCGTCAAACTGCAGTTTCGAAGTCGTTTTGTTGGCAAGGGATACCAGATTGCCCGAGGCATCATAGAAGTTGCCTTGGGGAGCATCTATTGCCCCGTTGCAAGAGGTGTAGCTGATTACAGAATTTGCAGCATTGACAGTCGTCCATGACATCAAACAGAATGCGATCATGCACAAGGACGTGGAGATTGGTGAGAAGAATGACCGGTTTGCCATCATTGTAGAACCATTTGTTTCGCCGATAGTTTCCCCAGAGCCGGCGTTTATTGTCAAGAAGAGCGAGGGAAGCTGACTTTGAGATTTCTGTCTTTTGGCCCGAGGGATCACCCGAGTTATTAAGGCGAAAAATCAGAATGCCTAATTATAAGCATCCCATAATTTCTCTTAATAAATAGTCCAAGATTCAAGATAAAGCTATTATGGATTGTAAAGAATCTTAAAAGGACATTTTTGGACTGTGATAAGTTTCGAACCGTAAGATAAAGACCTGAAGTAACGCACTTCGTATTAATCTGGCAAGAAATGTTTTTGGGGCCCGTTATCCCCAAATTTTCCCATGCAAAGTAACGGATTATTTTCGAATCCACCAAATTTATTGTCAAAAAAATGTGTTTTTTAGCATAAAAAAGGTGATATTGGCATGTTTTTGCATATTTAATGAGGCATTTTTGAGCGACAAATACACCCAAACTTTACAATTCCATCGGTTTTTCCTCGAAAGTGAAGGTGTCATTTCAGCCAATTTGTTATTTTTTTATGGTTGAAAGATGATTTTTTTCTAAAATTATTTGGATAATTGGAAAATAATGATTTCCTTTGCAAGGTTTTTATGCTTAAATTTGTGGATTTTCGACTCATTTGTCGCGAATCCTTTGTTATGTCTTACGTCGTTATTTGATTCTTGTCATGGTCCTGAAAAAAAGAATTTTCAAATCGCTTTTGTTTTTATTTGCTATTGGCATTCAGTCCTTTCATCCCGCTCTGGGAGCCCAGTCTGCTTCGTCTGACACAGATGCGGCACAGACGGTTAGTTTTCCCCTGGAGAACAGTCTGGTCGGTCGGTATCTGAAGCATGCGGATAATCTTTACAAGCCAGGAATAGGGCGGTCAGGAATTAGTGCACTTTGTTATTGGCTGCTTGGAACCGACGTTTCTCCTTATATGCTTGAAGTTCCCGAGACAGGTGGTCTTCCCGAGTGGCCCGAGCAGTGCGCCCCTGTTACGTTTCCTGCTGTGAAGGGGGGCACGGTGTGGGTTTCTTCCTCACCGAAATTTGAAAACCATTTGACCTTTTCGTCTCAGTCGTCATCGGTCGATGTGTATAATCTGATTCCTCAGACCATTTATTGGTATAAGGTGTTTGATGCCAACGGAAAGCAGGTGACCAAGGGCTGTATCAAGACACAGGGCAAGGTGCGCATGATTCACACCGAAAAGGTGCTGAATGTCCGCGACATCGGAGGCTGGAAGTGCGACGGCGGTCAACTCGCCTACGGCAAGATCTTCCGTGGAGCCGCTCTCGAGGGCATCACGACAGAGGCTGGCCCCGTTTCGGCTGCTGACATCACGGAGTTCAAGAAGGTGCTTGGCATCGGTTCGGAGATTGATCTGCGCAACGAGGTCACTTTGAATGCCAGTCCCTTGGGCACTGGTGTGACCTACAAGAGCCTGTACATCGACCATTATATGTATCTCCTCGAGAACACCCTTCCCAAGAACAAGGTAGGATCCGGGGATTTTTATGCGAAGTTTGCTTCGTTTGTCAATCTGCTCATCAGCAATATGAAGGCGGGCAAGGCCACCTACATCCATTGCAAATGGGGCGCTGATCGTACGGGCACCGTCCTTGCCCTCATCGAGGCCCTTTGTGGCGTGTCCGAAGAAGATATTGTCAAGGATTGGGAACTCACGTCATTCAATGCCACCTGTTACAGGAAGTATATTAACCAGCAGGAGATCAAATATTACTACAAGGATTCGGCTGGTAAATTGAAATCCAAGCCCTCCGAGCTTAGAGCTGTGTTCGATTATCTCTATACCAATTATGGCGGAGCAAGTGGTGCCACCCTCAAGCAGCAGGTCACCAAATGGCTGCAGACCAAGGTCTATTCCAGTCGTTCCGACAAGGGCTCGTCGATTATTACCCAACTACGCAATCAGCTTATCACCCCAACCGTCCAGTCGCCCGTCCTCATCAAGGATTTGAGCAAGGAGACCGATCGCCTCGACTACTCGGTGACCACCGAATCGACCACCATTTTCAATTCAAAGGCTTCCAAGTATATCGAACCTTCAACCGGAAAGATGTCCGATGGCGACCTGTTCTCTTGCACCGACTTCATCTCGTGCAAGGGCTATTCCTATCTTTTTCTTAATGCCGTGACGGCCCAGATGGGTGCCTTCTATGATGCCAACAAGAATTTCATCGGTTCGATCGAGGATAAGAATTATACCGCAGGATCTGTGATCTTCGAGGATCATCAGTATTCCATCCCGTCAAATGCTGCCTATATCAGGCTGAATATGCCCAAGTATTGCGATTGGTCGGCCATTCTTTCGGTTAAGTCAATTCTCTGACGCCATTTTAATCCTTTGGACGTGTATCTCGTCTTATAGTAAAACAACAAAACTAAAACACTATTTTACTATGAAGAAGAAAAATTTAGCAATGCTGTTTATCGGGGCCTTGGTGGCTCTCGTATCCTTCACGTCCTGCACCGACGACGACGATGTCAAGGGCATGGTCCTTTCAGGCGAGTGGAGAGGCAACTTCGGCATGTACTATGAGTATGAGTATTCAAGGGACTATTATGAGACGTTCGATGCCGACGAGACCTATCTCTCGTTTGTCCCCGATAATTATTCCTACAACCGGGGCTATGGCTATCAGGTCGATTTCTACTACGATCGCCGTTCGCCTTATGAGGAGGTCTATCATTCGTTCACGTGGGAGGTTCGCTATGGCACCATCTACCTCGACTACAGGGGCGAGCCCGAGTTGGATACCTATTTGCGCGACTACAGGATGACCAACGATCGTCTGTCTGGCTATTTCGGAAATACGAACTCCACCTTCTTACTCTATAAGCTGACCGACTATTACGACTGGACACCCTACATCAACGCCTATGGTGACTACAGAAACGGCGCCGGCTATGGCTACGGACGTCCCGGTTACTATGCTCCGACTCGTAGTGGCGTAGAGGCACCCGAAGGAAGGGTTATCCACTATGGAAACCGTGCGATCGATGGCAAGGTGACGGTAACCAAATGATCCCCCGAGAGGGACCGACCAATAGTCCTTGAGCACAAATCGAAGTCTCGGGACGTTCCCAACTGAAGAGCCGGTGATGGCAGCCTGACTGCCGCCTCCGGCTTTTGTCTCTTTTGACAAATTCCATTCTGTATTTGAAAATTCCGACTCAGAACCTTTTCCCGATGAAGAAGAAGGCATTCCTTTTACTGGTTTTGCATCTTTGCCTGGTTCTCAGCCTTTCGGCCGAGAGCAGGATGGACCTGCAGCTGCTCAAGCTGAGCCGTTCTATGCGCACCGAAGCGAAGGGCATCGGTGGGAAGCCGAAGGAGTCCACCTTGATTTCCGTGCTGGCCATCCTGGCTCCCGATGCCGTCCTTCCGCGTGAGGATTTCGAGTCGCTTGGCATCCGGATTGGCACGAAGGTTGGGCGGGTGGTGTCGCTTCGTGTTCCTTTGGGAAGCCTGCAGGAGCTGTCGCTTCATCCGTCTGTCGAGAGTCTGAATGCCAGTCGCCGGCACAAGGTCACCTGCTTCAATACCCGAAGCGAAAGCGGTGTCAGTCAGCTGCACGATGAGGCGCAGGCTTCGGCTTGCGGCATAGGACGCAGCTATACGGGCAAGGGCGTCGTCGTTGGAGTGGTGGATACGGGCATCCAATACGATCATATCAACTTCCGAAACCCGGAAACCGGAGCTGCACGCCACTGCGGTGCTGTCCTCTATCGTCCCGAAGAGGGTGCCGCCGACAGCATTCGCGAATATTACATCGAGTCGATGCAGCTGGATACGCTGACGACTGACAAAGTGAACAATGCCCATGGAACGCATACGGCGGGTATCGCAGGGGGCAGCTACCCCGGATTGAATCAGCAGGGTATGGCGCCCGAAGCCGATCTGATGCTGTGCGGGACCAGTGTGCTCGAGGACGACCGCATCATCGATGCCCTCGCCCAGACCTTTGCGCGGGCCGACGAGCTGGGACAACCTTGTGTCATCAACCTCAGCATCGGCAATCCCGTTGGCTGGAAGGACGGGCGTTCGGCACTCTGCCTGGCTTGTGAGGAGCTGACCGACCACGGGAATGCCCCAGGTCGTGCCATTGTCTTCTCGGCGGGTAACGATGGAGCCAAGGACTTCACCATCGACCATCAGTTTGCCGACACGCTCGCCTACTACACGCTGCTCCAGCCTGCCGTCGTTGAGGGCAAGACCTGTTATGTCAATCCCAACATCGACGCCTACTGCGGCGACAGCCTCCCCATGGCACTCGACTTCGTTCTCTACGACACGCTCGCTCATGCCTTCGAGCCGTTGCCATTCGAACAGCATCTGCTCGACACGTTGGAGGCCGGGCACGCGGGTCGTCGCCACCTCTGCATCGATGCCGATACGTGCGACATGCAGCCCTTCCCTCATAAGCTGATGGCTGCCCGTGTGCGCGGATCCGTCGGTTCGCAGGTCACTCTTTATTACATTAATAATAATAGTGTAGGATATGCTATGACTGCTTTCGGGCAGGACGAACGCTGGCTCTCTGGCTCACCCGTCCATAGCATCAGCGACCTGTGCTGCACCGATGCGGTGATATCAGTGGGCGCCTACAGCGCAGTCGATTCCCTGACCAATATCTTTGGTCGGACTGCCTATCCCTGGTCCCCACGAGGCGAGGTCTGTTCCTTTTCGAGCTATGGTCCCTCGGGCGATGGCACGCCCAAACCCGATGTGATTGCACCAGGTGCCAGCGTAGTGTCCAGTTTCTCGAGCTATTGGGAGGACAAGATCATCTATTACTACACCAGTCGCCGCTATCTTGATTCTCCGATGATGTATGTCGTCACGCCCGAAGGCGACGACCATCCCTATTATTGGATCCATTCCGTTGGCACGTCCCAGTCATCGCCCGTTGTGGCCGGCATCATTGCCCTGTGGATGGAGGCGTGTCCGACGCTGACGGTCAACGACATCCGTTCCATTCTGCAGCGTACATCCCGCTTCGACGAAGCTTGTCTGCAGGCTCCCGGTGGCCCGATTCAGGCGGGATTCGGCAAAATCGACGCCTTGGCCGGTCTCCGCGAAGTCCTGTCGATGGCCGGCATCGAGGAGCTTCCACCCGATTCCGAACGTTTGCATGGTCCCGCCGAAATCCCTCTGTGCTTCGACCTCCAGGGCCTCCGACTTCCGTCCCAATCCACCCGCCCAGGTTTCTACATCGTAGATGGCAGGATTCGCGCCCGAACCCCTTGAACCCTTCATAACCCCTCTTAACCCTTCGAACCCCTCTTAACCTTTCATAACCCCTCTTAACCCTTCGAACCTCTCTTAACCCCTCAAACCCTTCAACTCCATGACTCCAACCCACAAAGCCGGCTTTGTCAACATCGTAGGCAACCCCAACGTCGGCAAGAGCACGCTGATGAATGCCCTTGTCGGCGAACGCATCAGCATCATCACCAGCAAGGCACAGACCACGCGTCATCGCATTATGGGCATCGTCAACACCGACGACATGCAAATCGTGTTCAGCGATACGCCCGGTGTGCTCAAACCCGTATCCAAACTCCACGAGTCGATGCTGGCATTCAGCCAGAGCGCCCTTGTTGACGCCGATATCCTCCTATATCTCACCGACACGGTCGAGAGCCCCGAGAAGAACGAGCAGTTCCTCGAGAAGGTGAAGGCCATGTCCTCGCAACCCGACGACTCCTCCGCCCCACAGCCTCGTGTCATCGTGGTCCTGAATAAGATGGACCTCGTCGATCAGCCCACACTTGTCCGGCTTGTCGAAGAGTGGCATCAGCGTCTGCCCGACGCCGAGATCATCCCCATTTCCGCCCTGCATGGCCTGGGTACCGATCTGCTGATGACCAAGATCAAGGAGCTGCTGCCCGAGTGCCCGCCCTATTTCGAGAAGGACGCCCTGACCGACAAGCCTGCCCGATTCTTCGTCACCGAAATCATCCGCGAGAAGATCCTGTTGCTCTACGACAAGGAGATTCCCTATTCCTGCGAAGTCAGCGTCGAAAGTTTCAAGGAGGGCGACGACATCATCCACATCTCAGCCATCATCTATTGCGAACGCGACAGCCAGAAGGGCATCCTCATCGGCCACAAGGGCTCCATGCTGCGTCGGCTTGGCACCTTGGCACGCAAGGACATCGAGGCCTTCTTCGGCAAGAAGGTCATGCTTACCACCTTCATCAAGGTCGAAAAGGATTGGCGCAACAATCTGCGCGACCTCAATCGCTTCGGCTACAACCCCGAGTAAACAGTTTTTTTGCGGGCTAAAAAATTAATAGCACAACTCGAAATTACTCCAGACATGGCCAAAGACAACTATATTGAAGAAGATATCATCAAGCCCCTCGACCTTTTTCTGGCAGGAAAAATCTCCGATAATAGGTTCCCCTATAGTAATTGGAGATATACTGTTTCCAATATCAGGGAAGATAAATACCAATTTTCTGTAGTTCGCAAAGCGCTGAAGCCCTATTACCATCGCTTTTTTATGGCCGACAAGGATTTCTTTCGAAATGGAAATTCAGATGTCAAAGTCAAATATGCCTTGCTCGAAGCCATTGAGGGCGAGGGCAATGATGCAGGGCGCTTGTTTGCTGGCCTCGACGTCATCAAAGCAGCCGAAAACTGGGCGGAAAGACTGGCTCCCGACAATCACGAACCAACTTTCTTTTTCCTATTATTGAATGCCCTTTTGAGAAGAGACTATAGTGCCGATTGGAAGAAACTGTACAACGACTTGAAGGATAAACTGGCTAAATCCAGGAGTTACGGCCACTTCAAAACGAATGAGCTGTACTGTATTCTGATGGGCATTACGATGATTGAGCGTGCGGATCTGACCCGAGATAAAAAGGAAGAACTGGAGAGATTGTTGCAAAGTCATTGGCAGTTCATCAAGCACATGTATTCGGTACTGATTCACTATATCGTCGGCATGAAAGTGAAGAACTTTGCGGCTGTAGCCAAGTCGGTATGCTGTAAATCGTACGAACCCTACATTCACTGGTTCTACAAGGCGTTCAACGAAAACTTCGATGCGCTCTGCCCCGAAGAAGAGAATGATAGACACGATGGCAGGAGTGTAAGGGATCAGGCGATGGCTCACATGAAGAAGATGGAGGAGATTATCAAAAAGACCAACCCTTCGACCGAACTCGACGAGCTGTTTGACATCCTGTTCCCGAAAGTCATCAAGAAATTGTTCAATCAATCCCGACCAAAAACCTACGAAGAATTGGAGGCTGCGATTGACGATCTGACCATCCAATACAACAAGGTGCTGGAACAACTGGCCAAGGCCGTGAAGGATGTGGAGTCGGAAGTAATTACACCCGAAGACCTGACTGAAGCGTTCCTACGCTTTCCGAGGGATATGGCTTTAACTTTATTTGGCAGCGTATCAAACCTGCTTACTCAAAACAAGACGTGGCTGAAATATGCGCCTACTATTCAAGAACAAATTCTGAACAAAAAGGAGGAACCCAAAACATTGACAGTTAATGTGCAGGGCGACTATGTGGTAGAGAAAAAAGTTGAAAATGAAGTAAAGTATGTAAGTGCAGGAGGAACAGGCGTCTGCACCAATAAAACAGAAAAGGAATAGTTATGACTAAGGAAGAAATGATTGAAATGCTCGGCAAGAGCGGTATACATGTGGCTGGCGATCTTGTCTTGGAGAAGCATGTGGAAAATGAAATCGGCAATGTGGAGAATGGTGGCATCGGCATTCAGATTATTAATTCCGAGAAGAAATCCACGTCTCCAAAAGCTAATAAGAAGAGCGAAAGGAAGCCCAGCACCGAAAAGCCCAAGACACTTAAATACTATATTCATGGGAATAATGGTGTGCTTTTGGAGCAACGAAAAAGGGTGAACATTGTCTTCCGAAAGCTTAACGAATGGGGCTGGATAGACAAAAAAACCCCGGCGAATGATTTCGATGCTTTCTTTGAGGGAGAACCCAGGCATTGCAACATCACGTGGACTGCCAACTCCACAATATTGACGATTCTTCTGCAGGAACTTCTGGAACAATCATACATAACCAAGCAAACCGGATGCTCGGCCAAGTCGCTGGTTAAACAGCAATTTGGAAAGAGTGCCAGTTCGGACAGAAACCGTCTTGATAAGGAATCCGAAGACAGGATAAAGCTTATTCTCCTTATATTAGATACCAGGAATCCCTTGCCCGAACCGCGCGAAAGGAATAGTAACGAAGAATACGATGTAAAAGATGCCGCTCTAAAAGAGATATTTGCAGGCCAGCTTCGTTCGACCAAAGGCATTTAGCCTGTAAGCGATTGCATGAAAATGTAAGCAATCCTGTAAGCGAATTAAAAATTTTTTGAAAAATATTTTAGTCGGAACACTCTTGAAATACAGAGAGTTCCGACTTTATTTGTGTCTTTTCCTCATTTATGTAAGCATTTTGTCGTATTTCGCTTACGGATTGAGGGATGGTTTCCCCATTGCTGAAGGAGCAGCAAATCTGCCTTTCTTCAGCAAATATGGAAAAAAAGAAAAATACCCGCGTGAAGCCTGAAGTACAGTACGGCTCACGCACCGTAGGAGAGATCCTACTCGAGAATCAACTCTTCAAGGACGTCTACCCGAACACCGAGTTGGGTACCGACCTTAAGTTATTTACCCGCAATCCTGGAAGGACACCCATAGGAGAGTGCCTTGATGGCGTCCTCACGCACGACGGCGAAGATCACTTCACCTTCATCCAGAATGCCAATGAGAAGAAAAAGATGGTGGTTCATCGTAGCCCTATCATTTATAAAGGAGAATGCATCAACGTCCACAAGAAGGAGGATGGCTCACTTCTCCTGACCTTCAACAGGCCCCAATTCTCTGAGGAATTCACTTTCCAGGACTTTTGCCGAAAGGCTGCCGAGGAACTGTTCGTCTTCGCTTGCCATGTAGGGAAAGGTAAGTAAAAATCAACTACCATGTTTCAATTTCAGTTGTTTCAGTTTCAGTTCGTTTTTTTCGGCACACCATTTTTTCAAAACCCCTCTTTTATACTATATAACTAATTAATAATTAATATATTATATATAAGAAGTGAAAAAATGACACCCTTCGAAAAACAACTGAAACAACTGAAACTGAAACGCTTGGTCAATCTATGTTTCACCTAAAAAGCAGATTTACAATGAAATACGACATTTCAAAAGCAACAGCACCTAAGATGCCTAACCTCGGAAATGGGTTGGAGTGCATCAAATTAATAGCCTCACAGATCAGTCCGGATATGCGCGAGGCCATCATTCCCGCGATTTTCCCTGCGCTTTCCGCTTATGTCAGCGGAGCAGAATTCCAGTATGCCGACCTCTCTTGGAAGGAGCTTTGTGGCTCAATGGCCCATCTGATTGCCGAATCGGGCATGGGCAAGGGCCAACTGACGTCTTGCATTGAAGCGATTATGCGCAAGAACCGAAAGCACGACGAGGAGGAACTGCAGAAGCTGGTGAGCTGGCAGAAGGCAGTCAAGACCAAGGGCGCCAACAAGGAGAAACCCGCTCGTCCGGAGGTCGCATTCTTCTTCCCTCCTTCGGATGCAACCAATCCGGCCTTCCTCCAGAATGCCATGGCCTGCGAAGCCTATGGCGGTCATACCCAGTTCTTCAATATGACCGAGATAGAGCAGGCCGACCGACTTTGCGGAGGACACAAGCAGGTGAGCCAGACCATCCGAAACATCTACGACAAGCAGCGGGCCGGTGCCCTTCGTGCTACGGCCGACGGTGTGACGGGCAACCCTACGCTTCGTGTCAACCTCACCTTCTCTTCTACGCCTATTGCTGCACGCAGGTTCTACAAGAACGAGCTGCACGTGGGCACATTCGGACGCATACCTTTCTCCTACAAGGCACGCGAAAACCGCAGTGGAAAGATTCCTCGCGTGGGCATGTTCGATGAGGATTTCCTCGCGAAACTCGACGAGTACATCACCCGCCTGGAGGATTGCAAGGGGCGCTTCATCATCCCTCAGCTGAACAAGCTGGCCGACAAACTGGCTGACGATGTGGCAAAGATCGCCGACCTTGCCGATGACGACGAGGTGTGGGATATGGGCAAACGTGCCATCGTTTCGGCTTGGAAGAATGGCTGTATCCTCTTCATCCTCAACGGACAATGTTGGACACGCGTCATAGGCGAATTTGTCGAGTGGCTGGTCTATCACGACCTTTGGAGCAAGATGCAAGTGTTCGGCGATATGCTGAAAGATGGCGACACGAGCACTGTGGAGGCTGGCAAGAGTGGGCCCAAGAACATGCTCGACGACCTGCGTGATACGTTCAACGAAGCCGAACTGGAGGCTCTTCGTGCCGATGCAGGCAAGCCAAAGGAAGGCACCAAACGCCAGTTGCGTGTCTGGATGAGCCGACGCTTTATCGAGTATTCGGCGCAGACAGGACTTTACCGAAAGACGAAGGTTTACCTTAACCGCAAACGCTAATGGACAAGCAAGAACTTCAGAAGCTCCGCGACCTCCCCATCGAGGGGGTCGCAGAGCGACTTGGACTCCACGTGAGCCGTCACAAGTGCCTTTGCCCCTTCCACGATGATCATCACGCAAGCCTCTCGTTCAGCGTGCGCAGCAATCGCTATCGCTGCTTCGTGTGCGGTGCTTCGGGAGGGACCATCGACCTGGTGATGCATCATTTGAACAAGGATTTCCTCGACGCCTGCCACTGGCTCGCCGATGCGAACAACGTCTTGATCCAAACGGATGCCCCCCACAGCCCCGGCGCTGTGTCCCAGTCGGCAGCCATCCTTGGCTGCCACCC
>JAEEUA010000109.1 GCA_016286775.1 Bacteroidales bacterium
TCCATGCGGTGACTCCACAGAACGAGCCTTTGAACCATGCCAACTGTGCCTCGTGCTACATGCCCTGGGACGAAGAGGCCCAGCTGGTGAAGAGCATGGCCCGCGCCTTCAAGCGTGCCGGCCTGCAGACGCAGATCTACGTCTTCGACCACAACTACAACTACGACAACGTGGGCGACCAGGACGACTATCCGGTGAAGATCTACAACACCCTCGGCGAGGATTACGAAGGCGCGGAACTGGTGGCAGGCGCTGCCTACCATGACTACGGCGGAACAAGCGACGAGCTCGTCGATATCTATACGAAGGCTCCCCAGAAGGCGCTGATCTTCTCCGAGAGCTCCATCGGCACCTGGAACGACGGCCGCAACCTCGCTACCCGCCTGATGGCCGACATGAAGAACGTGGCCCTGGGTACGGTCAACCGTATGTGCAAGGCCGTCATCGTCTGGAACTTCATGCTCGACACCAACATGGGTCCGAACCTTGACGGTGGTTGCCAGACCTGCTTCGGTGCCATCGACATCGATCCTTCGAACTACCGCACCTACACCCGCAACTCGCATTACTACATCATTGCCCACATGAGCGTGGCAGCTGCCACGGGTGCTGTCCGCCTGGGCACAAGCCGCAACATCGCCAGCCAGAACATCATCAGCGCCTGCTTCCTCAATCCCGATGGAACCTATGGTGCCGTGATCCTCAACACGGGCGATGAGGACAAGACCATCAATGTGGGCGATGGCAGCAGTTATGTGCGCGTCAACGTCCCCGCAGGTGGTGTTTCGTCGGTGAAGTGGAACAAGTAAATGACAGGAGTAAATTGATATGAAATACCTATTCCATTTCCCCATGGCAGCCTTGCTGGCCCTAACCACCCTCTTTACCACCGTCAGCTGCGACGATGACGACGACAATGCCGTTGGTCAGCCCGTCCTGACGGTAAGCGACCTTGCACCGTCGGCACATTATGGCGACAGCATCTTCCTTTCGGTGGCATGTTCGGATGCCGAGGGCGTAGGACTCTCGACGTTGAAGGCCTACCTGGAATACAGTGGCCAGCAGGTTTCGACGCAGACCATCCGTACGCGCACCGACGGCACCTACGGCGTGAGGCTCTATGCCCCGCTCTATAAGGCTGTGCCCGATGGAGCCGCACAGATCCGCCTCGTGCTCCAGAACATCCGCCTGGCGAAGACCGAGCAGGTGATTGACCTTCCGCTCGCGCGACCTCATTACGAATATCTGACGTTTGTGCCCTCGACGGGAAGCCCCGTCACCCTTTTGCCCGATGCTGCCAACCCGTATCTCTTTGCAGGCAGCTACACGAGTTCCAATCGTTCGTTCAAGGGCTACTTCGTGGCTCCAAAGGACGGTGCCAACGGCACGGAGATCTCCTTCGGACAGGGCAACGACGATATCAGCGAAGGCATCACCGATGCCATCACCTTCAATGGTAACAAGGGGGCAAACAACGTCAGCTTCAATGTGCTGACCTACGCGTATGGTCCCACGGAATCCGACCCCAACGCTTCGACCGAGATTGTGCTGACCAAGACCGACAACGTCTTCCAGGGCGAGCTCGTGCAGGGTCATCCCTATGAGTTTGCAGGCGAATCGATCATGAATTCGAGCCGCTGGTTCTACGACCGCGACTGGTTCCAGAAGAACGACGACGGCACCTACACTTTCCTGGGCATTACCGGCACCTACAACATCACCGCCGACTTCAGCAACCTGGCATTCCGCATCTGGGTGATGGATGGCACATCGAGCGGCCGTCTCAACGCCGACGGAACGGGCGCCATCTGGATCATCGGCAACAACGGTGTGGGCAAGCCCAGCTACAAGGCTTCGAACGTACAGAGCTGGTGGACAGGCGAGGAATATGACTACTGTCTGACTCCCATCAGCGAGAAGGTGCATCGGATCAGCCTTACCGTTGGCCAGCAGCTCAACGGTGCCGACATCAACTTCAAGTTCTTCGGACAGGCTGCCTGGGGCACCGAGTTCAAGGGTTCGGCTTCGGCTTATCACCTTTCGACCACGAGCGATGTCTTCGGCATCGGCGACGGCAACGGTCACGACGACGGCAACCTCTATCTGCTGCCCGATGTCACGCTTACCGATGGCGACACCTATGTCTTCACCATCGACCTGACGGGCGGTTGCGCCAACGGCGTGCTGACCATCACCCGACAGTAAGCCATGTTACAATTTTCAATCGTAATGTAACAACTTGCACCTCTCGTCGCCGAAACTTTTGTTTTTTTCGAAAGGAATGCTTATCTTTGCAGTAGCAAAATAGCCCTTTCTCATTATATAAAACAACTGATCCTATTCGATGCTGTTGAGCAAATCCACTTTACCCTCTTCGATGAGCTTGATGATGAGTTCGCCGAAGAGGGTATTTGCCCATGCAAACCACGAGCGCGTGTAGCGGGTGGCATCGTCCTTGTGGAACGATTCGTGCATCCGTCCCGTCCCGGCATCGGTGCGCATCAGTTGCTCGATGCAGGCGCGGATTTCGGCGTCGTCCTGACTCGTGAAGGCACGCATCATAATGCTCATCGGCCAGATGTAGTCGTGACCGATGTGCGGGCCTCCGATGCCTTCACCCGCCTTGCCGCGGAAGAAGTAGGGGTTGTCCGTGCTCCAGACGAAACGACGTGTGTTCTGGTAGATGGGATCATCGATGGCGACATCGCCCAGATAGGCCATGGCCAGCAGGCTGGGCACGTTGGCATCGTCCATAAGCAGATGGTTGCCGAAGCCATCGACCTCGTAGGCGTAGATCTTTCCGTACTTGGGATGGTCATAGATGGCGTGCTCCATCAGGGCGGCATGGACTTCGTCGGCCAGGGCGTTGCAGCGGCTTGCCAGGTCGTCGCGACGATTGACGGTGGTGAGTATCTCGGCGGCTTTGCGCAGGCTGCTGACGGCCATGAAGTTGCTGGGCACAAGAAAGAGAAGCGTTGTGGCATCGTCGCTGGGTCGGAAGGCGCTGGCGATGAGGCCGCAGGGGCGCACGGGGGCACCCCAGCCCTCGTTGTTCATCGTGTCGAGCGCACGGTTGCTGGAACGCAGGAAACGGTAGCTGCCGCGTCCCTCGCGTCGCTGCTGTTCGGTGAAGACGTGCAGGATGTTTCCGATGGCCTCGATCCACTCGGCGCCGAAGACGCTGGTGTCGCCCGTCACCTGCCAGTAGTGGTAGGCAAGGCGGATGGGATAGCACGACGAATCGATCTCGTACTTGCGTTCGTGCAGTTCGGGATGCATGCCGGTATCCTTCATCCACGGCCCTTCGGGGTTTGGTTCCCGGTTGAAGGCATTGGCATAAGGGTCGCAGTTGATGCACTTCCATTGGCGCAGGATCACGCCGGCAAGCATCCGACGCAGCGCCTCGTCCTCGCCAGCAAGCTGCACGTAAGGCCAGACCTGTGCACCGCTGTCGCGCAGCCACATCGCGTGGATGTCGCCCGTATAGACAAAGGTGTCGGGTGTCCCGTCCTCGTCCTCCTCAAAGTGGACGGTGGTGTCGAGCGTATTGGGATAACAGGCCGCGAACATCTGTGCCAGCTTCGGGTTGGTGAGCTGGCCGACAATCGCGGCAATCTGCCTCTCGACCGCCTCCGAGCGGAAGAGGCGCTCTTCTGCGGGCGGACGAAGGGCCTCGTTGAGAGGGGTTAAGAGAGGTTCCGAGGGGTTGAGAGGGGTTAAGAAAGGTTCTGAGGGGTTAAGAAGGGTTAAGAGAAGGGTTAGTAAAAGGGTCATGGCTTATTATTGGTTTTTATTTTCTTATTTCGGAATTCCGATATTCCGATATTCCGGTATCCCGTTATTCCGAATACTCCGAGTCTTCCGAGTCCTCCGAGTCCTCCGATTATTCCGATTCCTCCGAGATTCCTCCGAAAAGAGCCTTACTGCTCCCTTCGAAGCGTTAGGACATTGATTTCGGGCCAGGCACCGAGGCGGAAAGCGAGCATGCCGCCGATACCGGATGAGATGAAGAGCTGCTGCGAACCCTTGCGATAAAGACCGCGCCACTCTGAATAGACCAGTCGTGAGGGCGAAACATCACCGATGCGGAAGTGGGCGGCATGGGTATGTCCCGAAAGGGTGAGCTGGATGTTGGTGGTGCTCGTCACCTCGTGGCGCCAATGCCAGGGATCGTGGGTGAGCAGAAGCTTGAAGCAGCTGTCGGGCACGCCCTCGATGGCTCGCGGCAGGTCGGCACGTCGCACCTTACCCGACTTGCCCTCGTTTTCGACACCGATGACAGCAATCTGGGAACTACCCCGACAGATGAAGCGATGTTCGTTGAGCAGCAGGTCCCAGCCCATCTGTCGCTGATAGTCCTTGAGGAGGCCGAAATCGCGCTCTATGGCGTTCGGACTGCCGTGGAAGGGGCCATAGATGCTGTAGTCGTGGTTGCCGAGGATTGACTTCACGCCGCAGGGCGCCTTCATCTGCGAAAGGATGTCCATGAAGGGCGGCAACTCCCGGCTCTGGCGTGAAACCAGGTCGCCCGTGAAGACAATGAGGTCGGGACGTGCTGCATTCACACTATCGACAAGCGAGCGCATAAACGCCTCCTGCCCTTCGAACATCTCGAGATGCAGGTCACTCACCTGCACGATACGGAAGCCGTCGAACGCACGCGGCAGGTCGGGCACCATGATGGTCTGCTGCCGCACAACGAGGTGTCGCCAGCCCCAAACGAGGCCGTAGAAGCTGGCTGCCGAAATGGCGAAAGCCACCGCAAGGCCGAGGGTACCGAGGGCCGAGGATGCTCCGGTAAAAATCTTGCCAGCGCCCCAGAAGCAGAGCAGGATCAGTTGCGGCAGCACGACGCACAGCAGCACGATGAAGATGATGCGGAAGAGCAGCGTGTTCATCCCCCGGAAGGCCAGGACGATAATGGCCACCATCAGAATGCTGACGGGCAGGAAATGCAGCACCTGCCAACCCACGGCAAGCTGCCGCAGATGGTTATCCCAGATATACAGGTCGGCCAGGATGGCCACAAACAGGATGACGAAAAACAATATAACTTGCAGCATACTTTTCGAATAGTCAAGATGTTTTATCGAAACCAAACATCGAAATCACCGCAAAGATATGTCATTTGCGGGAAATAAACAAAAAAAGGGTCAAAAATTTTGCATTAATCCCCAAAACTCCCTATCTTTGCACCATGACATTACCACTCTGGCTGAACATAGTGATTATCGTCTTTGCGCTCAACATCGCTGTGGTGGTGCTGACGCAACACCGGCGCCCCACCGAGACGCTGGCATGGATTCTGATACTCTATTTTCTGCCGGTGCTGGGCATCCTGCTCTATTATTTCTTCGGCGTGCCTGCCATGCTCCGACCTCTCATTTCTCCGGAAAGGCTCACCGAACTCAAGGCCCACACGGCGACCTATCGCACATCCCACCCCGTTGAGGAAGGGGAAGGGTGGACGCGCCTCATCCAGATGCTCGAGAACAACAACCGAGCCTATCTCGTCGGGGGCAACAGCATCCGCGTCTTTACGGTCTGCGGCGACATGTTCGAGGCCATGAAGGAGGATATCCTCGCGGCCCGTCATCACGTCCACATCATGTTCTTCATGATTGAGCACGACATTGTAGGCGATGCCTTTGCCGACATCCTCATCGACAAAGTGCGTCAGGGCGTCGAGGTACGACTGATGTACGATGCCGCCGCCTGTATCGGTGTGCCACGCAGCTTCTTCCGTCGGATGAAGGAGGGCGGTGTGCAGGTCGAGGCGTTCAGCCCGCTGTTTCCCCACCTTTCGCCTTTCTCCAACTACCGCAACCACCGCAAGGTGCTCGTCGTCGATGGCGTGGTAGGCTATGCGGGCGGCATGAACCTGGCCGAACGTTACTTGAAGGGCATCCGTGGCGGCGTCTGGCGCGACACCCATCTGCGCATCGAAGGCCCTGCCGTCTCCGAACTGCAGACCACCTTCCTCACCGACTGGCAGTTCGCAAGCGACAAATGGGTGCACGACAAGGCATACTATCCTCCCCAGCCCCAGACAGGCAATCTGCTGATGCAGGTGGTGACATCCAACCCGACGGCCAAGTTCCGCGTGATGGACCTTTCCTACTCCCAGATCCTTTACACGGCCCGCCGCTACGTCTATCTGCAGTCGCCCTACCTTGTACCCTCCGAAGCCATCCGCAAGGCGCTCTATGCCGCCGCCTTCTCGGGTGTTGATGTGCGTGTCATGATTCCCACCTATCCCGACAAGGGCTGGGTGGTGATCTACGCTTCGCGCTGGTATATCGAGCAGATGCTCGACGCGGGGGTGCGCGTCTTCTTCTACGACAACGGCTACCTGCACTCCAAGACCATCGTGGCCGACGATAGGATCTGCACCGTGGGCAGCGTCAACATCGACCACCGCAGCATCAGCCAGTCGTTCGAAGTGACCGCCTTCATCTACGACAGCGAAACGGCACGGCAGCAACGGCAGACCTTCCTCGACGACCTTCGCCATTGCCACGAAATCAAGGCCGAGACCTGGCGAAAACGACCCTGGTGGCAACGGGCCAAGGAGAGCGTCTGCCGCCTCGCAGCCCCTATTCTATAAACCAGCACACAACTGTTCAACACTACATTACCACTTAACCCATGAATGTTCAAGAATTTATCCAGAACTACCGAGAGGCTTTCGGCAGCCAGGCTCCTCTGCCGCTGCTGTTTGGCTACAACGACACACCGATAGCCACGACCTCGAAGATCGGCGGCTGCTTCTTCAAGGGTCTGGACGAGGCCCGAAAGGGTGTGCCGGTCAGCCTCAGCACCGAAGTCATCGGCTGCGGAGGCGGCAAGCTCTACACGGGCTTTTCGGACATGCCCGAACGAGTGCCCAAGTTTGTTTCGCTGACCGAAAAATACAAGAAAACGCCCGAGATGGTGGCAGATTATGTCGAAGGCCTGCACATGAAGCGTGCCGACAAACCCTATCTGAACTTTGTCCGGGCAGACAAGGTCGATTCGTTCGACGGAATCGAAGGCCTGTTGTTCTATGCTACCCCCGACATGCTTTCGGGACTTTGTGGCTGGGCTTTTTTCGACAACAACGAGCCCGATGCCGTAGTGTCGCTGTTCGGTTCGGGATGCAGCACGGTGGTTTCGATGACCGTAGTCGAAAACGCACAAGGTGGCCATCGGTGTTTCCTCGGCCTGTTTGACCCCTCGGTACGCCCGTTTGTCGGCCGGGACGAACTGAGCTTCACCATCCCATTCAGCCGATTTGTCACGATGACGGAAACCATGAAAGAGTGTTTCCTCTTCGACTCCCATGCCTGGAAGAAAGTCAAAGCCAGGATGGAGGAATAGTATTAATCTCAATTAGTCTTATAGTCACTATAATTACTATAGTCACTATAATCAATTCTCAAAAAAACAACGATGAAAAATTTATTTGCCCTCTTGTGCATGATCCTGATGTCCTCAATAGTCATCGCACAAGACACCACTCCCCAGCGTCCAGGCCGCACCGAGATGAAGAAGATGCCGTGCCGCCTGCTCAGCGGCATCTCCGAACGTGACTACGCCATCTACCTGCCTGGCAGCTACGACGAAGAACCTCTTCGCCAATACCCCGTACTCTACCTGATGCATGGCGGCGGTGGCAGCCATACCGATTGGGAGAATTTGAACCACCTCTCGCAAGTGGCCGACAGCCTTATCGACTGCGGAGCCGTAAAGGACATGATTATCGTCTGTCCCGAAGGCAACCAGCAGAACATGATGTACTTCAATTCGCCCACACCCAATTCGGAAGCCCTCGGCGCCCCCGACTGGAAGTATGAGGACTATATCTTCGACGAACTGATTCCTTACATCGAACAGAATTATCGCGCCCGCACCGACAAGGGCGGTCGTGCCATCGCCGGTTTCTCGATGGGCGGAGGTGCAGCCACGGTTTATGGCGTACATCATCCCGAGAAATTCTGCATGGTCTATGACATCAGCGGCTACCAGCGCGCCCAGCCGCTCGAATTCCTCAAGTTCGACCCTTCGGCAGCATGGCGCCAGCAGATCATCGACGACAACAACCCCATCCTCCGCATCAACCAAGGTACACCCGACGAGGTCGATGCCTGGAAGCAGGTCGATTGGAAGGTAGCCGTAGGCGACCATGACTTTACCCTCGATGCCAACATGGATCTTGTCCATGCCCTGCACGCCAAGGGTATCCCCGTGGCTATGCATGTCGATGACGGCGACCACAACATGGAGTGGGTCACCCCGGCCCTCGTGGACGCCATCCAGCGAGCCAATCGCAACTTCGAAAGCCTTTATTAACCATTTCCCACTAATTCCCTTTATAACACTTTGACCACCCAACTTCACCCAAAAGAAGAGGCATCGCGCTGCCTGCTCTGCGCCGATGCCCCCTGCAGCAAAGCCTGCCCTAACGGTGACCCCGCCCGCGCCATCCGTGCCATTCGTTTCGACAACCTGCCACTCGCATGTCAGTGGGTAACCAATTGTTCCGACGAGGAACTCCTGGCTGCCGAGCAAGCCTGCATCCACTACGACAGGCCCATCCGCATCCATGAGTTGCTGCGAACAGCAGAGACGTTGGCACAGAATGACTCACGGCAAAATATCCCGACGACCGACCAGATGCCCGACCTCAGCATTGATTTCTGTGGCATTCCTTGCGAAAATCCCTTCTTCCTCGCTTCGTCGGCCATCTGCACCAACTACGAGATGGTGGCTCGCGCTTTCGAAGCGGGTTGGGGTGGCGTGTTCTACAAGACCATCTGCATGCAGGACATCCACGAAGTGTCGCCCCGTTTCGATGCAATTCACACCGACGACAATGGCGACTTCTATGGTTTCCGCAACATGGAGCAGTTGAGCGAGAATCCGGTACGCATGGACTTCGACATCCTGAAACGTCTGAAGAAGGGCTATCCTTCCAAGGTCGTCGTCGCTTCCATCATGGGACAGACCGAGCGTCAGTGGATTGTTTTGGCCAAGATGGCTGAACGGGCCGGATGCGATGCCGTCGAACTCAACTTCTCCTGTCCCCAGATGCGACTGGCCGGCATGGGCTCCGACGTAGGGCAGAATGCCGAACTTGTCACTTTCTATACAGCCTACGTGAAGCGCAATGTCTCTATTCCTGTCATCCCCAAGATGACGCCCAACATCACCCAAATCAACGAGCCTGCCATGGGCGGCTATTTTGCCGGAGCCGATGCCATCTCGGCCATCAACACCATCAAGAGTGTCACCATGAGCGACCACGCCAGCGTTTCGCAGAAAAAGACCGTCTCGGGCTATTCGGGTCGAGCCATCAAACCCATCGCACTACGCTATATCCTGGAGATGGCTCAGAATCCCATCATGAAGAACATGCAGTTCAGCGGCATCGGAGGCATAGAGACATGGCGCGACGCGCTGGAGTTCATCCAACTGGGATGCCGCAATGTGCAGGTCTGCACCGCGGTCATGCAGTATGGCTATCGTATCATCGACGACCTTGTGCTTGGCCTGCAGAACTATATGCTACAACGTGGCGTGAAGCACCTGACCGACCTGGTTGGCGAAGAACTGCCCAACTTTGTCTCGCCTTCCAACCTCGATCGCAACACCGTTGTCTATCCCAAGATCAACGCCGAGCGCTGTATCGGGTGCGGTCGCTGCTACACGTCCTGCATGGATGGTGGCCATCAGGCCATCACCTTCGACACAGCGACACGTCGTCCCCACATCGTCGGCACACGCTGCGTAGGTTGTCACCTCTGCCGCCTTGTCTGTCCGACGGGCGCTATCGGTATGTCGAAACGATTTCCCAAATCTCAAAAGTAATCATTAACCATGGGAATACCTAAATTTCTGATACTTTCCGTTTTGGCATTATCATCTGTTTCCATGAAAGGACAATGTGACATGGAAATAGATTATAACATAAGGAATCTTCCAGCCAATACGCACGGAATCGTGAAGATGCGTCTTCCCGATGGAGCCGATACGATCCTGATAGATGGTACGATTCGGCAGAGTCAGATGGTATGTCATTTGAACCAGCTTGGAGAATACCAGTTGACGATAAGCATCGATGCCGACAAACTTGGCAAGGATTCTTGTTCGCAAAAATTTATGTTGACCGGTGAAGAAATCGACATCAAGACGATGTTTTATGTCCAACGGGAGTGCAAGAATCTTTCAGACTGGAATTGTAAAGATTCCATCATTTCATGCCAATTCAGAATTGCCAAAAATTCGCAGCCATCACCCTTGGTCGAAATTGAATATCTTCGAACACAAAGAGGTGGAGGTGGGGAATTCTACGGTCCTTTTTTCGCTGTGCATAATCATAGCAATGACACCATCTATGGGAAATGGCTACCTGGCTATTTATGGGGATCATTCTCAAAATGGATTGATGGGAAATATGAAGGAGACCATGTTGGGCAGATTTGCACGACTTGGGAAGATCAACCGCCACTGTATCCAGGAAAGGTGAAAGAGGCTTGGATTGCCAGCATGGGTAGAAGAATCCCTCCCGGAAAATATCGCTTCAACCTCCATTACTCTACGGACAAAAGTACTAGAAGATTTTTTCCCCGTGAAACAGACTCGTTCCGATGGTGGATAAGTGTGGAGAACTGGTATCTGCTCACTTGCGAATTTGAAGCATCGTACGATTCGCCGAAACAATGAAAAGATTTTGGAATAACCAATCTTCGCTGAAATTGGTCATTCTTCGGTTGGACTATAACCAATCCTGGCCGAAATTGGTCATGCGACGGTTGGTCCATAACCAATCCTGGCCGAAATTGGTCATGCGGCGATTGGACCATAACCATTCCTAGCCGAAATTATGCGAGGGTTGGACCATAACCATTCATGGCCGAAATTGGTCATGCAACGATTGAACAATAACCAATCCTGGCCGAAATTGGTCATGCGATGATTGGACCATAACCAATCCTGGCCGAAATTGGTCATGCGACGATTGGACAATAACCAATCCTGGCCGAAATTGGTCATGCGACGATTGGACAATAACCAATCTTGGCCAAGAATGGTCATCCTTCGAACGGAGAGAGCACTCTGACGCGCGTCAAAGTGCTTTATCCAATTGCGGAAATACTCTGACGCGCGTCACGATGCTCTATGCGGGAAGAGAAGGTACTCTGTCGCCCGTCAGAGTACTCTATCCAACTGCGGAAACACTCTGTCGGCCGTCAGAGTACCATATCCTGTAGAACGAAGCATTCTGACGGCCGTCTTAATGCTTGATTATACATTAGGTTAGGCATGTTAGCCTAACCTTTTAAATTTTCTACAAAAAAATAAAAAAT